>JAZUSD010000123.1:0-27888 GCA_045606545.1 Acutalibacteraceae bacterium | reverse complement strand
ACTTTTTGCATTAACTCTTCTTTCTTCCTTCTCAAGCCAGATTGAAGACTTGAACTCGTTAGCTTTCTGAATAAAGAAAGTAGCGGGACGTGCATGAAGACCTACCTGATTTTTAACTGTTACATCTTTAACGTACATAATTATTCTCCCACATTCAAAATTAAAACATTGAATTATTTCTTACTGTTATGAGTGCAGAAATCTGCAAATCACTTACTATATTATACCACCAAATCCTTTTTAGTCAACGAAAAAAGAACAACCTTTTTTCAAAAAGTCAATAATTCGGATGGAATACTAAACCTTTCAAAATTTCAAAGGCGTGTTTTGTGCAAGTTAACTACAATTGTCAGTCTTTATTATTAAACATAAACAATTATTTAACATTCTTTCTTAATTCTTCTAAAAATGCCTTTTCCTTTTTATCTAACTCTGCATTTTCTAAAAGTTCAGGTCTGCGCTCAAAGGTTCTTTCAATAGAGCGCTCTCTTTGCCATTTTTTTATATTTGCATGGTGTCCTGAAGAAAGAACCTCAGGCACTTCCATATCATGCCATACAGGTGGCTTTGTATATTGCGGATATTCGAGAAGCGAAGAATAATGGCTCTCTCCCATAAAGCCCTCAGGCTCCGAAAGAACACCCGGAAGCATACGGGAAACCGCATCTGCAACAATCATTGCAGGCATTTCTCCACCTGTTACAACATAGTCACCAATAGAGATTTCTTCATCAACAATTTCATCAATAACCCTTTGGTCAACGCCCTCATAGCGACCACAAAGAATAGCAATATTATCCATTTTCGAAAGCTCTTTAACTCTTTCCTGAGTGAGAGTTTTCCCGCAAGGCGACATATAAATTAAATGAGGCTTAGTACCTGCTTGGTCACAAACTTTCATAAAGCAATCGTAAATAGGTTGAGCCATCATAAGCATACCCGCTCCGCCACCATAAGGAGTGTCATCAACCTGATTATGTTTGTTTATGGCAAACTCACGAATTTGGTGAAAATTCATTTCAACTTTCCCTGATTTTCTTGCTCTGCCAATAATACTTTCACTCATTACCGCCTCGCACATTTCGGGAAACAGTGTCAGAATATCAATCCTCATCAAAAAGCCCCCTTAACGGACGAATAAAAGCAACATCATTTGCCACATCACATTCAATAACAACATCCTTAATGGCAGGAATAAGAACCTCTTTACCATCAGGAGTTTCAATGAACCATACGTCATTTGCTGCATAGCTTTCTATATCTTTAATTTTACCATAGCAAATATTATTATCATCGTAATCAAGAACTGAGCAACCGATAAGCTCGGAAACGAACCATTTGCCCGCGGGCAAATTAATATCTGCTCGTTTCATATAAAGAATGGTATTTCTTAATTTCTGTGCATCTTCAACGGTATCAACACCCTCAATTTTAAGCACAGCAACATTACCGTGAGGACGGCAGGAAATAATTTTAAAGCTATCATTTCCTTTTTCATCACGGTAGAGGGTTTTAAACTTTTTAACAAATTCGGGAGAGTCGCACCAAGGGTTAAGGCGCACCTCACCCTTTATTCCGTGAGTGCTGACAATCTGCCCGATTTCAAGAAATTCTTTAATCATAAAATTTAATAAAAAATGGGCTGTAACCAGCCCATTTTTCCTTTCTTAGTCGATATCGACCTGAACTTTGACGTCCTTGCGGATTGCTGCGGCACGCATAACAGTACGGATTGCTTTTGCAATTCTGCCTTGCTTACCGATAACTCTTCCCATATCGTCGGGTCCGACGTGAAGATGATAAACAACTACACCCTCTTCGTTGGGCTCGTCAACAGTGACCTCGACTGCATCAGGGGCATCAACAAGTCCCTTTGCGACTGTTTCGAGTAATTCTTTCATCGTAGTCACCTTAATTATTTAATGATGTTTTCTTTTTTGAGAAGGTCACGAACTGTATCAGTGGGCTGAGCACCGTTCTGAATCCATTTTGTAACTTTTTCTGCATCAATTTTGATTTCTGCGGGATCGCTGATGGGGTTGTAGTAACCAACTTCTTCGATGAATCTGCCGTCACGAGGATAACGTGAATCAGCAACTACTACACGATAGAAAGGTGCTTTCTTTGCGCCCATACGGCGAAGACGAATTTTTACTGCCATTTTAATTACCTCCGAAAAGTAAAATAATAATAAACTAATTTATATTAAACACATTGTGTTTAAAGACTTACATCGGGAAACCGCCGGGCATACCTCCGGGCATTCCTCCGCCCATCCCCATGCGTTGCATACGTTTCATCATTTTCTTTGAATTTTTGCCGTTAAGCTGTTTATAGAGCTTTTGCATTGAGCGATATTGGTTAAGAAGACGATTAACATCTTCAACCTGCAAACCGCAACCTGCGGCAATTCTTCTCTTTCTTGACGGATTGATTATATCGGGATTTTCGCGTTCTTTCATTGTCATTGAACGGATAATTGCCATTGTATAATCAATTTGCTTATCGTCAACATCTGTGTCCTTAACTTTCTTGTTAAGACCGGGAATGAGAGAAATAATGTCCTTCATAGGACCCATTTTCTTCATTTCCTCAAACTGCATAAGCATATCGTTAAGGTCAATTCTATTTTCACGAAGTTTCTTTTCAAGCTGTTCGGCTTTTTTCTCGTCAAGAGCTGTTTCTGCTTTTTCGATAAGTGAAAGCACATCACCCATACCGAGAATACGGCTTGCCATTCTGTCAGGGTGGAAAACATCCAAATCTCCGAGCTTTTCACCAATACCTATAAACTTAATAGGTTTACCTGTAACTGCTCTTGCAGAAAGTGCCGCACCGCCTCGAGTATCACCATCAAGCTTTGTAAGAACAAGACCGTCAATACCAAGTGCCTCATTAAATGAAGAAGCAACAGTAACTGCATCCTGACCGAGCATTGAGTCGATAACAAGAAGAATTTCGTGAGGCTTAACCTCTGCTTTTATATCTTTGAGTTCCTGCATAAGCTGTTCATCAATATGAAGACGACCTGCAGTATCAAGGAACACATAGTCATAGCCATTATCTTTTGCAAGCTTGATTGCCTCTCTCGCAATTTTCACGGGATTTTCTGTACCCATTTCAAAAACGGGAACACCAACTTGCTCACCAACAACCTGCAACTGCTTAATAGCAGCAGGACGATAAATGTCACAAGCAACAAGAAGAGGTCTATGGCCCTGTTCTTTAAGTCTGAGAGCGATTTTTGCACTATGGGTTGTTTTACCTGAACCCTGAAGACCGCACATCATAACAACCGTTGGAGGATGTGCCGCTGTAGAAAGTCTAGCCTGAGTTCCGCCCATAAGTGCGGTAAGCTCTTCATTAACAATTTTAATAACCATCTGCGCAGGAGTAAGGCTTTCCATAACCTTAGCACCAATTGCACGCTCGGTAACTGTATTAGTAAAATCCTTGGCAACCTTGTAGTTAACGTCCGCCTCTAAAAGTGCAAGTCGCACCTCACGCATAGCATCACGAACATCGGATTCTGTAAGGCTACCCTTACTTTTTAATTTTTTAAAGGCATTATCAAGTCTGTCTGAAAGTCCTTCAAAAGCCACGGTGCAACCTCCTCTGCTTTTATAAATTATTCATCAAGAGAAACTATTGCAGATTTAATATTAACAACTGCATCGTTAACCTCTCTTGAAAGAGATATATTCATATTATATTTATTGATTTCCTCAACGTTTTCCATAACAACATTGAGAGCCTCTGTGATTTTCCTTGTGCGCTCGGCAAAGCCCAATTTTTTCTCCATATCATAAAGCTGAGTTTCTGCGCGCTTAACCGCATCACGAACGCCCTGCCTTGTGATGCCTTCATTCTGTGCGATTTCTGCAAGTGAAAGATCGTCGCTGTAATAATACTCAATGAACTTGCGTTGATTATCTGTAAGCATTTCGCCATAGAAATCCGCAAGCAAAACAACATCAAGATTTTTAGCCACATTGACACCCCTTTCAAACCACACTGTAAAGAAGTTTAACTTTACAGAAGTGCATTATAACAAAGTAACATATATTTGTCAAGGCTTTTTTATAAATTTGCAAACAAAAAAACACGGTGTGCAACAAAACCTAGCTTGTTGCACACCGAAAAAACTTAATACTTATCCGTTAATGTTTTTGTTTTTGAATAATCACTACGTGTTTTGCTGTAGTAAGCTTTTACCTTGTAGGAATATTTTTTACCCTTCTTTGCTTTTTTATCTGTGTAAGAAGTAACAGATTTGCCGTTTATGGTTTTGATTCTTTCGTAATCACCTGAACCGGTCTTACGATAAACAATATAACCTTCTGCACCAGCTACTTTTGACCATTTAAGAGTGATACCCTTTTTGGTACTTGTAGCTGTTTTCAAGTTAGGATCATCAAGGTAATATCTTGAAAGTGAATTCGAACGAGCTGAGTTACCTGCTTCGTTTCTTGCACGAACGGAATAATAATACTTTGTTCCGGATTCTGCTGTATCATCAATGTAACTTGTCTTTTTAGTTGAATCCAGATATTTCCATTCGCCGTTTTTGGTTTTACGATATACGCGGTAACTATCTGCTCCGCTTTCTTTCTCCCAAGAAATCTTTACACCCTTTGAAACATTTGAAACTTTTTCGAGCTGAGGACGAGAACAATGAAGTTGCTTTATTGTTCCCTTTTCAAGGGTTTCGCCACATTCAGTACATTCTTTATGTTTCTTACCTGTAGCATCTACAGTTGCTTTCTTGTCTGTAATCCAATCACTCTCACTGTGACCTAATGCAGGAAGCTCTTCAGTTGCAAGAACTGTTCCGCAAGATTTACAACTCTTATGCTTTGAACCTGCAGATGTGCAAGTTGCCTTTTTATCAACAACCCATTTACCCTCGGTATGGCTTGTTGCAGGAATAACTGTAACTTCACCAACAAATTCATTACAAAGAGCACACTTGTTGCCTTCCTTGCCTTCTTTATCACAAGTAGGTTCAACCCTTACCGGTGATGAATAAAGCTGATGTTCGCCATATTCTCTTACGGAATATGAATCTCCGCAGTTTTCACATTTATATTCAACAAGACCCTTAGTAATGCATGTACCTTCTCTTACTACTGTTTCAATATAATTATGTGTAATAGCGGGGATTGCTTCTGTGTATGTGGAACCGCAACCATTCTTACATGTAAATGTCTTGACGCCATCCTCATCACAAGTAGGTTCAAGTGTTACAACACCATCATCATAATCGTGTCCGATTGCAGGAATTGCTTCTGTATATGTAGTGCCACAATCGTTCTTACAGGTAAATGTTTTAACTCCATCTGCTTCACAAGTAGGTGCGAGAGTTACAACACCATTATCATAATCGTGTCCAATTGCAGGAATTGCTTCTGTATATGTAGTGCCACAATCGTTCTTACAGGTAAATGTTTTAACTCCATCTGCTTCACAAGTAGGTTCAAGTGTTACAACACCATCACCATAATCGTGTCCAAGTGCAGGAATCACTTCAGTGTATGTATCGTCGCAACCCTCTCTTGTACATGTAAATGTCTTAACACCGTCTGTTTCGCAAGTTGCTTCTGTTGTTACAACTCCGTCATCGTATGCATGACCAAGTGCAGAGATTGATTTAATTTCATGAGAATATCCACAAGCTGAACATACAAGCTCTTTGCTACCATCTTCAAGACATGTGGGTTCTGCTGTTATCTGCCATACTTGGCTTCCTACATGTGTAAGCTCAGTTGCAATCCCTCTGTGCTTTGCAAACTCTGCTGCATAAGAATCACAATCACATGCTATAACAAGTGTGTCTGAGCAACCATTAAATGCATTTTCTGCAATTTCTTTCACACTTGCGGGAATGTTTACTTTTGTTACATTTACGCAGCCGATAAATGCATCTTCTGCTATCTTTGCTGTACCTTCCCATACTGTAACTTCACCTTTCTTGCCTGCGGGGCAAAGAAGAAGTGAACCAAGTGACATATCATAAAGCACACCATCAAAACTGAAGTAGTTATCATTCTTGGTATCTACTACAACTTCTTCAAGTTCAGTGCATTTTGTAAATACACCTTTTTGAATTTCTTTAACATCAGTAGGAATTCTGATTGTTTTAAGAGAAGTTCCATCAAATGCAGAGTCGCCAATTACAAGCAAGCTTTCAGGAAGAATAATCTCTTCAAGTGAAGAGCAACCTTTGAACATTGCTTCGCCTATTGAAAGTGTACCGTTTCTCAAAACAACATCTGAAAGCTTTACACAATCAAGGAATATATTTCTGCCTACTTTACCTTCAGGCAAACCGCCATAAATATCAACATTTTCAAGTGATGAACAGTGATAGAAAGCAAAGTCCTGAAGCTCCTCTATTGAACCTGTATAAACTGTTTTAAGATTTTCGCAATACTGGAATGCATAAGCCTCAATTGTGCCGAGACTGAAAAGGATATTCACCTCAGTAAGAGCAGGCATATATGCAAATGAACCGTTTCCAACAGTTTTTGCATCACCTGTGATTGTTGCAGTAACAATCTGATTTCTGTAAGGTGCCCATTCTTCTGCAGTATCATCTGCATATATGTATAAATCGTATGAATCAGTAATGAGCCATGTAAGATTATGGAAATTTCCATCTTCGTCAGCATAAGCACCATCATTTGTAGCAATGATACCGTTAAATGCATCGTTAGGAATATATACTATTTTTTTATGGTTTGCACAGTCTTCTGTACACCATTCGTTTTCACAAGTGTAAGTAATTTCACCGTCAGCATCTACTGTTGGATATTTTGTGATTACACCTTTATCGTAAGAGTGTCCTGTTTGGGGAATTACTTCTGTATATGTATCTCCGCAACCATTTTCACATGTAAATGTCTTAACACCTGTATTTTCACAGTCGGGAGCAACAGTCACAACACCATCATCGTAATCGTGTCCGATTGCAGGAATTGCCTCTGTATATTTGTAGTTGCAATCTTCATCTTTACATTTATAAACAATTTCGCCATCATCCACACAAGTAGATTCTTTTGTTATTGTACCATCATCTATATCATGACCTGTTGCAGGAAGAGTAATATCATAATAATCATAACAACTTTCATTCTTACAACGGAATCTCTTTGTTCCCTCAACGTCACAAGTGGGCTCTAAAATAACAGTACCATCGTCATAATTATGACCTTTTTCAGGAATTGTTTCTGTGTATGAAACGCCACAACCTGCATTCTGACAAGTAAATGTAACAACACCTTTTTCATCACAGGTCGGCTCTTTTGTTACAACACCTTTATCATAGTTATGGCCTAATGCATCAACACTACCAGTTTCTTCAACATTACCGCAAGCTACGCACTGTTTTTCTTTAACACCGGGATTGTCGCAAGTAGGTTCAACAGTAACAATCCAATCAGAAATTGATGAATGAGTAATTTCTTTATTTATTGCATAAAGCTTTGCATATTCTGCTGCATAAGAGTCGCAATTTGCCTTAATTACAAGAGCGTCTGAACAACCATTAAATGCGTTAGGAGCAATAGTTGCTACGGAATCAGGAATTTCAACAACATCGATACCTGCGCAACCTATAAAAGCATCACTACCGATTGCTTCTGTGCCATCGCTGACAACAACAGTTCCTGTTTTTCCTGCAGGACAACAAATGAGATTATTTATACCTGCATCATAAAGAACGCCATCAACACTTGCATAGTTACGGTTTTTAGCTGCTACATTAATTGCTGTAAGTTCAACACAATTAGTAAAAGCACCTTCACCAATAGTTTCAACACCTACGGGGATATCTATTGTTTTAATAACTGTTGCATCAAAAGCGGAATCGCCAATTACAGTAACTGTTGCAGGAATAACTATTTCTGCAAAGTTGGAGCAATCCTTAAAAGCATTTTTGCCAATTGTTTTTATACCCTCGGGAAGATTTGTCAGGCCCTTAAGTGATGAGCAACCATAAAACATACCATCACTGATAGCGGGCATTGCACACATAATCTCCACACTTTCAAGTGCTGTGCATTTGCCGAAAGCATATTCACCGATCAATCCAACATTATGACCTATGTAAGCAGTTTTTACTGAGGAACAACCATAAAAAGCATATTCGCCCAATTCAACCGTACTGTCAGGAACGTATATATTTTCAAGAGATGAACAATTTTCGAATGCTAAACGACCGATTTTCTCAATACTGTCGGGAAGAATAACTGAAGAAAGTGCTATACAATCTTCAAACATACCCTCTCCGATTTCGATAACACCATTTACAAATTCAACGGATTCAAGAGCATCGCAGGATTTGAAAATGTTTTTACCAACATGGTCAGCATCAAAACCGCCATTAACAACAACTGTTTTTAAAGCGTCGCAATCATAGAAAGCATAGTCACCAATACTACCAACTACGGGAAGAACAACATTGGTTAAACTTTCACAGTTCTGGAATGCACCTTTACCAATAGAATTAACATTCACTTCAAAAACAACTTCGGAAAGCTTGGGATAACCGGAGAAAGTGAAATCATCAATTAAACTTGTTTCACCGGCAACTACAACTTTCACAATATCATCCTTATACTGTGACCAAGGAGCACCGCCAACATCCGCAGACAGAGTCAACACATTTGTCTGATCATCATACGCCCAATATGTTTTTACCAAATTACCATTTTCGTCGTATTCTCCACCACTGATTACAGCTGCAGATGAAAGAACAGATAGGCATGAAAAGCTACTGAAAACAATCATAACAGCAAGGAGAACTGCCAAAAGCTTTGACTTTTTCAAAAGAAACACCCTTTCGATAAAAAATGCAACAGTATCTATACAAAAGCATATAATACTACAGAATTAATTTTAATATATTACATTAAATTTGTCAATGTTTTCTAAAACAATTATACACTATTAACAAAAACATACTTAGTTTTTAGACGCAACAAAACAACGGATGGTTTGTTAGTCCATCCGTTGGGGGGTGAAAGTAATTAAACGCCTAAATTATTAAGCACAAAAGCATCAATATTTGCCCAATATGAATTCTCATCTGCCTGAAGATTTTTTCCGTGTGTCCCATTCTCGATTATAACCTCTTCAACACCATCTGCTTCACAGTTTTCATAAAGCTTTTTGCTGATTAATGCAGGAACAACAGTATCATTTTCGCCATTGATAAACATCACGGGCAATTCAATTTCTCTTACATCCAAAATTGTATCTGCGCTTTTAAATGTTATTCCTGTTTTGCTTTCTACAAATACTGACATCAAATTCTTTGTAATGAACGAAGATAAGCCTGTTTGAGTTTTTACATATTCTTTTATCAACTCATTCATTGATGTATAACAACTGTCAGCAATTGCAAACCTGACATTTTGAGGTAATTTTCCGGAAGAAGCAAGAGTTACAGCATTTGCGCCCATAGAAACACCGAAAAGCCCTATTTTTGATTTATTATCTTCATCAATTATGCTTTCAACCCAATCTGTTATATCACTATAATCCTGCCAACCTAAAGATATATTTTTATATGGGCTTTCACCATGACCTCTCATATAAGGAAGAATTATATTAAAGCCTAAATCATAGAAATGCTTTGCATATTCTTCCATAGATTGCGGACTACCGCCATATTGATGACAAATAACAATATAACTGTGGGAAATATGTTCATTTTTTATTTGCAACGCTGTTAATGATTTTCCTTCCGCGTTTTTGATTTGGATTTTTTCGCTATTATTCTCAATCCACTCGGACTCATTATTTAACTGCTCTCCGTAAGAATACACTTCAAACTTTTTCCAACCGTTTCTTTTAAATATTGCAAAAGAAAAAAATGTTGAAGCCAGTGCATTTACAGCAAGAATGAAAACTATAACTAATGTTATTACTGTAAATAACGCTCTCTTCTTAGATTTAAATAAAAACTTCACTTCTCCACCTTCTTTGATATAATACTACCATAAAACCCATAGTAAAATCAACTTGTTGACATAATTTGTTATTTGATATATAATGCCAAAATGAAAATTGGAGTTGTTTTTATGAGTTTAGTTGAAATTATTCTTCTTGCGGTAAGCCTTTCGATGGACGCTTTTGCAGTTGCCCTTTGCAAAGGGCTTGCTCTTAAAAAAATTAATATAAAAAGTTGTGTGATTGTAGGCTTATGGTTTGGTGCGTTTCAGGCTCTTATGCCGATGGTAGGTTACTTTTTAGGAAGCACATTTGCTGATAAAATCACATCAATTGACCATTGGATTGCGTTTATTCTTCTTGCTCTTATAGGCGGCAACATGATTAAGGAAGCTTTGGACAAAGATGAAGAAAATGTCAATTGCTCCTTAGAAGCAAAAACAATGCTCGTTATGGCAATTGCAACAAGCATAGATGCTCTGGCTGTGGGTGTCAGCTTCGCCTTTACAGATTTTGAATCTGATTGGTTTGTTTATATTGCCTTCGCTCTTATTGGTATAATAACCTTTACACTTTCTTCCATCGGAGTTAAAATCGGTAATATTTTCGGAACCAAGTACAAATCAAAAGCAGAATTTGCAGGTGGTTTAATCCTTATTCTTTTAGGTCTGAAAATCCTTCTCGAGGGTTTGGAAATTTTATAAAATTATACATACCCCTAACTTTTAGTTAATCCGCTAAAAGTTAGGGGTATGTTTTTAGAATCCTTTAATTTTCTTCAAATCACGATAGTTAATAAGTTCAATTCCGCAAGCCTTGATATGCTGAAGTGTTTGCGGGTCTGAGAATAATTTATGCTCCCAGACTCTTCTGTGCCAAGCGCCCGTAATAGCTTTAAGGTCATCACATTCAAGGGAAGGATGAATGTAAGTTTCTGTTACACCATTGGGGAATGATTTATAAAGCTCATAAATATATTCTTTGAAATTCTCGTAGCTATCATTCTGAGGACCATTCCATTCACCGGGAATAAGATAATCAGGCATTGCAATACCCTTGGCTTTAGCATATCCAAGAACTTTATCAAAAATTGTTCCGATAAGCTCTACATCAATTTTAACATCAAGTGTTTCATTCTTGAACATTTCAGGCACAAATGTACCGGGGAATCGGAAAGGAAGACCATATTCACCCGCAATATCAAGAGTAAGGTTAAGAATTTCAAAACGACCTGTTTCGATTCCGTAAAGAGACCCCATATGGTTATCTAAATGAGATGGCTCAACCCCAAAGGATTTAAAGCGTTCAATCTGCGCTCTGATTTCGCCTTCAACCTCTGAAAGAACACAATTTTTTTCGAACCCATCAGATTCATAGTACATAAAATCCTCTTCATCTCTTAATGAATCGGTGTTGTTATGGGCAATGGGACCCCATCTGTAATTACCCCATTCACTTGTAAATGTAAGGTGCACACCGACTGCATATTCAGGATGAGCAGCTGCCCATTTGCCTGCTTCTTTCGCCCAAGGGCAAGGAGTCATAATTGTAGAAGATGTTATTCCGCCTTTTTCGAACAAATCCATTACAGCCATATTGGAAGAATGATTCATTCCAAAATCATCTGCATTTATAATCAAATATTTATCCATATAGCATACCTCTTTTTACTCGAGCAGTATAATTTATTTATCTTTACGTTCCGCTTCTTCAAACAAATCTGAAAGACTGCTTATTTCCGTTTTTTTACTATCTTCTTTTTCGTTGTTATCTTTTTGAGCTTCAGCTTGTTTTACGGCATTTATTTTCTTCTTTTTAAATATAAAGAGAAGAACAATACCACCAATTGCCAATACCCAGATTATTACCAGGATAATTATGAGAAGGATAACAGTGCTGTTATCTCCACCTTCACTGTAATCTACCGGCTTTGAAACATTTTCACCTGTCGTAGCATTGGAAGCAATTTCAATTGCGCTTACATCTTCTCCGAGAATTGATTTATAATAAAGCACTTCTGCAGCCTTTATTACATCTTCATTTATGTTGCCGTCAACAGTTAGTTTATTTTCATGCTGAAGCTTTTTTACGACTGCAACAGTATCTTCATCAAGAACACCAGTTATACCATTATCATTCAAGCCATAGCCCGAATAAATAAAAATCCATTGAATCCATTTAATTGTTTCATCTTCATCACCTGCAACAAATGCATCTGTAGGCTTTGTGTAAGGATTAGAGGTGTTTGCATAGTCAACAGTTTCGCCCTCAACACCGGTTTCAACAGATGTTGACGGAACCGATACTATCATCGGTTCAGAAGGTTTTTGAGTTGCAGCAGGCACCGGAATAATAATTCCTACATCAGGAGAAGTTGTCTGCACAGGAGCAGTGGTATTACCTGCCGTGCCCGAGCCACTACCTCCGAGCCCACCAAAAATACCACCTAAACTATCACCTACACCACCAAGCGCATCACCGAAGCCACCGAAAACATCACCTATTCCGCCAAGAGAATCCATGGAATCACCGAAACCACCTATTGCATTCTCTATATCTCCGGAAACGCCATCGATACTACCCAAAACACCGTCAACCTTATCAGAAGGTGAAGCTGAACCGATATCCCCAAAAACATCATTAACAATACCACCCAGAGCGTTACTAGTGGTGCTTTCTTCCTTTTCTGCGTAGAAAGTTTTTAAATTAGCTGTAGTAATATCCGTTTTTTCTGCTTTCAAACCGACTGAAAAAACTGTAAAACAAATCGAGAGTGTCATAACAACACTACCAAAACCAATAATTCTGTTTTTCATTTTTATCACCATAAAATCTTTCTGAATATCATTAACCAATGCATTATACCACAAATGAAAAAACTTTTGCAATAGAACCAATTAACATTCCCCATTTACAACAGTTTTATATACAGATTTTTATACACATATTACAAAACCATCTCATGAATAAACCGCAAAAAAAGAACTCCGAAAAAAATCGGAGTTCTAAAAATATGTAGCTATTTAATTCATGCCTCAAGATTGAGAATTTTCTCGGGATTCTGGAAAAATTCTTCCATTTTTGAAAGGAATGGTCTTACCTCGCCAAAATCAAGGGCTCTGTGGTCAAAGCAGATGTTAAGAGGAAGGATTGTTTTGATTTCAATTTTTTCGTTACCATCTTCATCCTTAACAACAACAGGTCTTCTCTGCATTGAGCCGATGCAAATAACGCAAACCTGAGGAGGAATAACCATAAGCATCGCACATTCACCTGAAAGACCTCTTGTATCTGCACCTATGTTAGAAACAGTAATTGTACCTTGCTTAAGGTCTTTATATGTAATTCTTTCTGTTTCGGGAATTGCCTCGTAAGCTTTCTTTTCTTCACCCTTAAGAAGATGTATTTTATGATTCTTGTTGGTATTTGCACCATAAAGTCTTTTAATGGCTTTAAGAATATGTCCTTTTTTCAATTTATCAATGGTATCATTGAAAGAAACTGAATAAAGAGCCTCTGTTAGATTTGTTTTTTCAAGTCTGCGGTTAATATCTGCCTGATATTCTGCAATTTCCTTAAGAGTTTTATTGCCCATATCCTTCATTGTAATGGTCATCATTTCGCCACTGGGAAGAATCCAGGGAACAGAAATATCGATATTATCAAAAACAGTAACCTTACCTCTTACAAGGCCTTTTTCAAAATGCATATGAGCATTGATTACAGGGTCTGCTTCAATTGCCTCAGCAATTGCCTTAAGAAGAACAGCATTAAAAGTAATTTTTGCACCGCTGTCACCCTGATGCTCTGCAGTAAACTTTTTAAATTCTTCAACAAATTTTGTAACATCAGGCTCATACTGGTAGCTAACGTGTGGAATATTCTGCCAACTTTCGGTTGTCATATTCGCAACGATTTTTCTTTGAATACCAAATCTTGTAACACTCTTTACTGCCATATCTTTACACCTTTCGTAAATTTATTTAAACTCTGCAAATAATAACCATAAAAACACAAGGATTAAGGATTTGTACTCCTACAATCCCATTTTATCGCTAAAATTATAACAAAGCAAAAAATGAATGTCAATTCACTAAACAAAAAAAACAAAACGCAATTAAAATTTTGGAAAAATAAACAAAGTGAAAAAGAGGAAATATACATTTTCCACAATATGATATTATGTTTTTGTTAACAAATTATTAAGATAAATAAATATTCTTATTCTCTTGTGATTTAAAAATCTCTATGGTAAAATATAGACATTATTTAATAGGTCAAAGGTGACACTATGAAAATCGTAAATAAAATTCTTTACAAGTTGCATATAAAGAAACCACCCCGTTCGAATTTTTCGCCCTCGGGTGTTTTACCCAACCCCATAAAAGAAATCTTGCAGGATGCAAACCTTAATACCGATTCAATCATTTATTTTTTTAAGACAGATATGATTGGTGCGGAGGTCTTTGGAAACTGCTATATTATGTTCGACGAAAAAGGTGTTTATATTGCAGAAATTGAAGAACCGGAAATCGCCCCAAAAAAGAAGAAAAAGAAAAACTCTCATCCACCGAAGCCTGTTCTTAGCAAATTAATTGCTTTACCAATCGAAGAAATAGATGAAATTTTTGCAGAGCAATATCTGGCAACGGGTCAATTAACCTATAAATACCAAGACGAATATTTCTCATTGGGTTACTTTTCAATAGGTCTCCTTTCAAAAGCAGATACCTTCAGAAAAATATTTAACACATTCAAAACAGGAAAAGATTATAAGCAATACATATTGGGTGATAAAGATTCAACCTGCAGTAAATGCGGTGCACCCGTCCCTACCGGTGTTCATTTTTGCAAAGATTGTGTCAGCAAAAATTCAACAATAAAAAGACTTTTCTCATTTTTCGGTGATGTTAAATGGAAAATGTTTTTTATTTTGCTTTTCATTCTTTTGAGCAATGGCTTAAATCTTTTGATTCCTCAATTCAGCACTCAAAAGCTTTATGATGAAGTTTTAAACCCGGGTAACACCTTGGGTTATGATGCACTATTGAAGGGCCTTTTTACAGTTGTTCTTTCAATGGCAGGCATTAAGATTTTCAATCAACTTTTCACACTTGTTTATCAATACCTTGTGGCAGGTATGCTTCCCAAGGTAATTTACAGCATAAAAATCAAAATTTTCAAAGCTATGCAAAGGCTTTCGGTAGGTTTTTATACTCATAAGCAAACAGGATCCCTTATGGAGCGTGTTACAAGAGACTCCAACAACATCTATTGGTTTTTTGTTGATGGTTTTCCCTATCTCATCGGCAACATCATAACTGTTATAGGCATCATTATAATAATGTTCGCTACAAGCATCAAGCTTACTTTGATGGCTCTCGCAGCATCATCGATAATTTTTATTTGCTACCCCGTTTTCAACAAGCTTTTCAGAAAAATGCACCATAAAGTATGGGTTCAGCATTCCCGCCTCACCTCAAAAGTCAGCGATAATATTAACGGTCACAGAATTATCAAGGCATTCTCAAAAGAGGATGAAGAGCTTTCTGCCTTCAATAAAATAAGCGGTAAGGTAATGGATGCGGAAATAACAGTTTTAAATGCAGAAAACACTGTTTTTCCCATTCTCTCGATATTTATCTATCTTTTAGGCGCTCTCGTTTTAGGTTATGGCGGTGTTCTTTGCATTACTACAAATGAACTTACAATTGGTGAACTTCTCACCTTTGTAGTATATCTCCAGATGATTCAGGGACCCATTGATTTTCTTTCCTGGATTTCAAACTGGTGGGCTCGTTGTGTAGATTCTGCCCAGCGTGTTTTTGAAATTATGGATACAGAGCCCGATGTTAAAGACTCAGAAAATCCAATTATTCTTGAAAACTTCAGAGGCGAGATTGAACTTAATGAATTGCAGTTTGAATATGAACCTGCTCATCCCATTATCAAAAACCTTTCTCTCAAAATAAACGAAGGAGAAATGCTTGGCATTGTTGGTAAAACAGGTGCAGGTAAAACTACAATTTCAAATCTTATAGCTCGTCTGTATGACCCTAAAGAGGGCGTTGTTAAAATAGACGGCTACGATGTTAAAGAGCTTTCTTCAAAACAATTGAGAAAAAATATCGGTATTGTTTCTCAGGATATTTTCTTGTTTATGGGCACAATTGCAGATAACATAAGATACGCTCGTCCCGATGCCACAAATGACGAGGTTATCGCTGCAGCAAAAGCCGCCTCTGCCCACGGATTTATTTCCAAACTACCCGATGGCTATGAAACCTGGGTAGGTTCAGGCGGTCAGGATTTATCCGGTGGCGAAAGGCAAAGAATTTCAATTGCACGAACCATTATTCAGAATCCTAAAATTCTTATTCTTGATGAAGCTACCGCAGCAATGGATACGGAAACTGAAAGAAATATTCAGAATTCTCTTTCTGAGCTCAAAACAGGAAGAACAACAATTGCTATTGCCCACCGTCTTTCAACCCTCAGAGATGCTGACAAGCTTGCAGTTATTGACGATGGTGAATGTATCGAATTCGGCACTTTCGATGAGCTTATGGAAAAGAAGGGCACATATTATAAACTATTCAAGCTTCAGGAAGAAGCATTGAAATTTATCGGAATAGAGCAAGAAGCAAAAACAGACGAAAAGGAGGAAAAAGAAAATGAATGAGAATAAACTTTCAATCACATTTTTAGAGCCGAAAAAATGCAAATTTTCCTTCAATCAGAATGGATTTCTTGTACTTTCTGTTGACGGAGAGAGCGCAGGCAGAGTAAAGCTTATAAGAAGCTACCCCTACTCTCTTACTGATGAATATATCTGCGTTCACGATTTAGAAGATAATGAAATCGGTATCATAAGAGATTTAAAGGAGCTTGATAAAGATTCTCTTGACTCCGCAAATAAAGAACTGCAAAACAGGTATTACTGCCCTGTAATAACATCAGTTAAAAACATAAAAGAGCGTATGGGTCACTTTTATTTCGATGTGGTTATTGATGGCAAAGATAAAAGCTTCACAGTAAGAGATTTAACAAGAAATCTGCGTTCCACTAATGAAAGTACTCTTCTTATTTTTGATGTTGACGGAAACCGTTATATCATTCCGGACCAAGAAAAAATTGAACAGAAAAGTAAAAGGCTTTTAGAGCCATATTTATATTGATTATGGAAAACAGAACTGTACATTTTGATATTTCTCCCGATGGGAAAGTATGTATTGGAACATTAACTCTTTATGACAGTTATATTCTCAAAGTCCTTGACGGAAAAGAAGAAAAATTTAATATTGATGGTATCGAAGAAGCGGTGCAACTGACGGATATCGGATGTGGTAAGCTGGAGCTTAAGCCAATAGGGGCAAAAAGCGATGGTAGTGAAAATATAACCATCTGCCGTTTTTCTATGAGTCTGGTTGGCGAAATAGGTGAGCTTGTTAAGGTTCTTAACCATTATTTTGAAAGTGGCGAAATGCTACCAATGAATACTGAGGATTTGCCGATTTGTCCAAAATGTCATCGTCACTACCCCAGAGGTATGAATGCCTGTATGTTCTGCGTGAAGAAATCCTATGTTTTCTCCCGTGCATTCGGTTATTTCAAGCCCTATTTAAAATCGGTAATCGGTGCAGGCCTTATTCTGACTCTAGCTAACATTTTAGGGGCAGTTATGCCAATGTTCAACTCCATTCTCATTGATCATTATTTAGTCCCCGTAGAAAATGCAACACCATTTTTTGAATCACGAACAACAGGCGTTATTGCAATTGCTGTTTTAATGACTTTGACCTATGCGCTTTCAAGGGTTCTCAGCATTATAAGTAACCGCATAACAAACCGTATCGGTTCAAATTTCTCTAATGATTTAAGAGGGCTTGTTTATTCAAAAATTCAAGAGCTTTCTCTTTCTTCAATGTCGGGAAAATCCGCAGGTAATCTTATCCACAGGGTTACGAAAGATACTGAAAGAGTAAAAGAATTTTTCAATCAACAGGGAAGATACTTAATTGAACAAGTGATTATGTTCACCGTTATTCTGATTATTCTTTTCTCAACAAACGTAACACTTACCCTTGCAGTTATAATCCCCATTCCTATCGGCGTTTTCTTTATGTCAACCTTCCGTCACTCAACAATGCTTCGTTATCATAAGCAGTGGCGAGTTGATTCAAAAGCAACCTCAATTCTTCACGATATCATTAAAGGTATAAGAGTTGTTAAAGCCTTTGGTAATGAAGAAAGAGAAATTGAAAAATTCTCAAAATACTCAAAGAAACTGGCAGATGTTTCCGCATCCAATGAAAAATATTGGGCAATTACATTCCCTCTCGTTGGTAACTTTATGGCATTGGGCGAATTCCTTGTGCTTATAATCGGCGGTAAAATGGTTCTTGACGGCAAATTGACTTTAGGTGAATTAACTCGTTTCAACCTGTATTTAGGCTTTCTTTATGCTCCTCTTCGTTGGATGTCCGTTTTCCCAAGAAGAGTTGCTGATTGTTCAACTAGCCTTGTTAAAATATATGAAATACTTGATGAAACACCTCAAATGGTTTCGACCAACGAACCCAAGCAACTAAACTCTGCAGGAGCAGTTGAATTTGATGGTGTAACCTTTGGTTATAAATCCTATGAGCCGGTACTCAAAAACATAAATCTTCATATTAAACCCGGTGAAATGATTGGTCTTGTTGGTCATTCGGGTGCAGGTAAATCAACAATGATTAACCTTTGTATGCGCCTTTATGACCCATCTCTGGGCAAAATAACCATTGACGGAGTTGATATAAAAGATATTCCACCTGAAGAACTCAGGAACAGTATCGGTGTTGTTTTCCAGGAAACTTATTTGTTCTCAGGAACAATATTTGATAATATCGCCTACGCCCGTCCAGACGCTTCTCTTGACGAGGTTATTGCAGCGGCAAAAGCTGCAAATGCCCACGAATTTATAACAAAGCTTCCCGATGGATACAACACCGTTATAGGTGAAAACGGTCACTCTCTTTCAGGCGGTGAACGGCAAAGAGTCAGCATTGCAAGAGCTGTTCTCAAAAACCCAAGAATTCTTATTCTTGACGAAGCGACAAGCTCTCTTGACCCCGAAACAGAAATCAAAATCCAGGAAGCACTTACAAGGCTTATTGAGGGCAGAACAACAATTGCAATTGCCCACAGACTTTCAACCCTTAAAAATGCAAACAGACTTGTGGTTATTGAAAAAGGCAGAATTGCTGAGGTAGGCTCTCATAATGAGCTTATCGCCCAAGGCGGAATATATGCAAATCTCGTTGCCGCCCAAAGACAGACGAGTTCACTTCAATAAAAAAGTGTTCGGGAAAACCGAACACTTTTTTATTGTATTATCTATATTAATATGGTATAATTAATTTGTCTAATATGTTAATTGGGTGATGTAAAATGAAAAAATCAAAAATAATCGGCTGTGTTGTAATAGTTTTAGCAATGCTGGCAGTTATCGGTCTTTATGTTTATGAGGTTGTCTTTTTAAAGAAGCCTTATACTGAAAACCTCACAAGGTTTCTTGCTATATTTGTTGGTTTAGTGGGAACTATGGTGAAGCTTTTCGCAGGAAATTCAAGGCGCCGTCCCCTTGAATTTTATTCAAAGCAATATGATGAGGATATTCGCTATGCTTTTAAAAATAATAAAATCGCACGAAAAAAGCTTTTATGTGCTATACGACTTTATAATGAAAACAATTATAAAAAAGCCATAAAATACTTTACACAGTTAACCAAAGATATACAGAATGAGCATGACGCTTATGCGGTGTATGTTTTTGCCGCAATCTGTTTCTCTGAATGTGGAATTCATAACGAAGCAATAAAAATTTATTATCAGCTTTTAGAGTATATGCCAAATAATGCTACTGTTCACAACAACTTATCACACGAGCATATGGAAGACGGCAATTTTGATTTGGCTATGCAGCATATTGATGAAGCCTTAAGAATTGACCCATATTCACATACAACATACATAAACAAAGCAAACTGCTATTTTTACCAAAACAAAATTGACGAAACTATAGAAAATGCGTTAAAGGCACTAAGCTTAAAAAACAATGATACAAATTCATCAAGCTTACTCGCTGTTGCATACACTCTTAAAGACGATAAGGAAAATGCGAAAAAATATTTCCAAGTTGCAGTTAACAATGGTAAAAATGCAAAAGATTTGAAAGAAGCAATTGAATTTTTCACAATGCAAAAAGAGAACTCGCTCGAATGAGCGAGTTCTAATTTTTCATTTAAAATATTTTACTGCAGCTTTGAACATCTGAATATCATAATTACCTTCAACGTTCTTGTAAAGTCCGTCACCGATACGCTCGCTGTGACCCATTTTACCGAATACTCTGCCATCGGGTGAAGTGATGCCCTCAATAGCAAACATTGAATCGTTGGGGTTAAAGTGAACATCAACAGTTGCGTTACCCTCAAGGTCAACATACTGAGTTGCAATCTGTCCGTTTTCAGCAAGCTTTCTGATAAGCTCTTCACTTGCAAGGAAACGACCCTCACCGTGAGAAATCGGAACATTGTAAATATCGCCAACCTCTGTAAGTGCCAACCAGGGAGATTTGTTAGAAGCAATTCTTGTTCTTACAATTCTTGACTGGTGACGAGCGATTGTGTTGTAGGTAAGAGTGGGGCAATTTTCATCTGTATCAATAATCTTACCATAGGGCACAAGACCGAGTTTGATAAGTGCCTGGAAGCCGTTGCAGATACCGCACATAAGACCATCGCGATTATCAAGAAGGTCTGTAACACCATCTTTAACCTTTGCATTGCGGAAGAATGCAGTAATGAATTTAGCTGAACCATCGGGTTCGTCACCACCGGAGAAGCCACCGGGAATGAAAATCATCTGTGCATCTTTAAGCTTTGTTGAGAACTCTTCAACGCTTGCAGTAATATCTGCAGATGAACGGTTCTTGATAACAATGATTTCGGGCTCTGCACCTGCGTCGCGAACTGCTTTTGCACTATCAAATTCACAGTTTGTTCCGGGGAACGCAGGAATCAAAATCTTGGGTTTAGCAACCTTGATTGCAGGAGCTTTGCGCTCTGTTGCAGAGAATGAGAAATTCTCAACAGGTGTATTAGTATCAGGAATGTTGCAGCTATAAACGCTTTCGAGTTTATCTTCATAGATACCGAGAACTTCGTTAAGGCAGACGCTTTCATCACCGAAAGTAATAGCCTTTTTATCTGTAACAGTACCGATAAATGTTGAATCTGCAATATCTTCTGTTGCTTCAACAAGGAATGTTGCATAGTTATATTTGAAGAGGTCTGCAACAGTTAAAGCATCTGCGAACTCAAATCCAAAACCGTTACCGAATGCCATTTTCATAACTGCTTCTGCAATACCGCCCATACCGGGTGTATAGCAGGAAACTGCTTTACCCTCGCGAAGAAGAGCACAAACTTTATCGAACACTTTAAGAAGTGAATCTGTTTCGGGAAGACCGTTTTCATCAAAGTCGGGAGTAATAAGATATACCTTGTTACCTGCCTTTTTGAATTCGGGAGAAACAATATCTTTAACCTTTTCAGTTGTAACTGCGAAAGAAACGAGTGTGGGAGGAACATCCAAATCTTCGAATGTACCGCTCATTGAGTCCTTACCACCGATTGAACCGATACCAAGGTTTTTCTGTGCCTTAAATGCACCGAGAAGAGCTGCAAGGGGTTTGCCCCAACGTTTGCTGTCTTTACCAACTCTTTCAAAATATTCCTGGAATGTAAGATAAACATCCTCGAATTTTGCACCTGTTGCAATAAGCTTACAAACTGATTCAACAACTGCAAGGTATGCACCGTGATAGGGGCTTTTTTCAGTAATAAAGGGATTGTAACCCCAAGACATAAGAGAGCAATCATCTGTATGCTTTTTCTCAACGGAAATCTTCTGTACCATTGCCTGAATGGGAGTAAGCTGGTTCTTACCACCGAAAGGCATAAGAACTGTACCTGCACCGATAGTTGAGTCAAAACGTTCGGAAAGACCGCGTTTTGAGCAGATATTAAGGTCATCTGCCATAGCTTTCATATTATCTGTGAAGCTACCACTGATTTCTTTATCGTAGGATTCGGGTTTACTTGTTGCAACATCAACATGCTTATCTGCACCGTTTGAGTTAAGGAAATCACGACTGATGTCGCAAATCACCTTGCCGTTCCAATGCATAACAAGTCTTGCCTGTTCTGTTACCTTTGCAACGGGGCAAGCCTGAAGATTTTCAGTTGCAGCAAGCTCTAAGAATCTTTCAACATTTTCTTTTTCAATAACAACTGCCATTCTTTCCTGAGATTCTGAAATAGCAAGTTCTGTACCGTCAAGACCTTCATATTTCTTGGGAACTGCGTTAAGGTCAATTTCAAGACCGTCTGCAAGCTCACCGATAGCAACTGAAACACCACCTGCACCGAAGTCGTTGCAACGTTTAATCATTCTTGTTGCTTCTTTATTTCTGAAAAGTCTCTGGAGCTTTCTTTCTTCGGGAGCGTTACCCTTCTGAACCTCTGCACCGCAGGTTTCAAGAGAATCTGCTGTGTGAGATTTTGAAGAACCTGTTGCACCACCGCAACCGTCACGACCTGTGCTACCACCGAGAAGAATAACTATATCACCGGGATCGGGACATTCACGGCGAACATTCTCCTGAGGAGCTGCAGCAACAACTGCACCGATTTCCATACGCTTAGCAGCATAACCGGGATGATAAATTTCATCAACTATACCTGTTGCAAGACCAATCTGGTTACCGTAAGAAGAATAACCTGCAGCAGCAGTTGTAACAATTGTTCTCTGGGGAAGTTTACCCTTGATTGTTTCGCTGACAGGCTTTAAGGGGTCAGCAGCGCCTGTAACACGCATTGCGCCATAAACATAAGCACGACCTGAAAGGGGATCACGGATTGCACCACCGATACAGGTTGCCGCACCACCGAAGGGCTCAATTTCTGTGGGGTGGTTATGTGTTTCATTCTTGAAAAGAAGAAGCCAGGGTTCGCTTACACCGTCAACATCAACATTGATTTTAACAGTACAAGCATTGATTTCTTCGGATTCATCAAGCTTGGGAAGCTTGCCGTTTTCTTTGAGATATTTAACTGCAACAGTTGCAAGGTCCATAAGGCAGATAGGCTTTGTTCTGCCAAGCTCTTTTCTTGTTGCAATATATTCTTCGTAAGCACTCTGAAGAAGTTCATCTTCAAAGGTCACATTATCAATAACAGTAAGGAATGTAGTGTGACGGCAGTGGTCAGACCAATAAGTATCAATCATTCTGATTTCTGTTATTGTGGGATCTCGGTCTTCAGATTTGAAATAATTCTGGCAGAATGCAATATCATCAGCATCCATAGCAAGACCAAAATCTTTAACGAACTGCTCAAGACCTGCTCTGTCAAGATTAATGAAACCTTCAAGAGTTTTAACCTCTGTGGGAATTTCATATTTCATCTCAAGAGTTTCGTATGTTTCAAGAGTTGCTTCTCTTGATTCAACGGGATTGATAACGTGTTTCTTGATTTCTGCAACATCTTCATCGGAAAGATTTCCATAAAGAGCATAAACCTTTGCGCTCTTAACTGTGGGACGATCTCCTTGAGAGATAATCTGAATACACTGTGCAGCAGAGTCTGCTCTCTGGTCAAACTGACCGGGTAAAAATTCAACTGCAAAAACAGTTGCGCCCTCTAAATCAACCTCACTTGTTGCAATATCAAGCTGAGGCTCAGAGAAAACTGTTCTAATTGCATAATTAAAAAGCTCTTCCGTGATATTTTCTGCATCATAGCGGTTGATAACACGAACATCAGTGAGGTTTTTGATACCTAAAAGTGTGCGAGCGTCACCTAAAAGAGCTTTTGCTTCATGTGCAAGTTCTTTTTTCTTTTCTACATAAACTCTATATACCATATCTGTTAATCCTCCAAAACACCTTAATCCTTTAAAACTGCAAGAGCTTTTGCGCCTATATCACTACGATAGAAAGCATTATCAAAGCTTATTTGTTTTACAAGTGCATAAGATGATTTAACTGCATCTTTAAGGTTATCGTCAACAGCAGTAACGCCTAAAACACGACCACCGTTTGTAAGAAGCTTGCCATCTTTAAGAGAAGCACCTGCAACATAAACATTACCTTCAAGCTCTTCAGGAATGTTCATTTCAAAGCCTTTTTCATAGCTTACAGGGTAACCCTTTGATGCCATAATTACACAACATGCGCTTTTTTCGCTGAATTTCACTTCTGTTTCAGCTAGTGTGCCGTTGGTTGTTGCTTTCATAATAGTGAGCAAGTCACTTTCAAGAAGAGGTAAAACAACCTGAGTTTCGGGGTCACCAAAACGGCAGTTATATTCAATAACCTTGGGTCCGTTGGGAGTGAGCATAAGACCGAAATAAAGGCAACCTTTAAAGGTTCTGCCCTCTTTATTCATTGCATCAATTGTAGGAAGGAAGATTTTCCCCTTACATGCTTGTGCGATATCTCTTGTATAATGGGGGTGGGGGGCGATTGTACCCATACCACCTGTGTTAAGACCTGTATCATTGTCCCCTGCTCTCTTATGATCCATTGAAGAAATCATTGGAACAACAGTTTTTCCGTCCGTAAAAGAAAGAACGGAAACTTCCGGCCCTGTAAGAAATTCTTCGATAACAATATTGTCACCGCTTGTGCCGAACATTTTATCCTGCATCATTGAAACAACTGCTGATTTTGCTTCTTCTCTTGTGTTTGCAATAATAACACCTTTACCGAGAGCAAGTCCGTCAGCCTTAATAACTGTAGGAATAGGAGCTGTTTCAAGGTATTCAAGAGCTTTCTCCATATCATTGAACACTTCATAAGCCGCAGTGGGAATACCGTATTTTTTCATAAGGTTCTTTGAGAAAACCTTGCTACCCTCAATGATAGCTGCATTGCCTTTAGGTCCGAAGCAAGGAATACCTTTTTCGGAGAGTGCATCAACGCAACCGAGCACCAACGGGTCATCGGGAGCAACAACTGCATAGTCAATAGCATTTGCTACCGCAAATTCAACGATTTTTTCTATATCTTTTGCACCGATATCAACAAGAGTTGCATCTTTTGCCATACCTCCGTTACCGGGAAGAGCAAAAATCTCTGTAACCTCTTTATTTTCTTTTATCTTTTTGATGATGGCGTGTTCACGTCCGCCACCACCGACAACCATTATCTTCATTTTTATACCTCTTAGTGGTGGAATAAGCGCATACCTGTAAATGCCATTGTCATATTGTACTTGTCTGCACATTCAATAACAAGGTCATCACGGATTGAACCACCGGGCTCTGCAATGTATTTAACACCACTCTTCTTTGCGCGTTCAATGTTATCGCTGAAGGGGAAGAATGCGTCTGAACCGAGAGCAACACCATCAATTGTTGCAAAATATGCTTTAACATCTTCATCTGTAAGGGGTTCGGGCTGAGATGTGAAATATTTCTGCCAGTTACCGTCTGCACAAACATCTTCTTCGTTTTTGTTGATGTAGCCGTCAATAACATTGTCTCTGTCGGGTCTGCCGAGAGTATCCTTGAAAGGAAGGTTAAGAACCTTTTCGTGCTGACGAAGGAACCATGTGTCTGCCTTTGTACCTGCAAGGCGTGTGCAGTGAATTCTTGACTGCTGACCTGCGCCAACGCCGATTGCCTGACCATCAACTGCATAGCAAACAGAGTTTGACTGAGTATATTTAAGAGTGATAAGTGCGATTATAAGGTCACGAACTGCACTTTCGGGCATATCTTTATTTTCTGTAACGATATTCTGAAGAAGTTCACGATTGATTTCAAAATTGTTTCTGCCCTGCTCAAAAGTAATGCCATATACCTGCTTGTGTTCAATAGGAGCAGGAACATAGTCGGGGTCAATTTTTACGATATTGTAGTTACCTTTTCTCTTTGATTTGAGAATTTCAAGTGCTTCGGGTTCATAACCGGGAGCGATAATACCATCTGAAACTTCACGCTGAATAAGCTTTGCAGTTGTAACATCGCAAACATCTGAAAGCGCAACCCAGTCACCGAAGGAGCACATTCTGTCTGTACCTCTTGCTCTTGCATAAGCGCAAGCGAGAGGAGATTCATCAATACCTTCGATGTCGTCAACGAAGCAAGCTTTTTTAAGCTTATCGGAGAGAGGCACACCTACTGCAGCAGATGTGGGGCTAACGTGCTTAAAGGAAGTTACCGCAGGAAGACCAAGTGCTTCTTTAAGCTCTTTAACCAACTGCCAGGAGTTGAAAGCATCAAGGAAGTTAATAAAACCGGGACGACCGCAGAGGATTTCGATAGGAAGCTCACTGCCGTCTGCCATAAAGATTTTTGCGGGTTTCTGGTTGGGATTACAACCATATTTCAATTCAAATTCTTTCATTACGATAATCTCCTTATTTATTCTTATTTACAATTCGGGACTCATATTTACCTGTTTCAAGGTCAATGTATCTTACGAAAAGAGAAACCTTGTTATCTTCATTAAGGTTTTTCCAGATAACATCTGTTAATGTATCAATATCCACATCAGGAAGCTCCAAGGTTTTGGGCTCACCCTCAAAGCTGGGAAGAGGGTTGCCGTCGCATTTATATGTATGAATGAATTTTGCTTTTCCGGGAAGAGGATTAGAATAAGCAAATGTATATCTCTGGCAGGAAGAACCATCACCATCTGCAGATTTGAGAATGGACATTGCATAGTTCATATCGCCGTTTTCAAGACGGATAATACCTGAGATGCGAGGTGTGAAGTTGGGAGCATCGTCCTCAAACTCGCGTGTACGAAGAGCCTGCTCAAAGGTCATCTGCTTATCCATAAGTTCATAAATTGTGTCAGTCTGGTCGCCGTTTGTAACAATAGTTTTATTTCCTAAAACTCTTACGGGAGCATAGATAATAAGGTGGGGGTCAACCATTTTTGACTCGTCAAAAGCCTGAGTTCTGATGCCTTCGCCATCTTCAACGAAAACTCTGTTTCTGCTGTTTTCGCTTCTGCCCATAATAAAATAAGCTGTAACAGCTTTTTTAGAATCGGCGCTTTTACCGATTATGATACCTCTGCCGTGATAGGCAAGAGAAATAAGTTCATTTTCAAGATTTTTGATTTCCATTATTATCTATCCTTTCGATAAAATCTTTATTCTTTAATAACAGTCTTTCCGCCAACAACCTCAACTTTTCCATCACAGAAAAGTTGAACTGCCTTGGGAAGAATTTTCCATTCTGCCTGCTCCATTATTCTCTTCTGAAGAGTTTCAGGTGTGTCACCCTCAACCACCTCAACTGCCTTCTGAAGAATAATGGGACCTGCATCACATTCCGCAGTAACAAAATGAACTGTTGCACCTGAAACCTTAACACCCTTTTCCAAAGCACATTCGTGAACATGAAGACCATAAAAGCCTTTTCCGCAGAATGATGGAATAAGGGCAGGGTGAACATTTATCATTTTGTTTTTAAATGTATCACAAACATTTTCATCAAGTATTGTCATAAATCCTGCATAAACTACAAGGTCTGCCTTTTCTTCAAGAAGTGCATCTCTCATAGCAATGCTGTATGATTTTATATCTGCATATTCTTTTCTTATAAGAGTTCTTGTTTTAATGCCGTTATTTTCAGCACGGGTGAGAGCAAAAGCATCTGCTTTTGAAGCGATAACGCAAGTAATTTTACCTGCACCAAGTTCTCCCCTTTTCTCTGCATCAATAAGGGCTTGGAGATTTGTTCCGCCACCTGAAACGAGAACTACAATATTTTTTGTATCGGGCATTTTGTCAGCCTCTTTCAATTATTCAAGTATAATTTTATCTGCGCCTTCAATAATTTCACCGATTATGTAAGCATCAATGTCAT
>JAZUSD010000122.1:0-4117 GCA_045606545.1 Acutalibacteraceae bacterium | reverse complement strand
AAACGGATTGAATGGATTCTTTCGGGATTTTCATAATTATTACAACCGCTTTCAGTAATAAAACCTGTTCCCTATTCTTTGACTTATGCAGTAAAGTTTTTTACATCAGCAAAGAGGAAAAGAAAGGGCGAATTAAGGCTGTCTCCTCCTCTACTGTTAGTTTTCCCACTCTTACCACAACTCTCGTTACACGGCTTTCTGTGGGCAGTAAACGCTTTATTATCATCTGCCCTTTATACTTTATATAATCGCAAAAAAAGATCAGCCACCCAAGTATAGCACTTGGATAGCTGACATTTATTTATATTTGGAAAGAAAATGAATTGATAATTTAATTTCCTGTTTTTAAGTTGTTTTTTTATATAGCTTATTTGGTATTCTATTATTATTGATTTACTCGATGAAAATATCTAAATATACAACAGAATATACTTCAGGCGCAACAGATATATTGTTGCGCCTGATTGTTTCTTTTTATAATATTGTTATCTCTCTTGCGCTTCCTCTGTCACCACGGTTTGTTACATATTGCATCGTACCACCGGGCAGTATGCTTTCAAAAGCAAAATGCAGATGCCCTGCAAGCACAGCCTTAATCACAGGTTCACCGGTAACATATTCGTAAAATGCCTTTGAAGCTTCTGTGGGCTCTGCTATATCGCCTTTGACCTCTGGATGAACTTCTGAATCGGAGCCAAGCAGGCATATTTCACCGTTCCAGAATTTATAACTTTTCTTATAAAGTTCTTTTTCGTATAAAGGGGCATGCATGAAAAGAATGATGGGATAACCTTTCTTTACTTCCTCTTTAAGCATTTCAAGCTGTTCATATTCTACCTGATGATAAGCGTCGTCTATTCCGACAAAATTAACACCGCCGATGATATGAGAATTAAAGAATATATTAACAGGATATCCGCCGATTTCTTCCAAACTGTTAAGACGGTAAGCCATATCCTCTTTTACGCCGTCGTATTTTGCATATTCGTGATTGCCTGCAACGAAAAGAAACTTATCCCTCTTCAAAAAATCCTTCGCAAATTCAACACAAGGCTTTGATATGTAGTCGATAAGATCTCCGGTATGAACAATCAGATCGCAGTTCTTTTCACCGTACTTTATCAGCTTGTTGAGATTTCGTACACTTCTTTTCTCGTTTCGTTTTTTGCCCTGTCTTATCATATTCTCAGAGTCACTGTCACAATAAAATGGGAGATGTGAGTCTGTTATATGAAGAATTTTTAGCGGTTTTTCGAGACCTATTTTTATTGTGGTTTTCTTGATTTTCAGCATTATATTCCTAAACCTCGCCTTCAGAACGGATTACATCAGAATATTCCTTTAATCGCTACAGCCTGACCTCCTTTGAGGCTGAGCGATATTTTTTTATCCGTAACCAAAACATCGCCGATACACTCGTTTCCGTCTGCCGTGATGTTATAAACACTTGCTTTTTCAAATTCAGCATCGGGGATATACCATTCGCCGTCTTTTCCGCTTTCGGAATAGGCGACAAAGACTTTGTTATCTTCCGTTAAAGGCAAGATAACATCGTTACCTTGTTTGAGAACAACACCGTTTTTAGTGATTGATTTTGTTTTGCCTGTGCTTTCAACACCATCCGAGAAACTGACAATATAGTTTCCGTCATCTTCTCTATAGCTCAGTCTCTTATAGCGGTTGAGATAAATATACGGAACATGGTGAGTGCAGAATTCTTTGATAAATAAAGGAACCCACACTTCCTTTTCAATACCATTATTCATCCAGATATCCTCGCCGTGCATTGTTCCGTAGAAAACGGTTTTCAGAACAGCATCTTTAAGATAACCGCTGAATTCAGATGGCTGAATGTTGATGCAATCATCAATTGTCATATTGGTCATCCACCATACTGCAGGAATTCTGCCGAGAGTATGTATGGGAGCATCTTTCCAGCTACCTACAGGTAAATCCTTTTCATACAGACCATAATATTTTCTTACAGGGTGATTGTCTGCATCTGCTCGCAACGGGAGCTCACGATATGTATATTCGCTTGTTACATCAATGCCGAGGCTTTGAACATAATCAAGCATTTTGTTTCTTGCCTCATTCTGCTCTTCAACATCTGTTCTCGGAAAAAAGTTTTCCGCAACACAGAAATTATCAAGGTGAACCGTTCCTGCTTCCTTTACGGGAACAGCTTCACAGAAATCATCAAAGATTTTCTTAAAAAGTCCGCTTTCCCAATATTGCTTGTATGAAGTTTTATATGCATCTCTATCATTGAAAATTTCTATAACTGCAGGCGTACCATCAGCATTTCTTAGAACTGCACCTGCTTTTACAAATTTCTCGTGGGTAGGACTTGCCTTATATGCATCAGCCACATTACCGTGGAAGCTTATGACAGTATTATACTTTTTTGCATTTTCAACAAGCCACAAAAGGCTTTCCTTAGCAGTTGCATCACAATCTCTTTTAAGATATGGGTTTATAACATCCATTTCAGGATAGCAGTCGTCGTGACCAAAGCCCTGCCAGCCTACAAGGTAAATGATTTTCTTTATTCCTTGAGTTATATTGTCAATTCCCTTAATAATTTCAAATGCCTGTTCAAAGTTTATGAGCACCTCTGATGTATTATTGGGAAAATCAGGCTTTGCAAGGAACATTTTCATCCACAATATTTGGGAATAATCATAGTTGAATTTTGTTTTATCCATTGTTTATTCCCAATCTTTATTCATAACCACAAAAGTCATTCTTTCCTGAATGCTCGGACCGCCGTGACCTGTTCCGACTCCGCCATGGTCTGAAGTAACGATAATGAGCCAATCTTCCGTATCATATGTTTCTCTTGCTTCGATGGTTTTTATTACTTCGTAGCCGTAAGCATCTTCGGTTCTGAAGCCGTCTTTATAAACGGGGTTATTGAACGTAAATCCGAAATTGTGTCCCGCAGAATCTGTGTTTTCATAAATAATAAGCACAAAGTCTGCACAGTCTTCGCTTGTTATTTCTTCCATTGCTCCTGTGTGAACATCTTTCAGACCTTTACGAAGGTTAAAATCAACGTCGATGTCATTCTCTTCGCAATAAGCTTTTTCGGTGTTGTATGTTGCGCCGTCCCTTGAAAAGTGCCCCTTCCACTTTGTGATGAATGCGGCGTCATCAATAACGTTCTCTTCAACAAGAGAAGTCATAAGGGTTTTAGGCTCAAGTTCTTTTGTTATTCCGTTGCCTGTAATTCCGTGTACGTCAGACCATACACCCGTAAGCATTGAACACCAGCCGGGTGCAGTTGAAGTTGCCTGAGTGTTTTCTGCAGGATAATTCACGCCTCCGCAATAGGTAAGGTTGATTGATGCACCGTTAGCAAGAAGATAGCTTATTGCACCGTTGTCCTGCTTTTCTGCAAGAATATCTGCACGGCAGCCGTCATAACCGATTATGGCAACCTTCTTTTCGGTTTTGCCTTCGGGCAATTCAGATTTGAAATGTTCGTCAATGATGCCGTAAACGTCTGTAAACGGGTAAGCGGTTTCCATAGTGTTTTCGTAGCCGACGGAAGCAACATTCTGTCTGTAAAATTCTTCGGTATCATTTTCGTCTTTAAAGTATCTTGTGAAATATAACGCCAGAGCACCTGCGATAATTCCGAGAATAACCACTACGGAAACAACCGAGAGAATAATCTTTTTCTTGTTTTTCATTTCAGTACCTCCAAAAGTTTGAATTGACTTTTTATTTTTCAAAATATATTGCACCGCTCTGAGCGAAAATCAAGGGAGGCAAATCCATTCCCTTTTGTTCGGGGATTCTGGATGCGATTGCAATATCGTGGATTTTACTGTATATGAATCCGGGTTCAAAAACAACATGAGCACACATAAAACCTTCTTTTTTCACAGGCAGAGTAACAGAATAATCTTCTGTCTTTTTTGCCGTGTATGAGAAGCATTCACCGTCACGGTCAAAAACAATCAATTTATGCTTTCTGCGAAGTTTTTTAACATTGATTGTTATGCTTGTTTTATCGGTAAGTTTAACAGTATCGCCAAGCACGGAATCGCCGCTGACAATATCAATAAATGTTGTGCCGACATCAAAGCATATTGTGGTGCGACCCTTA
>JAZUSD010000121.1:0-8062 GCA_045606545.1 Acutalibacteraceae bacterium | reverse complement strand
TCGTCAAGAATGTCGTAAAAGCGGCCGTCTTCCAGCTGATATTCAAGCATAGAATCAAGAAGACTTTTTGAATGTGCTATAAGCTTTTCGGCAATATCATTGCGGTTTTCTTTCTGTGCGATTTCTATTGTCCTTGCCATACCCAGCAAAGCCCAGCCGTTTCCGGTTGCCCACAATTTCTGACGTACAAAGCGGTTGGTGCCTGCATCATAAATATGATTCAACAGGCCTGTATTATCGTCTTTAAGATAATAAATACAACCTTCAATCTGGAACAGAGCCTCATCAAGCTCGCCCATTAACGCAAGAAAAGGAGGCGCCATATAGATAGCATCAACCCATATCTGTTTTTCGGAAAAGCCTTCATAAAAACTGATTTCATTGTGGCAGATAACGTTTTTATCAGTTCTCGGTGCCAGTTTCATTAAATATGAAAGCATCTTTTCAGCCGCAGTTTTATATGTTTCTTTTCCGGTCAGCTCGTATGCACGCCAGACAACTTCACCGTTAGCGGCAGGATCAGTAACAGCAATGTTATTCGTTATTACAGCAAGTCTTCCTTCCTCGGTCTGACGAAGAACGGCGTCATGCGCCATAGCAACCGCAGTCAGGGTATCACCCATCTCCCATACAGCCTGAGCGCAGACTCCCTGCTCCCAGGGATAACGCTGAACTGCCAGCATTGCATTTTTAACAAGCTTCATTTTTTCGGTCATAGCTTTACCTCCGTAACTCATCTCTGATTTGTGTTTGCATTTGGCGTTTTAGCCCATACAGGTGCCGTTTTCAACGTGTATATTTATTGCATATTGTTATTTTATATTCTATTCCATAGAATGTCAATATTAATATAATAAAAACCTGCTCACAAAAGTGAACAGGTTTGTCAAAATAACATGGCAAAGAACAGTAGATTTGATACAATTTTAGAGGGTTGCACCTTTTAACGGGTGGTTGAACAATTTAACGATAGGTTTCATTTTTTCTTCATATTATGGATCAAGCGAAACAATATCAATTTCTTGTTACTTTGTTGCTGGTGTAATTATAGCCTTGTGATGTTTTTTGAAAACATACCGCTCATATTCGCCTTTGTTTTCCTGTTTTACCATAGAATTCAGTAAAAGGAAAGAGATTTTTATAAAAACAGGCTCACTTTCTACGTTGTACACAACCTTTTGCAGAGCCATTTGGCGGTGTTTTTGCAGATTATGAAAATGTAGTAAGATCTCGCAAAAATGTAGTAAGCAAAATGCTTGAAATTTATGGCTGGTTGGGTGTATAATGTATGAACACGGCTTATGTTTTGATCTGTCAGATCATCCGATCATACGTTCTTAAACCATACAAGATACGAGGAAAACTTTGCGATAAATTCAGCACTGCAGTCAGCGCCGTATTCCTCCTCGCCGTTGATAAGAACATCATCATCTTCTATAAGTTTATCATAAAGCTCCACATTATCCATACGCGCTATCACATGCACGATTTCCAGCTCGCACAGTTCATCATCCTCGTGGGAATAACGATACGCCTTCTCACCCGGGAAGCAGCTCATCTCATGCATATAATAATCAATCTGACATTCTTCCCCTTCATCGTAGGAGGATACCTCCCAGTTTGCCTCCAGAAATTCTCTTGTGATAGCTCCGTCTGGTGTGACGGCACCAAACAGGCTCGGCATTTCAGGTTCACTCGCCTGACGAGCCTTATTGATATCAAAGTCGGAAGAAACATGATTGTAATACTTCTGAAGTAAATTTATAATCGTTTCCTTTTCCTTTTCGTCAAAATTGAGCATTCTGCAGGATAAAAGGCGGTTAAGATATCCGTTATAAAGCTTCAGCATTTTCTTATAGCCATAGGTTTCTTTATTGCTGCACCAGAATGTCACATAATTGTTTTCTTCCCAGTCCCGCTCTATCTCCCAGCCTGCAAAAGCACTAAGGATCTCCTCATATAATGGTTTTACATCCACTTCCTCATACTTATTGCATCTTTCACTGTCGTCCTCGTATTGACACATATAGAAAAATGTGATCGTATCCTGATCGCTTTCGAAAGGCTCTTCGATCTTCCATGCAAACCATTCTTCTTCCTTTTTATCGGGGAATTCACCATTATTAAACAGTGCGTATACCACTTCCTCTGCTTCCCACGGGAAATCATACACATCGCAGAATTCCTTGTACTTTTTGGCCGTCCACTTGTTTCCCGTAAGTGTATTCAGCTCGTCGCACATTTCCTTGGGAAGCACACCGCCGATGGCTGCGCCTTCTTTTACCAGAGCCTCAACTTTTGAAAGCAGTTCTTTGTCCTTTGCTGCTGTTTCCCAATTAGTTGTTTTCTTTGCCATTGCTTTTTCCTCCTAAAATATCAATCAGATATCATACGATGGTATTTTTTAATCTCATATTCCAGTATGTTAGCCTCATTTACTATTTCCAGCTTGGGTTTAAGCTTCTCATCGTCACCGATCAGATCAGACAAAGAAAGATCATCATCGAAGTCATCTTCTGATTCTTCATCATCGAATTCGTTGTTTTCATATTCTTCGCTCAATTCGTCATTGACGATCATCCAGAACACCGTCAGGTCACAGCAGGATTTCTGCACCTCTGAAAGAAGATTCATAAGATCTTCTTCGATAGCTTTGGAATCTCTGTCCCTTGCATAAATATCAGAAAGATCGTTGAATCTCTTTCTGTATTCATCGATCTGTGCCATGTCAGCTCTGAGCTCGATATCTTCAACAAAATCCCTTGCGATCTCTTCAAGCCTGTTATTGTCCATTTGCTTTTTCTCCTGTTGTAAATGTTTCGTTTGTCGGTTTAATCCCACCAGAGATTCCATATCCTTGAATCCTTAAGCTCAAGCGCAAGAGCACTGTAGGTTTCACAGCCCTGCTCTACAATATCAAAGCAGTATGTGCCAATTTCATTTGCCAGCTTTTCAAGGTCTTCCACAGGCTTTTCTACCGCATAATCAATACAGTCATAGCTCAAAGCGGGAGGGTACGCACCATACTGCTCGTACCAGTACTTTGATACAGCCATGTGTTCTGAAACCTTGGGGCAGGCATTCCAGCCGCCGTAGGGCAGATATGCCCAGATACGCCAAGGCTCGGTAACGGGAACTTTCACAATATAACCACCTCTTGTAAAGTGTTCCTCCGCCTCATATTCTTCATCTTCCAGTTCTGCTTCGTCCCATTCGGCATCGATGTGATTCTTGTCCAGGTATGCCTTGCCGTCTTCGACAGGCATCGCTAACATCTTTTCGTGGTATTCCTCTACGATCTCCTTGATTTTAGATATAGAGCGCTCACCCTCGCAGTTCAAAAGAATTTCAAGCTGTTCAAAGAATATATCGTCCGTGTCAACGAGAACGGGAATAAAGCCCTCTTTCTTGCCTATCTCGCGATACTTGAAATAGTTTTCAACCGAGCAACCGAACTCACATTCACAGCCTGTAAGGACCCTCAGCTTTTCAATGTCATTAAGTTCGTTGAAATCATCATGATCAGTTGTCTTTTCGTCACTCTGAACAGCCGTATCTTCAACGGGCAAGTCTTCGATTTTCTCATCAGACGGTTCTTCTTTTTTAGTTTTGCAGGTTACGCTAAAATCAGCGGAAACAAAAAGGGAACCATATAAAACCTGAAACGGCTCATCAGATTGGTTGCAAGAATCACATAGCGGCACAATATATCCTTCGGGATAATTTTCACTTACGATATGACCGCCTACTGTTGCTCTATTATTACACCCTTTAGCAGAACAAGGATACGCAGTAATAGACATCATCATATAGCGTTGCCAATGCTTTCTGCACGAGCCGCATTGACAAAAGTCATCGCCTGTTACCTTTTTGCTTGTCCACATTTCCTGATATAAATCCATCATAGTTTTTTCCTCCTTCATTATCGCTTTGTTATGGTAAGTAACGGACATTCGTCAAAGCATTCGTCTCCAAGTTCGATGTCTCCGCCCGGTATGCTGACGGATTCTAAGGAATCGCAACATGCAAATGCTATCTCATCTATAAAGGTTACCGAATCGGGAATGTATACGCTTTTTAAAAAGCGACAGCCCTGAAACGCTCCCCTGTATATGCAGGTAACAGTATCAGGTATGGTCACAGCTTCTATATAATCATTATCCCAGAAGCCCTCTTCAAATATTTCGTTGACATAGTATGTATTCCCCTCGATTTCAACACTGGCAGGTATGTCAAGGTTAATGGAATCAGCCTTGACATCTTTAATGCCATTGACAGCACAGGTCTTTGGGGATTTAAGCATGTATATCATAGTGTATTCAGGATATGATACATACACTGTCTTGTAAAACGGATATTCGTTTTCTTTTTCAAACTCAGCAAGTTCTTCATTGGTCATCATCTTCTCCTCCTTGATTAGTTTTAATTCGATTCTTATAATTCTTATAATATTTACGCATATGTATTTTATCAGCTATTATCAATATCGGGTAACCCAGTATAGTGACTACTATCTCATATAATATTACGAATATGAAAAACGGCTTAAATCCAGGTTTTAAATCTCTAATTAAATCTTTAATTTTCATATATCTACCTCCCGAAGCTTATAATATTATGTATACTGCTCATACTTATCCCACTGAAAAATCACCTTTCCAAAATACATCACCAGCACTCCGAGAATACTTATATTCCCGATGGTCTGCCACAGCAGGATAAATGCAGGTATCAGCACTAAGCTCAATATCTTCAACAAAATCCATTGCGATTTCTTTAAGCCTGTTATTGTCCATTTTCGTTTCCTCCTATTGTATTTAGTACTCATTCTTATAAATTCGCAGTTCGTTCTGTGCAACACCATCATGATAAATCAAAACATATACCTTTTCATCTGATACAATGGGTGCGTCTACACGATATCCTTTTGCTTCCAATGCAAAGTCTTCAATGACCTCTTTGGTATCCAAGTCAACCACACCGAGGGAGCGACCTACTTTTTTATTCTGATTCACATAGAACAACTTATTACCATGAATGGTGGTATTACGTACATGTACGTCTCCCCAATAATCGCCCTCTTTTATCACTTTCACATCAACCTCGCCCGTAACTGGGTTCAGTTCCGTCAATCGAAGTTCCACTCTATGGTCTGCACAATGATATTTATGTAATGCATACAACATCTTGTTCGGCCCCATTACATATGTGTAATCGCAATAATCTTTACCATTGACCTCCCACATCTTCTCTCCGGTAAGCAAGCGATATCCTTCTACAGACATAGGGTGACCATCCTCCTCGCACACAATCACAATGATATCGTCAACAATCGCTACTCCTTTCCCTTGACAGCTTATTTCATATCCTTCCTTCACCGTATACTCCCACAGGCGTTCGCCGGTTTTGGTGTAGAAAAGGAGACCGTCATCACGTAATGAAATTAATATTAATATTTCACTTTTACTATCAAAACCAAATACATAATATTTTATTTTTGATTCAAATTCAAAAAGATGCTCTGTTCCGTTATCCATAAAGGCTACTTTTGCAACACCATCCTTCGTTTTTTCGGTAGAGCAAAACTGATGCGGATTTAAAAAACGCTTAGAATCATATCTGAAGTTTTCCAACACAAATGATTCACCGTCAAAGCCGGAAAGTGTATACTTCAATTTATCATCCTTATCCTTTATGGTTTTGTACAATACACCATTCTCATAATTAACTCTCTCATTCTCATTTACAGGCAAAGTCTTATCACCTATCACAACTTTATCTTCATATACAAAAACTTCTTCGTCATTGTACAAATAAAATGCTTTAATGCCTTCTTTTGTTTCCAGTAACTTCATGTTATTGCCCTCCTAATATTCATTCTTATAAATTCGCAGCTCGTTCTGTGCAACACCATCATGATAAATCAAAACATATACCTTTTCATCTGATACAATGGGTGCGTCTACATGATATCCTTTTGCTTCCAACGCAAAGTCTTCTATGACCTCTTTGGTATCCAAATCTACCACACCAAGGGAGCGACCCACTTTTTTATTCTGGTTCACATAGAACAACTTATTACCATGAATAGTGGTATTACGTACATGTACGTCTCCCCAATAATCGCCCTCTTTTATCACTTTCACATCAACCTCGCCCGTAAATGGGTTCAGTTCCGTCAATCGAAGTTCCACTCTATGGTCTGCACAATGATATTTATGTAATGCATACAACATCTTGTTCGGCCCCATTACATATGTGTAATCGCAATAATCTTTACCATTGACCTCCCATATCTTCTCTCCGGTAAGCAAGCGATATCCTTCTACAGACATAGGTTGACCGTCCTCTTCACACGGAATCACTACAACATCATCTACGACAGTGACACCTATACCTCGACCGCTTATTTCATAGCCTTCCTTCACTGTGTACTCCCACAAGCGTTCTCCGGTTTTGGTGTAGAAAAGAAGACTTCTGGTTAAGCCTCCTATATATAAGACTAATATTTCGTTTTCAGTATCAAAACCCAATATATAGTATCTCTTTTTTGATTCAAATTCGAAAAGATGCTCTGTTCCGTTATCCATAAAGGCTACTTTTACAATGCCATCCACAGGATCATCAATTGAGCAAAACTGTTTCGAACTTAAGTAGTCTTTATTCTCATATCTGAAATTTTCCTCTACAAACGATTCACCGTCAAAGCGGGAAAGAGTATACTTCAAATCATCATCCTTATCAGTTATGGTTTTAAACAATACACCATTCTTATATTCAACACACTCATTCTCATTTATAGGTAAAGTCTTATCACCTATCACAACTTCATCTTCATACACAAAAACTTCTTCGCCATTGTACAAATAAAATGCTTTAATGCCTTCTTTAGTTTCCAGTAACTTCATGTTATTGCTCTCCTAATATTCATTCTTATAAATTCGCAGCTCGTTCTGTGCAACACCATCATGATAAATCAAAACATATACCTTTTCATCTGATACAATGGGTGCGTCTACATGATATCCTTTTGCTTCCAATGCAAAGTCTTCAATGACCTCTTTTGTATCCAAGTCAACCACACCGAGGGAGCGACCTACTTTTTTATTCTGATTCACATAAAATAACTTATTGCCATGAATGGTAGTATTCAGAATACGTACATTTCCCCAATACTCACCCTCTTTTATCACTTTCATATCAACTTCACCTGTAAATGGATTCAGCTGCCACAGACGAAGTTCCACTCTATGGTCCTTGCAATAATATGACTGCAGTGCATATAACATCTTGTCCGGTCCCATTACATAAGCATAGCTGCAATAATCCATGTCCTTAACCTCCCACAGCTTTTCACCGGTAAGCAAGCGATACCCTTCTACAGACACAGGATGACCATTCTCCGTACACGGAATCACTACAATGTCATCCACAACAGTGACACCTTTACCCTGATAACTCAATTCCGTGCCTTCCTTCACCGTATACTTCCACAGGCGTTCGCCGGTTTTGGTATAGAAAAGGAGACCGTCATCAAACAATGCAGCTAACACCAACACATCATTGGAAACCGAATAATGCAAACCACAGTAATCATCTTCGGAATCAAATTCAAAGAGATGCTCTGTTCCGTTCTCCACAAAGGCTACTTTTACAACGCCATCTACAGAATCATCGGTAGAGCAAAAATGCTGAGCATTAAAATATTCTTTATTCTCATATTGGAAGTTTTCCTCTACAAATGAATTGCCGTCAAAGCGAAAGAATATTCGAACATCATTTTCATCGTGTATGTATTCATACAGCACATCACCCTCACAGCCATATTTTGCATTACTGCCATAGTACGGGTCAATGCCCACAGGAAATTCCTTACCCTCTATCACGATTTTCTCGTTGTCCACAAAAATTTCCTCTCCGTTGTACAAGAAAAAATTTACCACGCCTTCTTTTGTTTCCAGTAACTTCATGTTATTGCCCTCCTAATATTCATTCTTATAAATTCGCAGCTCGTTCTGTGCAACACCATCATGATAAATCAAAACATATACCTTTTCATCTG
>JAZUSD010000120.1:0-63672 GCA_045606545.1 Acutalibacteraceae bacterium | reverse complement strand
CAGCCTTAATTCGCCCTTTCTTTTCCTCTTTGCTGATGTAAAAAACTTTACTGCATAAGTCAAAGAATAGGGAACAGGTTTTATTACTGAAAGCGGTTGTAATAATTATGAAAATCCCGAAAGAATCCATTCAATCCGTTTGTGCATAGCACAACTTCATTACGCAGTACTTCATTGCATAGCACTTCATTTATGTAACACATAATTTCATTTTGTGTTTGGTATTTTATGAAGTTCAAATGAATTTGAAATGAAGTTATCTGCTAAAGCAGATAAATGAAGTTGCGTTCTTACGAACACAAAACAAAAGTCCAAGTCCGAAGACTTGGATTTTTTGGTCGGAGTGAAGGGATTTGAACCCCCGACATCTTGCTCCCAAACGCATTTTTTTATGTTCTGAATAGTCCAAAACCCAGTAAACCGTGCTTTTTAGTCCATTCAAAATGCTCTTTGAAACTGTAAAAAACTAAAAAATCCAAACAGTTTACAAAACACTATGGGTCAGTATGTGGTCGTTAGTATTTAGCTTATTTAATAACTTTTTCTGAGTTACTATTATTAAAGCAATAGGAACAAATAATACATGGTTGTTCAGATTCTTCTTTTAATCCTTCATAATACTCGCAGTAAGTACATTGTCCTTCTGATATAACGGACTCACTTCTAGGGCACTCGTCCTTGTCAATTACCAAAAGATCATATTTACTCATAATTAACACATCCTTATTGTATTTTAATGCAACAAAGTATTTCTATATTTTTGCATCCTATAAAATGTTTGATTTCCTAAAAGCTGCACAAAAAACTGATACGGTATAACCAAAGAAAAGGAATCATTTGTTATGCTCTAAAAAAGCCTTTTTAAAACTGCTGAGTTTTCTTGAAGATGTATAGACAGAATAGTCTTTTCCTTTGTGTTTTATTTTAACAAAATCTTTTGTAACTTCTTCAACATAGCAAAGGTTTACCAAATAACTGCTATGTGGTTGAGCAAAGATTTTAGGGTTTAGTATTTCTTTCCAATGCTCCAAAGAGTAATTAGTTTCAATCCTTTTGCCATCAACATAAACTGCAGATTTTCTGTTCTCAATAGCTATGTATATAATATCGCATTGACGAATCCTACATTCATCTTTATTGCTTGTCTGGACAATAATATCAGAACTGCAGTAAGGGCAGTTACAATCTCCATCTACACAATTTAAATTAATACAGATTTTCCTCGAACCACAATATTCAATAATTTTAAAATCTAAACCAAGTTGCTCTAAAACATCAAGTAATTTTGCTTCAGTTTCTGCATTAACTTTTTCTACCGCATCGTACACGATTGAATCCATAAAATATCATCCTCATTTATATATATAAATTTGCTTCTATATATAAATGACGATTTTCGACAAATACTTCACAAAAATTTTCATTTTTTTAAAGTTTCTGCCTTTTGAACAAATTATATAAGATATTTTTGTTCAAAAAAGCAACAAAAATAGAAGTTTTAGTGCCATAGTATAAAAATATGGTGCCAGAAAAACCGACACCATATTTTTATTTTGATAGTTGCTCGGATAATTCTTTAACGTTATCATAAAGCCAATTTAAAAAGTTATTTATGAGCGTAGCAATGTCTTTATAACTGTCAGGAATGAAAAGAATAAGTTAGTGATTATTTATATATAAAGAATATGCTTGGATATGTTTGATTTCAAAAAAGTGTATGACATGAACCTTTAGTATAATAGACTTTTTTACAATTAGCCTCGACACACTTTTCATATTATGATAGTTTCCATCTTTATCTAATAAAAGCATTATGATAAATCATGTAAACCGTTATAGCGGTTTCGAGGATTGGAATCCCCAGATATTCGAAAAAGGCCTATACCTTTGGTGTTTTTAAGAATATCGGCTTTGACAAATTGGCTTTAAAGAAATGAGAGAAAAAGACAACTTTTGATACATTTTCCACACCTTTAGTCACAATTTTTTGATATTGATAAACCCAAATATTAGAAACAAATTTACATGTTGTAACGTTTTTATTTAAAATCAACAACTTGTATTTCCTATATCGCACAATACTTCTTCTGATATAGTATTTATAAAAGTATCAATGTCATAGACTATTGTAGGATATAAAGCTTTAATTTCTTCGGTATAGTTCATTGATTTAGGGATTTCATTTAATAAATAAATTGGCTTATTGAAGCAAAAAGCTACAGCCATTTCCATAAAAGAATTACCACCCACGTAATTTTCTATCCCTCTATGTGTGTAATTTAATATGAGCAAACAATCGCACTCAGCTACGTTTTTGAAATTTTCTTTTGTTAACTTATTCTTTATTTTTGTAAATGTAACATCGTCGCCCATTTCATCTCTAATATGCTGATATCTGATTAATTCAGGCAAAATAACACAGTGGTTAGTTTTATGCTCTATACATTTCTTAACTTTAATCATTTCTTCTTTAAAATCCAAGCTTGAATGAATCAATATTTTCATAACAACTATTCCTTAATTAAATAATCTTTATAAATCTTATCAAAAACATAATGAGTAAAAAAGCTATACTTGTGTTCCTTGCGTATTTTCAAAGGAGTTTCTATTTCTGAATCCGGAAACTCTTTGTTTAATTTTTCAATCATATTGTCTATTTCAACATATGAAGAAACATGCACCTCAAAATCCATATCAATTTCAGATTTTAAATCCACAAAACTATTTATATGCGTAATGTTTTTGAAATTATTAATCAAATATTCTCTCATATTTCTTGCATCATCACTTGTTGGATTGTTTACAAATATTATATACCACTCATACCCAAGCATTCTTGTATCTAAAATAGTATATAATTGATTAATTACTTTTCTTTCTTTTAAGTTATTTAATATTATATTTGCGTCTAACTCTTTTTCTAACAATAATTTCTCATTTAGATTTTCCGCAATTGGTTTTCTTATCTTCTCTAATTGGTGTAAAATGTCGAATTCTGTTCGAGTTAAATAAAGGTTTTCTCTTAATGTTTTTTCACCAATTTCATTAATATAAGGCATGTCACTATCTGAAGAAAACAAATTTCTTTCGCCTATTGTTATTTCTGATTTATGTACACCTATTTCTGATTTTATCAACTCTCCTTTTAAATCTTTTTTTATATCTTCTACAATATCTGTTGCATGAGTTTGGTCTTTAGCAAAAAGTGCAATTCTTATTATTCTATTTTCGCATTCGGTTATCCAACCAATATGAGCATTATTATATAAATAGTCAATATAGTACCCATCTGGATATAGAGATTTATTTGCGAAATACAAAGTAACCAGGAAAGTTTCTATTTCGTATTGTTTCAAATTAATCATAGGGATAACATTTTTTATAACTCTTTTTCTATACAAATCATCTATTGTGTCAGAAACAATATTTTCATCGATTTTCAACTCCTGTGATAGTAGTTTTATCGATGGGAGAGTCGTTTGAGACATGATATAATTTAATATATTTTTTTCGTTAACACTTAAAATATAGGGTTTATCTACATCTCTAAATTTCATGTTTTGAATGTAATTATTTTCATCAACCCCTGCATTCCATTTTGACATAATTGTTTTAATATCATCAGAAACTATGTTGCCTATATTTTCTTCGATAACAATATCCTCATTTCCTTCTTTAGGAATAATTACATCTCCATTAGGTTGAATTATAAAATATGCTGAATTTCTTTTTCTTCTAGAAATTAATTCAATATGAAAACCGACATCATTTTTTACCTCGGTAATTTTTTTGTGTAGTGAATTTAAATTACTAGCTTTAGTTGTAAATTTCTGTTTGTTTTCCTTTCCTCTAGATTCAGGTACGAACTCATATAATTTCCATATAGAGATATTGTCGTAATTTTTTAATAATCTTAACATCTTATTAAAGTGGTTAACACTACAGTTTTGTGCAGTTATAACAGTAGATATTTTTATTTTAAACTTTGGCTTTCTTTCTTTATATTCATCTAGGATTTTAATCACTTCATCAAAACTGCCAATATTTCTTCCATTGCATCTGTTGCTCTCATCATCAAAACCATCTAAAGGTAATGACAATTTTTCCAAATGAGATTCATATAACTCTCTATGCTTTGAAAAATTATGACCATTGGTAGAAAGAAATATTGAAAATTCATTTGAATACAATTGCTTTATTATATATTCAAAATCATTATTCAAAGTTGCTTCTCCACCTGTTACACAAACGGTTTTGCAGTTAATTAATTTTAATTTATCAATTACTATCTTGACGGATGCCCTATCAAGTGATTTGCAACTATTGGCCGCATAGCACACCCCACAATTATTATTGCATGATGAGGTGATTCTCCAATCTACAATATCAATGATACTGTTTTTCATAACATCAACACCCTGTTTCCATATCGGTTTAAATATGGGACTATTGGACAAAGAATTTTGACTTGAAATTTGAGGCACCATGTTGATGTTTTTAATGCCCATTACACTTTTCTTTGTTCTTTCAAATACATTATTGATAGAAAAAATATCCGTCTCATTTTCAAAAGACTTTAAGCTCTCAAGAAAATAATATGAAAAGCACGGAACAATATTACCATTAATTTCAATTTCATAAGACAGACTAGATCCTTTAGAAGAAGAAATGAAGACTGTACCATCATCAATATAGTCATTATTAAAAATGATACCCTCATTTTTAATAATTCCCATGGGATTCCTGTTTTCTTTATTTATATTTCCGCTATAACACGAATCAACAATAGCAATAAAATTTTTAATACCAAGTTCATTGACCTTATTACATATATCTTTAAATTTTACACCAACCATTCCTCTGTTCTTACTGTTAGTGTCCTTTGATTCAAGCATTAACTCGTTAAAAAACTCACTAGTTGGATATCCATGGCCACAGAAATAAAACAAAAGTATGTCTCCCTGTTTTAATCCTTCACTATTTTCGCTAATAAAACCCAGTATCTTATCAATTGTTTCTGTATGTGTTTCATCCTGCAATAGCAAAGCATCCTCTTTTTTAGCACAAATTGTATCTAAAAAAAACTTATGTAATTTAGAGGTTATTTGGTTAGCTCCTTTGAGATTTGTTATACCACTACCATATATATTATTTGAAACAAACACACATTTTATATTTCTTTTCATACTCACAATCCTTTTAACCTTTAAAAAACGATTTTACCTGTTCCAACATATTCTCATCGATTTTACCACTATTTGATTGAATATTTATTTCTCTTCCTGTTTCATCTTTTATTGTTAGTTCTACTGACCTATTGCATAACCAAACTTCTATCACTTTCATTATTGATGGTATTACTGCAGAGCCGATTAAAGTGATTAAAATTTGTTCCATACCCATTTCGTTTTTTTGGGGTTTTTGTTGTTCAAACTCTGAGAAAACATCTTCAAACTCTAATAGATTTTTTAAAGCAACCAAATCAGATATATCTCCATTACAAATAAACTGGTATTTCTTCATAATAAAAACCTCCAATAGTATATTGTTATCTAACATACAAATACAAAGAAAGAAAAGTCAATAGATAATTCAAAAACGCCTTTTTTTTCGACAAAAGTGTATAATTTTCGACAAAATTTTTGCAAAAATGCAACCCGCATCGTAGCATGTATGTGTTTCGATACGGGTTGTAACATTATTTAAAAAAATACATTGCTTGGGGATTGGCGCATTAACATGACTAACGGCGATTTATTGTATTTGGTAAAACGTCTGTTATCGTAAATACAATATTTTATACTTTTACTTCTATTGAATTTTCTATCGGATACTGGCTTAAATTGAGATAGAATGTGTTGCTTGTAAGGTAATCGTAATCACATATTTTTTCAAAGTCTGCATTTGCAACAACAAACGGAAAATGGAATTCCATTTCAGTACCGGGTTTTACAGAGAATGATATAGATCCGTTTAATTGCGGATACAGTGCATCAAAAACATCAAAATCAACCTGCATTATATTATTTGTTGAATTAAGTGTTGTGTCTATCATACTTATACCGCTATCGATATTGTTTTCATTTTTTACAATTACTGTAACGTCGTAAATATATTCAGGTTTGAATAACTCTTCATCTTTATAAACAGAAATACTGTTTTGTTTTAAAAAATCATCAAATCTTATAACTTCTGCATCAATAACTTTTACACTGTATCCGTTTCGGTTTTCTGTTGCTTTATCGTAGAAATTGTCACCATATTCCACCCATTGTTCCATTGAATGAACTTTAACAGGAACTCTTTCTACTGTAGAATTTACTCTGTAGATATTGAAAGCCCATACACAAAAGATAAGAATACATAAAACAACGATTGATCTTTTCTTTTTCATAGGCTACTCCTTTTTCATAACAGTATGGTCTGTAATTTGTCCGTCAGTTATTGTGTAAATTTCATCGGATAAAAATTCTAAAACTGATTTATCGTGGCAAGAAACAATAATTAAAGCACCTCTGTTTTTTTCTTCTGTAACGATATCCTTTACTAATTCAACACCTGAATCATCAAGAGAGTTTGTTGGCTCATCCAGAATTATAATATCTGGAGCTTCCATAATAGCTGCAGAGATTCCTAAACGCTGTTTCATGCCCAAAGAATATTTTTTATATTTCTTTTTACCTGCACTTGAGAGACCTACTCGTTCAATTGAATCAAGAATTTTTTCATCAGTTGCATTTCCTTTAATTGAAGCAAGAAGTTTTAAATTGTCAAAGGCTGAATAATCATCAATGAATGCAGGATTTTCAAGAAGCAAACCAAGACTTGGTGGGAAAGAGATTTCTTTTCCCAATAACTTACCATCAATCAAAATGTTTCCTGACGTAGGAGATATAAGTCCGCAAATAAGTCTCATCAGCATGGTCTTTCCTGAGCCATTAATTCCTTTGAAGCCTATAACATTAGGAGATTCCAACGTTAATGTTATATTATCTAAAACTGTATGTCCCTTAATGGATTTGGTTGCATTTTTTATTTTAATTTCAGCCATTATGCACCCTCCTTGTTTAATATATCTTGTTTTGAAAATAGTACCGTGCCTGATATGATAACCACTAAAATTACCCCCAGACTTATTATCAAGCCGTCTGTAAAATTCACTCCATTATCAATGAAAATGTTGCTTCTTGCAATCATTGCATAGTTTCCTAACATAAAGATTTTAAGATAATATGCGCTCGCTATTGTGTATGAAACTGTAAATATAAAACTGAAAAATGGCTTTATAAAAAGTGATAAGAACAGTTGAAATAAATTATTCATTACACAAACCACTACGGGAAGAATAAAATGCAAAATGGTTACTTTATAATACATCGCATCACCATAAAATAGATTTTGTTCTGTTGTAATGAACGGTATGAACTTTATTACTACTTTACTACTTACATCTGCGGTAATTTCTGCACCGCTAATAACTGCAAAAAGGCTTAATACAACTAAACCCATAAGGAAATAGGTTATTGTAGATACAGTAACCCACATGCATTTGGATAAATACCAAGTTTTTTTACTTTGTGTGTTTAAAAGTATGTTTTTTCCGTAGCCGTTTAAATCTTTGTAAGGGTAATAAAGTGTTATGTATGAAACATAGAGAATAATCGCAACCCATAAAGCAGGAAAACGAAACTTGTTGCCGGGTGAGGGGACATATTCTTCCATTCCGAAAAAAAGATAAAAGAGATAATCAGGAACAGTTGTTTCAATGTCGCTCATTTTGATAAAAAAATCAAAACCGATTATTATAAATAATCCTATTGCAACAATATATTTTTTATATTCTTTCAAAAGTCCGCACTTTAAATCATATTTTAAGCATTTATAAAACATCTTTTGTCTCACCTTTGATTTTCATTATCAAAAACGAACTTGTCAGCAAAACAACCAATTCCGATATTACTATCCAATAGCTTGTTAACGCATCACCGCCACCATATAAAAACTGAATGGGCGATAACTCAATGTTTGAAGAAAAAACATTAACAATATAATTAAACAGCAACATAAAAACAAAAGGAAATAGAACAACTATAAATTTATTTTTTATTATAGTTCCCGTTGCCTGACCCAAAACTGCAAAACTTCCCCCAAACGAAGAAATCAATAAAACTTTCATAACAGCATATAACAAGGGCGTTTTATAAAACATTTCAGAAAACACACAACTAATTGGCATATTATAGTAAATATCGTAGTAAACATTGGGTTTTGTAGCAGGGATAAAGGAAGATACAATCATTATATTTACTAAAAGGGGGATAAAAACAGAAAGTGCACCGACTAAAAATGTGGTCAGAAAATTGGTTTTTATATATCGACCTTTATTAACTCTTGTAAAAACATTATTTATGTAACCGCTCTTTTTCTCAATACAGTAGTTCCAACTATAAGGTAGAGAAGCTGTTAATGGTAATAGAAGGAAAAGTAAAGATGATGCCATTGAAACCCACTCTTGTCCTATCCATTTGTTATACAAGCTATAAGATGATACCATAGGATTTATTATACATTCACTCTGCTCTGCAATAATTTTCAGATTTTCTAAATCATTGTAGTATGAAGAAATTACATATACTGCAGAGTAAATACATAAGAATATTCCGATTAACACGGATATTAAAAATAATTTGTTTTTTGTTGCTTTTATAAATTCAATTTTAAATAATCGAGCCATAATTAACCCTCTTTGTTTAAAGAAATATATGTAGCACCATCATCAGATGAGCCATCTGAATCATATGATGTAACACCGATACTTAAATATAAATCTTCTATTTTTATATTGTTTGGTATCATCCAACCGCAAATAACAGAAATGGTTTCGTCTTTATCAATATCGTAATAAAAATAATCTTTTATGTTTGATGATTTCTCGGAAAATTTATTATAGAAATAAATCTGTTCATTGCTTATAGGTTCGTAAACACCCGTTTCGTTTACTATTCCAACAGAGGATAAGCGTGTTATATTAGGTCTGAAATCTGTAGATTCTTGCTTTTCACTACAATGCACATCCACTGATACGAGCAAGAATTTGTACCTTGTGTCAAATGCACCGTTTTCATCGCAAAAGGCTTCATACATAAGAATCTCATCAGCACTAAGTTCTGCATCTTCAATTGTGTGATAGGTTTTTACACCTGTTATTTTATAGGAAAGATGTGTTCCTGTGAGCGAATTCAATATTTCGTCATCTACATATTCTCCAATGCTATAGTATCCCTTTTCTTCAATTGTGGGAGTTGAGAAATTTATGTTTTCATCAACCACATTTGAAGTTTTTGGTTTGCTTCCCAAGTTTATAATATTTTCAGGAGAGCATGAACTAAAAGCGAAAAGAATCGCTCCAACTATAAAAATACATATTGCTTTTTTCACTTGAACAACCTCCATTCACTTTTAATACAATTGAGCACTATTTTAGGTCACAATATATTTTGTGCTTGTATTTTTACAAGGTCACAAAGCCACCTTGATTGGTGGCTTTGCTTTTAATATTTAGTTTGCCGCAGGATAAGTACCGGCACAATCGGGACTCCAAACACCATTAATGTATGTATTTCCACGTCCTGTACTGGGTGCACCGCCTAAAAAGGCATAATCAAAGTCCCATTCATAAACGTATTGTCTTATTCTTCTTTGCTGACCGGGATAAATGATAGCTGAGTCATTTATTGTGCAATTTGTTATTTGAGTGATATTGGAAAATGTAATATTGTTGTATCCGTGGATAGAAAAATACACTTTGCCCGTGTTAGATGAGTAATAATGGACATAACTGCTTGTATCATCTAATTTTGCTCTACCACTATTAACTACTTTATACTTACCTTCGGCAGGAAGTTTAAAATTAAAAACTGTATCTGTTGTATTTCCGGCAAAACATTGAACGGAAAAAGCTGTCAAGATAATAGATACCATTGCTAATAAAGCTATAAATCTTTTCATATTTAATACTCCTTTTTATAGTTCGTTTTGTATATTTGTTGTAGTTTGATATCACCTCATTCCAATTATTTTAAAACTCGAGTTTTATTTCTATTTATTTAGTGTGAGTTTTTTTGAAAATGTGAATAAAAATTTTGAAAAATAAAAAAGATGACGAATTTTGTTCGCCATCTTTATGTCATTTATTCAATTTAAAAAGTCAAATATCCTGTTGCAACTTCAATTTTTTGTGTTGAAAATAAAGATTTTTTCGCATAATGGATTGCAGTTACACGGTATTGATAACCTGTTGATACGGTCAGGGATTTATTCAAAGTGTATTTAGTGCTTTCTGAATATAAATCCTCATATGTTTTATAATCGCTCCAAGAAGCACTGGTACTTGCTCTTCGTTGAATGACAACTTCTTCAAAACCACACTTTATGACTTCGTTACTACCATATGTATAACCTGATATTACTAAAGAAGAACCATTTTTGGCAATTGCTAAATTTTTTCTAATAATAAGGCCAGTAGCTCTCGCATTAGAAATTTCTTCATATTCTGCATAAATAGGATTAAATGCTTGGAATTCTTCTTGAGTGAAATATATATCATCCTCTGTGTTGTTTGCTGCTAATGCAGTAGTAGGAGTAACACAGGTTAATAAGGCTATCACAATTAATATTATTGAAATTATCTTTTTCATAATTAATTCTCCATTTATTTTATCGTTTGGGCAAACTCCTTTGCTGTTTTAAAATCGCAATATAAAATTACGTTGTATTCTGTTAAGCCATCTTTATAAACAATTGTACAATTTTCTGTTTGTTCAAAAACTAAGACATCCATTCCGTTTACAGAAATTATTTCCCCGGCGTCAATATCCATTACTGTACTTACTCCGTTCCACTCATCCTGCGGTTTGAATTGCATTATTATCAAATTACTTTCAAACCCATTATATTTAAAATCAATATCCGCATTTAATGATATTGTTTCATCAATGGTTGTGTTTTCTATTTTTGTAATTATACAATTTTTCCCAACCAAAGCTTCAGGGAATGTTACAGGCGTAATACCAAATGATTCAAGCTCTTTCGCTAAGTCAGTTTCCAATAATGCATAACCATCTGCGGTTGTATCAGCATTATTCATTGGATACTGCAATTCTGCATTACCATTTACCAACTGAGCAATCTTTTCAGGGATATTAAAATATATGGCTGAAACTGAAATCAAAGAGATACATAAAACCATTATTACGGCAGCTACCATAATAGGTTTCTTAACATATCTGGGCTTAATTGATACAACATTATTTTCTGATTTTTCACAAATTGACATTAATTCAAAACACAAATCAATATAGTCTGTATCAACATCTTCCGGGTTTTTACACAGTTCTTTATCTACGAGTGTTTTGATTTCTTCTTTTGACAAATTAGATGTATTTGAAAATATCATTTTTTTCAAATCTTGTTTACTAAATTTGTTTTTCAAATTATTACCTCCTGCCTTTATAGTGCAGACCTTTTTTTAAATGTGAACTTTTATTTTTAATAATCTTCGTATTCTTTAATCATTTTTATGATTTTCTTTTTTAACTTTTCGTGTCGTTTTCTTACTGTGTCATAGGTTATGCCTAAAACTTCAGCAATTTCTTTTAGTTTCTTATGTTCCCAATAGTAGAGTTTAAATAGTTTCTTCTCGTCGGGTTTTAATCTCGAAATTATGTGAATCGCTCTTTCTTCTATTGTTTCATCTGACACCATGCTATCGACATAATCAGGATTATATGAGATTGCATTATTTATTGTTGTATCTTTTTCTTCATTATCGATAAACTCATATTCGTTGCGAGTTATTTTGTCTTTAATAACCTTATTCTTATAGTTAAGTGTTACAGAGTAAAGCCATGATTTATAGTTATGTATTTCTATGCCTTTCTTCAAATTCTCGTACAGTGCAACAAAGGCATCTTGAACACAATCTTCAGCGTATTCGTATTCGCATTCGAAGTATTGTAAACAATACTTGATGAGCTGATTTCTGTATTGCTCACAATTAGCCATAATAGCATCTATACTCTCTTGGGTGAGAGTATTATTTTTTTGTTCTGAATCCAGCTTTGTCATGACTTCCCTCCTTTTTTGTTTATTTGCTATGTGATTATATCAGATTGTTTAGTATTTTTAATTTGGAAATTGTAAACAATAGTTTTTCTAAGAAATATATTTGTACAATATATTTAAAATGCTTATTCAAAATCTTTATAAGCATAAAACTCGAACTTTGTCAATAGCTTTTACCAAAATACGATATTTTCGACACAAAAAATGATATTTTATGGAAAAAATGAAATTTTTTTTGAAAAATGGTGTAAAAATTTTTGTTTGGGTGTAATACAGGGTTGAAAAGTACGATGTTCCTTTGTTTTATATTATGAGGAGAGTTGCTTTTTAAAATATCGAACGGAAGGAGGGTAAGATAATGTGCAAAGAAGTTAAATTTCTTCGTGACGAGAATGATTTAATTATTTCCGTTGATGAAATTATTGCTGATGCAACTAAAAGATTAGAAAAGATGGATACTACCACTAATAGTTCGTCTGATGATGAATCTCTAGTTCTAGAAAAAGATGAGCTACCGCGTTACCCAGCAGAAATTGAGCGATGATTAGATAACACCACGAGTGACATGGCAATAGATATCGTGAAAAGGTTCTACAAAAAATTAAAACATTGTTAGTAAAGAAAATTATTTTTATGATGAATGCTTGCTGCAGGAGTATAACAATATTACGTTTTTGTCAATTTTTGCAACATCTTTGTTTATTTCCTTGATGGTTTGAGGTTGTTATGCTAATATTCGGTCGTATGTAGAATTTCAGTTTTTTCTCCTTTCATCAATAAATATAAAAATATTTATCCGAAAAGCGAAATAATACATACACACCCCCTGGCAATAACTGGTAAGGATTCAATTTCCTTGTCTGGTTATTGCCATTGTTTTTTGTTTTGAATCATTGTATAAAAATAAGAATTAAACAAATGAAAGGGGCTTTATAAGTTAAAAAACAAGCGAATTTGTCAAAAATTAAAGCACTTTTGTAAAATGTATTGAGTTCAAGCAATTTTGCGGAGTATCATTTAATTATTGAAACAAGGAACACTTTCCTTGTTTCAATAACCCATATGAATAGACCAATAACACGAATATTTCACTAAATTATTCAAAAACTCTAAATTGTAATTGGTGTATTTATCCATTGATATTTCAATTGGATTATGATATTATAATAGAGGTGTGGCATTGTCGTATGAACAATACAATTATCATCGGACTTACTGGACCATTCGGCAGCGGTTGTACGTATGTTGCAAAAGAACATATTGAAGAATTAGGTTATAAATACTTGTCTCTTTCTTCTGTTTTAAAAGAGGAATTAGAAAAAAAGTATCCAGGAAATACGTTAAGAAGCAGCCTTCAGGAATTTGGTAATAAATTACGTGAAGAGAACGGAAACGATTATTTGGCAAGTAAAGTATTTGAAACCATACAAGCAGAACCAACATGTAAAAAGTGGGTTATTGATAGTATCAGGAATACTCATGAAGTAGAATACTTTATGAAGAATGCAGGTCAATTTTACCTTATTTCCGTATGGGCAGATAAGAACACTAGATGGAATAGAGTTACTGATAAATATGCAGGAAATCAGCAGAATTTTAATGATGATGACAAAAGAGATAGTAACGAAAATATCGAACACGGACAGCAAATTTCTTTGTGTTATCAAATGGCTGATGTTGTTGTCTTAAATGATAAACAACTTCATTCCGGCAGTGATGACTATGAGAATTTCAGAAAAATTATAAACAAATATATACAGTTGTTTGAAGGAAAAGAACGTTTCGAGCCCACTGAAATAGAAACGCTTATGACGATGGCTTACACCAATAGTTGGCGTTCATCATGCTCTCAACGTAAAGTAGGGGCGCTAATACACGATGATTATGGAAATGTTTTTAGTTCTGGATATAATGAAGTTCCAAGTTCGGAGCGCTCATGTAAAAGGGAGTTCGGAAAATGTTACCGAAAATATTTGCGAGAGAGATTTAATAATCAGGTCGATGATATTTTAAAAGATGAAACAGAACAACAACAAATTAAAAGTTTGTTCAAAAAAGAATTTAAAATTCTTGATTATTGCAGAGCTCTTCATGCTGAGGAAAATGCTATTGTTAATATGGCACGTTTAGGAGTATCTTTTCCTATGGAAAGAGCAACATTATATACAACAACATATCCGTGCAATTTATGTGCAAACAAAATTGCACAGGTGGGGATAAGAAATATTGTCTATTTTGAACCATATCCTATGGAAGAAGCAAAAAATATTCTAAACAAGCATAATATAAAACAAACACCTTTTGAAGGTGTTACATATAATGGTTATTCTAGATTAATGGAGGTTCTACGATGAAAGTATGTCCTAAATGCGGTAAAGTTATTGGTTTTAACTCATATTTCGGGGCTTATATTTGTGATAATTGCGAATGGGAAGATGCTTCATATAATCAAGAACGAATAGAATATTTTGTTCAAAAAAACGAAGAGTTTACTAGAAATAAAGAACAATTTGAACTGTTAATTTCTTCTGCTACTGTTATAGGGTGATTATGTAAGTTTTTATTCTTAATAAAGTTATCGTTTCAGAGATGATTTTTATATAATGCTCCAAAAATGTAATACTCATGTCTACTCATACCCAAAATAACAATTTAAAGTCGATATTGCACAAATTTTTATTACGCTATAACCAAAGATAAGACAAAAACATATTTAACAACCTGACTTATTGCTTGTGAAAGAGCAAGTAAGTCAGGTTGTTTTATTTTTTAATCTGAAGATTTTATAGTTGTGTGCCTTTGTTTAATGGTTTTTATCCATTAGCAAGTAGAGGAAAAAATATTTTTGCATATATACTTCCTATTTTTACCAAAAAATGTCCGTTTATAAGTGAGGGGTATTTTAAATTTTTTATATCAATACCCGCTCAAAGGTCAAAAAATTGTCCGTTGTCAAGTGAGAGGTGGTGATAGATTAATTGTAAATAATTTGTAAAAAAACGAGAAAAGGATGTTACATTTGCCTCAAAAATGTCCGTTATAATGATTGTAGTTTATCGAAACGCCATGCGTTTCATAAAAGTCGATTTTATCGGCTTTTAGCAAAATTGAATTTTAAAATCCAATTTTTTACTACACTCATTGAAAGGATTATAGTCGAATTTTCAACGAAAATTCGCTACCAAATCAAGGTTTTGGTAACGAAACAGTGTAAAAATACACTGTTTCGACTAACTATAATCGTTATAAAGTAGAGGGGTATAAAAATAAAATAACGAAAGGAGTTTCTATTATGAAAGAATGTACATTTAAATCTTATGAAGAATTGCCTTTGTTTTTGAATGCAGTTCTGGTTGGTCAGGTGCTTGGTATTGGTCGTTCTTCTGCATACGAATTGATGCATGAAAAGAATTTTCCTGCTCTTAAAATTGGTGGGAGAATGGTAGTTCCGAAAGATAAATTTATTGATTGGGTGAATAAAAACACATCAATCTTAGGAGGGGATTACAGTATTTATCAAAGGAATTAAAAACTTTTTTCCTGTGCCGAATCTCATATTTAGTTTAGGTTTGAGTGGTGCAGAAATGTCATTGTATATGTACTTGATGTATCTTGAAGACAGAGAAAAGCATACTTGTTATCCAAGCTTTAAAACAATAGGCAAGGCTTTAAAGATGAGCAGAGGAACAGTAAAAAAGTACGTTGACTCATTAGTTGAAAAGAAAATGATTTCTGTTGAGCAAACAAGTATTGTAACTAAGTCGGGTATTAAGCGTAACGGAACATTACTATATACCATACTGCCAATACAAAATGCACTTGATTGTTACAACGAACAACAGACTATTATTGCTAAGAATCAGAATAAAAATCTGTCCGATTTTTATTGCAGGAATAAGCAAAGGGGTTGCTAACACCCCTTTTGCAGTTCACATCAGACGGCGATGCCGACTGTGTAAGGGATTTCAAGACTTTGGAAAAGTGGACTCCTAAAAACAGCCAATTGACTCCTCTTTGAACAAGATACGGTTAAATGCCCATGTTTCAAGGTTTGTTAAGGGGGTTCTCGGTTTGAAAAGTAAAAATTTATCTGGATATTCTCAAAAACGTGTGGTATATGTTTGTGTTACGAAAGGAGTGATAAGATGGCAAAGCGAAGAGCTGATGGTGAAGGTAACGTTCGTCAGAAACGACCAAACCTTTGGGAAGGTCGAATAGTTGCAGGTCACAAAAAAGATGGCTCACCAATATATAAATATGTGAGTGGCAGAACTCAAAAAGAAGCTTATGAAAAGCTAAGAGAATTGATTACAGAATATTGTAATGTTGAACTGACAGAGAATAGTCAGATTACGGTTGAAGAGTGGATGCAAAAATGGATGGATGAATATATGCTGTTCTCCATCAGAGAACAAACATGGAAATCATATGAATCGGTAATTCGATTGCACATTGTTCCAAACTTGGGTAACAAGACAGTTGCATCATTAACTACATCAATTGTGCAAAAATTCTACAACAAATTATTGTCCGAAGGTAAGTCGGGTTCTTTGGTTCGGGATGCACATCTGATACTTCACCAGGCAATGGATGTTGCTGTAAAAGAGAATCTCATTGCAAAAAATCCTACCAACGGTACAAAGATACCGAAAGTGGAATACAAGCCTAAAAACATACTCAACGAAACTCAGCTAGAAATGTTTATGGATGCCATAAAGCAAGATGAATTATGGTATGACTTCTTTTATACAGAAATTACTACTGGGCTTCGTAGAGGTGAATTGTGCGGACTCAAGTGGTGTGATTTTAATGAAACTACAGGACAGTTAAATGTAGTGAGAACAGTGACCACTAATAAAGGTGGTGGGTTGAAAACGGGTGAAACAAAAACAGAAAAAGGAACGAGAACAATATATTTACCACCGAGTACCGTAAAATTACTTTCAGAGAGAAAAACTAAAGTTTCAAGTGAGTGGATTTTTCCTAACTTCTATGATAACTCAAAACCTATAAATCCATCTACTGCATATTTAAAACTAAAACATATACTTAAAAATGCAGGTTTGCCAAGTATAAGGTTTCACGATCTGCGCCATACATTTGCAACTCACGCACTTTCAAATGGTGTGGATGCAAGAACTCTATCAGGAATATTAGGTCATACAAATGCATCGTTCACCCTTGATACATACACACATGTTACAAACGATATGCAGAGGAATGCGTCTGCTATAGTCGGAAGATTTATGAGAGATATAACGGAGGTTAGTTGATGGCAAAAAAGAGAAGAGAATCAGGTCAAGGTCTTCTTCGTAAAAGAAAAGATGGGAGATGGGAAGGCAGAATTGTAATTGATTATGATGAAAAAGGTCTTCCCATTACCAAGACGGTTACTTCAAAAAGCAAGACAGAATGTCAAGCTAAAATGGAAAAGCTGAAGGAATCATTAGGCAAAACCAATAACAAAATCAACTCAAAAATGTCATTTGGAGAATGGCTTGATTATTGGTATAAGGTTTACTCGAAGCCGTTTATAAAACCTAAAACACAAGAGGATTATGAGAATAGGATATATAACCACATAATTCCCGAAATTGGTAAAATAACCATTGAAGATTTAACTCAAAGTGATTTGCAGAAATTCTATGCAAGGCTTAAAACCTCAGGCAGAAAGAATCACATTGAGAAATGTGGTGAAGGTGTTTCAAACAGACTTGTACGAGGTTGTCACATAACCTGCAATAGCGCATTAAACAAGGCTGTTCAAGAAGGTGTTATAAAACAGAATCCTGCTTCAGGTTGCAAGTTACCTCCTAAAAAGAGTAAAGAAATGAAGATACTAACCAAAGAGGAAATGTACAGATTTCTTATACAAGCCAATGAATATGGTATGTATGAGTTGTTTGCATTGGAACTTTCAACAGGTATGCGAAGAGGGGAAATACTCGCACTACAATGGAACGACTTGAACTTAAAAACAGGTGAGCTTAACATATCTCGGCAGGTATATACAGTTGATGGTGAGCTTATAGTTGACATACCAAAAACAAAATCTTCCATAAGGACAATAGTGCTTCCATCTGAGATTACAGAAATGCTGAAGGAATATAAAACTACGGTTGATTCAAATTGGATTTTTCCTTCACCCAAAGATAATACTAAAACACGCTGGCCGTCTGCAGTCAGAAACGCACTTTTAAGGATATTGGAAAGAGCCGAATGCAATAATGTCCGATTCCATGATTTAAGACACACATTCTCAACCATGGCACTAGAGTATGGTATGGATGTGAAAACACTTTCAACTATAATAGGGCACACATCATCACATACTACACTTGATATATATTCTCATATTACTGATACAATGCAACTTCAGGCAGCCGCACGAATTGACAAAGGTATAGGCAAAAATGAGGCTGCTTTAGAAGAAATAGAGAAAGTATCCGCTGATAGTGATAAAAAGCCTGTGTACACCAAATTTGAAGCCAAAAAAGGCAAACACAGAAAGCCCGGAACAGGTTGTGTGAGTAAAATAAATTACCATCTGTACGAAGGCAGATATTCACCAAGAGATGCTAACGGAAAACGAATCTCACGAAATGTTTATGCGAAAACGAGAGAAGAATGTGAGATACTGTTAGCAGAAATGATAAAAGAGATGAAAGCAGAGATTCAGGCAGAAAAGGAAAGACTAAAACAAGAACAGCGTATGTAAAAAACTTTACTACATAAACAAAGAAAAAACAAAATTAACTTCCTAGCCGGAATTATGTTGTAGACAAGCGGAATATATAGTTAGAATCAAGTATGCATTTTATTATCATAAATGTTATGTGTCTTGTATTTGTGTTTGTTATCTGCACAAAATATATCAAATTACACCTTGAATATCATTTTTGAGTATGATAAAATGAAAATGATGTGAGGTGGAAAGTATGGTTAATCAATTGGAAAAATTAAACAAAGAACTTATGACATCACTCTTAAAAGATCTAGAAGATAAACTTAATGCGGATGTGTTTACGTATTACGGCGAAATTGTAAATGGCGTTGAGAGAGATGTAAAAGATTTTATTGAGGAACTAAAAAAAGATTCTATATCACATGATAAAGTGTACATTATCTTAACAACGCCTGGTGGTAGTTTACCTCCTGTACAGAGAATGGTGGATATTTTTAGACATTTTTATACAGAAGTTAATTTTATTGTTCCGGATTATGCTTATAGTGCTGGTACAATATGGTGTATGAGTGGAGATAATATATATATGAACTATTTTTCCACTCTTGGTCCAATTGATCCCCAGGTTCAGAATAAGGATGGAAAATTGGTAGCCGCATTGGGATATTTAGATAAAATCAATGAGTTACTTGAAAAAGCTAAAAAAGATGAATTGTCTAAAGCAGAATTTTTAATTTTAAAAGATTTTGATCTGGCTGAAGTGAGATCATATGAACAAGCCAAAGAATTAGCGGTAGATATGCTAAAGATTTGGTTAACAAAGTATAAATTCAAAGATTGGGTTGAACATTCTGATGGTACACCTGTAACTTTTGAAGAAAAGGAAAACCGAGCGATTGAAATTGCAAATAAATTAAGTGATAATAATCTTTGGAAATCGCATGGTAGACCAATAGATATCAAGACACTTCGAGAAGAATTACAACTGAAAATAGTGGATTTTGATGAAGATGCAACTCTTAGCGAACTGATAGGGAAATATTATGATGGCATGACCGAATATATTCATAAACATAAGTATAAATTTTTCTTTCAAACGAGGTTATTTATATGAGTTTACTAGAACAAATTCAAGGATTAACTTGTACATTTGATATGGATGATAATTACATTGAATTAAAAAATGCTTTAGAAGAATATCATGAACTGGTAAAAGAGGGTGTATTAACTCCTCGTGAAAATAATTTACCAAATGGATATGTAACTTTTTTTCAAAGTAGCGACATGAAATACAAACAAAAAAATTGATACGCATTAAACAAAGAATAGCACAAAATAAAATCACCCGTCTGAATTGAGTTTCAGGCGGGTGAGATTTTTTGGAAAAATATCGATTTTTATATGCTTTTGAAAGTGTATATGGGTCAAAATGTGGTCGTGAGGTGTTTTTGAGAGCTTTTGATAAAAATAAAAATCCTCGTAAACCTAAGGTTTACAAGGATTTTTATGTGGTCGGAGTGAAGAGACTTGAACTCCCGACATCTTGCTCCCAAAGTACGTGTTATACAGTCCATATAGTACTAACCACTACATATAGTGTTATTGTGTACAGAAAATCGTGCTATTTAGTCCAATAAGTCCATTTTTTGCTTATAATGCGAGCGTGAAGTGGAAAAAATATGGTCGTGAAAAAGGTACAAAAATTGCACTTTTTAAAAGTGGACAATATGTAAAAACTTTACTGCATAAGTCAAAGAATAGGATAAACATCTTTCTTGAAGAAAAGCATAAGTTATGCTATCATAAAAATATAGTTCAGGAAAAGAGGTGGAGATATGCTTAAAACATACAAAAAGCTGATGCCGTATGCTGTTGGTGTCGGAGTGTTGCTTCTTGTGGCATATTTCTGCCGATATGCGATTTTATCTCTTGCAGACTATACAGAAAATCCAGCCTTACTTGTGACAGTTCTTGCTGCAGTCAGAAACATTATTCATGTTTCCTTACTTTCAGCTTGGTACATTTCTTTGCAGAACAGAATCGTTCATAAACAAATTAAGCAATTGCTTTCAGGCGTTGCTGTAATGATGGTTTTGTGGGTTCTCGTAAGAACTGTTAAATGGGAATTCGTTGTATCATACGAAGAACCGTTGGTGCGATATCTGTGGTATGCCTTCTATGTTCCTATGATTCTCATACCTCTTCTTGGTGTATATATAGTTCACCTTATGGGTAAACCCGAAGGATATAAATTGCCGAAAGTATTTTATCTTTTGCTGATACCTGCAACAGTTCTCATAACAGTTGTTTTCACCAACGACTATCACCGTCTTGTTTTTGATTTCCCGAACGGTATCAAATATTTTGATGCTGACTACACATATAATTTTATGTTCTTTGTTGTGTGTGGTTGGTTCGTCATTTTAGGTTTGTACTTCGTTTTAATGCTTCTTAAAAAGAGTCGTGTACCCGGTAGCAAAGCATTCAAAAGTCTGCCTTTGATAATTATGATAGCATCAATTGTTTTCTGGATTGCTTATGCCTTGGGAGTTATTGAATCCGACCTTACAACCGTTGACTGTATTATGATAACTCTTCTTCTTGAAAGTGCTATTCAGGTCGGTCTTATTCCTTCCAACTCAAACTATGACGAGATTTTTAATTCAACAACAATTCCTGTTATGATTGTTGATGAGAGATACAATACTCACTATACATCTTCTACTGTTTCAGAAATTACAACTGATGAAATGAAACAAGCAGAAAATGAAACTGTAAGTCTTGGTGATACTCTTCTTCACTCGAAAAAGATAAGTGCAGGTAGAGTTATATGGCAAGATGATATTACTGTTCTTAACGAGCTTAAAGAACAGCTTCAGGACACAATTTTGCAGCTCGATGAAGAAAACGATATGCTTCAGGCAGAGATTGAGGTTAAGGAAAAACGAACAAAGCTTGATGAAAAGAACAGACTTTATGATCGTATTGCTCAAGAGGTTGAACCACAACTCGTTAAAGTAGCAGAGCTTCTTAAAGAGATTGATGAAAATAGTGAAGCAACACCCGAACTTCTTTCAAGAGTGTGCGTTATCGGTTCATATATTAAAAGACGAGGAAACCTATTACTGTTGGCAGAAGAAAATCCACAGATTGATGCAAGAGAATTAGAATATTGCATCCGTGAATCTCTCGATAATCTTCACCTTGGTGGTGTTTTCACTTCCTTTGAAAGTGAATGTAACGGTACATTGAATGCAGAGTGTATAGTTGCAGTTTATGACTTCTATGAAACTCTTGCAGAGAAGCTTATGAACAATATTACTGCAATGCTTGTTCGTCTTAATTGCAATGAAGGTTCAGTAAAAATGAACGTGCAGATGGGTTGCCTTGAGGATATTGCAAAGCAGGTTTTAGATGGCGTTCAGATGCCTTTGGGTAGCTTCGTTTACGATATTGATGATGAAGATATATCCATCACGCTCACTCTTACAGATGGGGGTGATGCGGTATGATGAGCTTTTATGATTTGTCACCAAATCTTCGTGCCTTGTTTTTAGGCTTGGTTTTTGCTGAATTATGTGTAAGCCTTGTTTTGCTGCAACCTGCTATTAAAAGGAAGAATACCATTCCGTTAACTCTTCTTCCTTTATCAATTGTAACAACATTCTTGATGGTTGTGCTTTATGGTGCAGATATGCAAAACAGTATATTCGGTTATACTAAATCACCTGTAAGTGAATGGTTATGTAAGCAGCCTATTATATATTCAATTGCATTTGCTTTGGGTTTGTTAATCTTTCTTTTAGCTATATTCTTAAAAGAGCGAGCTTATATAAAGAACACAATAACCCGTTCATCAATAAAGGAAAGCATTGATAAACTCAACACAGGACTTTGCTTTGCTATTCCAAACGGCAGAACAATTCTTGTAAATGCAGTTATGAATAAGCTTTGCTATGCTCTTACAGGCAGAGATTTGCAGAACGCTGATAGCTTCTGGAACAGAATATCAAGCGATAATATTCAGAATGATGTTGAATGCCTTGAAAAAGGAGAAAATCCGTGCTATCGTTTAACTGATGGTTCTGTGTGGAGATTTTCCCGTGAAAACCTTGACAGCTTTGTTCAGATAACGGCATCTGATATAACCGAAGTTTATTGTGTTAACGAAAAGCTGAAGGATAAAAACAAAGAGCTTAAAGCCTTGAATATGAGGTTAAGAGAATACGGTGAAAACATTGTTGAGCTGACCCGATCCAGAGAACGTCTTGAAACAAAAACAAGAATTCACGGTGAATTGGGTCAGGTGCTTTTAGCAACAAGAAGATATCTGCTTGATACCACAACAGATGCACCTGTTGATTTATGGAAAAAGAATATTGCAATGCTTCGTAAAGAAGCTAAAGCAGAGCAAGAGGAACAACCGTTGGAGATGCTTTCAAGAATTGCAGATGCAACAGGAATCAAGCTCAACGTTTCAGGTGAAATGCCCGTTGATGAAAAGGTGCAGAAGCTCTTTATGGAAGCCTCGGCAGAAGCATTGACAAATGCTATCAGCCACGCAGGTGCAAAAACACTTGTGATTGTATTAACTGAAACAGAATCAAGCTATTCAATAACCTTTAAAAATGACGGAATTAAACCAACCGAACCAATAGTTGAGGGTGGTGGCTTAACTAACCTCAGGCGAAAGGTTGAAGAACAGTTTGGTGTTATGGAGATAAGTGTTGAACCGGAGTTTCAGTTGAGAATAGTGGTTAGAAAGTAGATGGGAAGCCACCAGCTACCAGCCACCAGCCACCAGAAAAAGAAGAGGTTAATTTATGAGCAATTTTAAGGAATTGATGGTATGGCAAAAAGCTATAGAACTCGTAACTGAGATATATAAGATTACAAGAGCTTTTCCAAAAGATGAAGTATTTGGGTTGGTTTCTCAAATGCAAAGAGCGGCGGTATCTATACCGAGTAACATAGCAGAAGGTCATGAAAGAAATTCAGATAAAGAATTTGCGCAATTTCTGTGCATAGCCAGAGGTTCATTGGCTGAGCTTGAAACACAAATCATAATTGCGGAAAAATTAAGTTATATAACCAACGAACAAAGAATAAACATTTTAAATAATTGCTATGAAATTGGCAGAATGATAAACGGTCTTTTAAAGAAAATTAATTAGTTTACAGTCGTTGCTTCCGGCTTCCAAAGTAGCCACCGGTCATTAGCCACCAGCCACCAGTGTTATGACAGTGGATTAGTGTTCTGAATTTACTTTATCATAGTTATGAAACGAGAGTATCAGGACAATAAATTTATTGTTATAAAAACTAACATCTGGAAACTGGCAACCGGTGACTGGGAGCTAAAAGAAAACTGGTGGCTGGTAGCCGGCGACTGGTAGCTAATCGCAAGGAGCGATTATAAATGAAAAAACTTAATGTCTTAATCGTTGAAGACGATCCCATGGCTCGTCAGTTGTTGGAGATATATGTGAAGAACAGCGAGAACTATAACCTCATTCAATCCGTTGAAAGTGCTATGTTTGCAGAGGTTTGTTGCAAAACCAATCCTGTTGATTTAATTCTGATGGATGTTTGCACAGCTATGAATGCAAGTGGTCTTGAAGCAGCAGAGAAGATTAAGAAGTCATTTCCTGCAATAAAGGTTATAATCATAACAAGCCAACCCGAATGCACCTTTCTTGACAGAGCAAGAGCGATAGGTGTTGACAGCTTTTGGTACAAGGGTGCAAATGCAGAAGAAATAATTGCAATAATGGATAAAACCATTCAGGGCGAAAGCATCTATCCCGATACAACACCAAAGCTCAAATTAGGTGAAGCTGAAAGTGAAAGCTTTTCACAAAGAGAATTAGCAGTTCTTCGTTTGGTCGTTTCAGGCGAAACCGATGCTGAAATCGCAAACAGGTTGAATATAACCATAAATACAGTTAAATTTCATGTTCAGGCGATGAAGCGTAAAACAGGCTTCAGAAACCGAACCGAGCTTGCTGTCAGAGCAAGGCAAAGTGGTTTGGTAATTGCGGAGTAGCAAATAGTTATTTGCTACCGGCTACCAGCTACCAGCCACTAGGGTTGTGGCAATAGTTTTATCTTTCTGAATTAACGTTGTTTTTGATATGATATAAGAGTATTTAGGGGAACGGATTTACTATTAGAAAGAACTAATTTCTGGCAGCTGGAGGCTGGCTACTGGAAGCTAAAAAACGTCACGAAAGTGGCGTTTTTTGCTGTTTTAGGGCAAAAAACTATACTTTAGTGTAGTAGTATTTTGAAAATTCGTATGTTAAAATATTAAATGTAGTAAAGCCACCAGCTACCAGCTACCGGCTACCAGCATTGTGGCAATAATTTTATTGTTCTGAATTAACTTTTAATTTTTATGAGATAAAAATATTCAGGATAATAAATTTACTATTACAAGGAACTAATTTCTGGCAGCTGGAGGCTGGAAGCTAGCAGCTAAAAAGGATGTGATGCAATGACCGAGGTTTTTAATCTTTTTGATAAATTCACTATCGAGTCGTGTGAAGAATTGAGCTATTTTTTCGATGGTCAGGTTGGAAAGAGAGTTTTGTTTATACAAAATCAATACAAAGATTTTCTTGTTTCCTTCGAAGAAGGGATGGAGTGCTTTGATTTAAAAGATCATGGAACTTCTATGGTTGATTTTGAATATCGGAATGGCGATAAATACATTCACCAACGAAGAACTCCAACGGACAGAGATGTTCGAGATGGAAGCTTTGCATTTTTCCATATTGAGCTGAAAACACCAACTCAAGAAACTGTAGCATTGCCTGGACAGATGGTATTGCTCGGTGAAAATGTCTGGGTAGAGGATGTTGAACCGGTATTAAAAATACTTTTGGAAAAAATTAATGTCAGCAGATAGCTGACAGCTACCAGCCATTAGCCACCGGCTACCAGCATTGTGTCAATAATTTTATCGTTCTGAATTAACTTTTAATTTTTATTAGATAAAAAAATTCAGGATAATAAATTTACTATTACAAGGAACTAATTTCTGGCAGCTGGAGGCTGGAAGCTAGCAGCTAAAAACACGGAGGTTTTTATAATGAAAAACAGTAAGACTAAAAAGATATTGAGCATACTGCTTACGATTATGATGGTTGTGGGAATGATTCCTGCTTCCGTAATATCAGCAGGTGCAACAGGAACAGAGCCTTGTGAATCCACAACAGATTGCACAGGCTATTATGAAAATGGTTTCTGTAATGTGTGTGATGGTTATCAAAAGCCGGAATATATTGAAATAGGTTATTACGAAATAGCAAACGCCGGTCAGCTTTATTGGTTTGCATCTCGTGTTGATTCAGGTTCTGTAGATATCAACGCTAAATTGGTTGCTGATATTACCGTAAACACAACCATTTTCAATGAGGATGGCACGGTTATTGAGTCAGCAGATGATACACTTATACAATGGACACCAATCGGAGATACAATAAATGATTATTCCGGTGAGTTTGACGGTAACGGTAAAACAATCAGCGGTCTATATTTCAATCAAACCACAAACTATATTGGTTTATTCTCAGCTACCAAAAATGCGGAAATTCACAGTGTTACAATTGATAATTCATATTTTTCAGGTTCTTATAATGTGGCGGGTATAGCAGGAGCTGCTGATAGCACCCAAATTTATGACTGTATTAATAATGCCCGTATACAAGGCGGTAGCGGAGTCAGCTTAGCAGCCGGAATAGTAGCCTCAGCATCATTCGATACAACAATAACCAATTGTAAAAACACAGGTACAATTGCAGGTTCAAAGCAGGTTGGCGGTATTGCGGGGGAAGCCAGGTTTGGTGGCGGAAAAATTGAAAAATGCAGAAAACGAAGGAGTAATCCGTTCAGCCTATTCCTTCATTGGCGGTATCGTTGGTAGCATTAATGGTAAAGAAACAGTTATCGATTGCACTAACACAGGCAAGGTTGGTTCCGGTGGTACTGTTGGCGGTATTGTAGGTTATATACAAAGCAGTGATACCAAAATAGAAAGATGCAGTAATTTCGGTGATGTTAACGGTAGTGATGCAGGCGGTATTGTAGGCTTAAGCAACAGCCCTGTTATCAACTGTGTTTCTCAAGCAAAGATAACGGGTGCCGGTTCAATCGGCGGTATTTGCGGTGTTATATATAACAGCATAACAAATTGCTATAACAATGGCTCTGTATCAAGCTCTGATTTATGCGGCGCAATAGCAGGTAAAATCGGTTCAACATATCCTGAAAATTGCTTTTATATCGCCTATGAAAATACAAATTATACGGGTATTGGAAATAATACTGATATACCCGGTGGCGTTGAAGGAAGAACCATAGAAGATGCCTATTCAGGTGAAATAACATACTTCCTTCAGAAGAATAATACAGAACAGGTATGGGGACAAACCCTTGAATCACCTGATAATGATCCGTTGGCATTAAGCTATGGTCCTGTTTTAGGCGGCGAAAAGGTTTATGCAATTGAACCCTGTTTATCAGAATTTTCAAATACACCTTTTGATACAGGCAAAGGTCATATGTTTGTAAATGGTTTTTGTACAGGTTGTGGTGCTGTAACAATGCCATCTTCTGATGATGACGGTGTTTTTGAAATTTCAAATGCAGGTCAGCTTTATTGGTTTGTCAGACGTGTAAACGGCTTTGATTCATCCGTCAAGGGCAGATTAATTAACGATATTGTTGTTAACGAAGATGTTCTTGATGAAAACGGGGAGTTATCTGAAAATGCTGATAATTTCCGTACCTGGATTCCTATAGGAAATCCTTATATGATATTCACAGGAATATTTGACGGAAATAATAAAACAATTTCAGGCTTGTATTGTGTTGATTCAAGACATAATGCTTATGCAGGACTTTTCGGTGAATCTGAAGGTGCTGTTTATAATTTAGGAATAGAGGATTCATATTTTGCCTCCCAATATAATGCAGGTAGTGTTGCAGCTCATAACAATGGTACTGTAAGCAATTGCTACAGCAATAGCTTCGTTAAGGGCAGCAACGGTGTTGGTGGAATTGCAGGTATAAATGACGGTACTATAGAAAACAGCTATAATGTGGGTAAGGTAAGAGGAAACGATGTAAATTCAGCTTATATCGGTGCTGTCGCAGGTCAGAATAGCGGTGTTTTAACCAATAACTATTATCTTTCAGGTAGTGCCGTAGATGGCTTGAAAGCAATCCAATATGGTGTTGGTAATGCAAATCCGGGTATTACAACATTTGATGCAGATTCTAAAACAATTTCTGCATCCTACGACAACTTTGCTTCAGGTCAGATTTGCTGTTCTTTACAGGAACCTAACGAAAATGATGTATGGGGACAGGATTTAAAAACAGACGATAGTGATACTGAATATGACGCTTATCCCGTTTTGGGAGGACCGAAGGTTTATGCTTCATCGCCTTGTAAAGGTCAATGCTCAAATGAACCTATTGAGGGTAATGTGGCTCATAGCTTCAATGACGGTATCTGCTCCTTCTGTGGTGCTTATGCTTCTGTACAGGCAAATGAAAATGGTATCTATGAAATACATAATGCAGGTGAGCTTTATAGCTTTGCAGAGCTTGTAAACAGCGGAAATTCAGATGTTAACGGTAAATTGCTTTCGGATATTACAGTGAATGATGAAGTTCTTAATTGGTCAGGTAATTTTGTTCCTTCAGAAACTGTTTTTACGGTTTGGACACCAATCGGTAATGAAGCAGTAAAATATACCGGTGAGTTTGACGGTAACGGTAAAACAATCAGCGGTTTATATTTCAACAGCTCCGATGAACAGAACAAAAATACACATAACATAGGATTATTTGGTTGCGTTGATAATGCAAAAATTTATGGGATTACAATTAAAGACTCTTACTTTATGGGATATGAAAATATTGGTGGTATAGTAGGTCAGGCTACCAATAGTGAAATTGCTGATTGTGTTAATCAAAGTGCAATACGCTGTGGTAATCAGAATGCGGGTGGTATAGCAGGTAATACTTCACTAACAACTGTATCTGACTGCAGAAACAACGGTATAATAACAGGTAAAAGTACAGTAGGCGGTATTGTAGGTAAGATTATTGGTGAAAGTGAGAATGTAACAGCGATAGAAAATTGCAGTAACTCCCGTGCTATTGGCGATGGTGAAATAACCTCTTATGCAGGCGGTATCGTAGGCTCAAATGAATGTGTAACTACAGTAATCAGATATTGTAATAATACTGCAAGTGTATATGGCAGCGACCATATCGGCGGTATAGCAGGTTCCACTAAATCCACTAAATATACAATTTTTAAATCATATAACACAGCTCTTATAAGAGGTACAGGCTATGTAGGCGGTATTGTAGGCGAGAGTAGTGCACCTATATACTACTGCTACAATACAGGTGATTTGTATAGTACAGGTGCATATAACGGTGGTATAGTGGGATTGGGTAGTAGCAGAATCAGCGAATGCTTTAACACAGGTATAGTAAAGGGCACAGGTACATATAACGGTGGTATACTTGGTATGTCAAGCGGTGCTGATGTGGAGGACTGCTTCTATCTCAAGGATGGTGTTTCCTATATCGGCATAGGTTCATCAAGAAATGATTTATCATATATGACAGCACCTGCTACAGCAGAAGAATTTGCCTCCGGAAAAATTGCTTACCAGCTTCAGAGCCTTAACACAGAACCGGTATGGGGACAGAGCTGTAATCAGACGGGTGGACATCCGATATTGGATTCTACAGGTTTTTACAGTGTTTCTAAAATCGGAAATACCGATACCTACATGATTTCGGGTATCGGTGATACAAACAGTGATGGTGTTGTTAATGTTCAGGACTATCAGGCACTTATAAATAAAATACTTGCAGATGACCACGAACAAATTGAAACAGCAGAATATGGCGACCTTAAAAAGTATGACTTTGTCGGTGACGGTTACCTCGATGTTCTGGATGCTCACGCTATGCATCTTGTAATCAATGGTTTTACAAATGTTGATGTATATGCTGTTGGTGACTATAACTGCAATGGTATGGCATTTGAGATTCCTGATCTGATTGCAATTAAGCACGCTACAGAGAATCCTGAAAAGCTTTCAACAGAACAAAAACATGCAAGTGATATCAATGGCGATGGCAAGATTAACAGTGAAGATTTGATTAAACTTGAACAAAGCTATAGTGGGATTGATGCAACAGCTTGTGAGGATAATATAAAGGTTTATTACAGGTGGGGTAACAATTACACAACCTGCACAGCAACTGCAATTTGTACAATTTGTGATAAGCACGTTGCAAAAGAAACCGTTAACAGTGTTCAGAATGCTGACGGCTCATACACGGCAACATTTACAAACTCACTCCTCGGCACAAAAACCTACAAAAAGCAATAATTTAATATCAGGAAATTAAATCACAATTCATTTTCTTTCCAAATATAAAAACAACAGGTCGGCTGAGAAATCAGTCGGCTTGTTGTCTTATTTTCTTATAGATTGATGATTGAAAATAATATGCCTTTTACTGCCCACAGAAAGCCATATAACGAGAGTTGTGGTAAGAGTGGGGAAACTAATCACAGAAGATGTGTCAGCCTTAAATTAGCCTTTCTTTATCTCTTTGCTGATGTAAAAAACTTTACTGCATAAGTCAAAGAATAAGGAACAGGTTCAAAAACAAAAAAGTTTCCACTTGTGGACTGGAAAACATATCGCATATTGTAATTTTTGAAGGTTTTATAAAAAGTGAAAAACCCTTGTAAACCTTTAGTTTACAAGGGTTTTCGTGGTCGGAGTGAAGGGATTTGAACCCCCGACATCTTGCTCCCAAAGCAAGCGCGCTACCAACTGCGCTACACCCCGATAGTGTAAAATATTAAGTTTTCGTGAAGTGGAAAGATTGTGGTAGAAAAATTTCCAATTTGGTAACGGGGTCTGAAAACCCCAGTAAAATCAGGAGTTTTCAGCACTTTGGAAATTCGAGAAATTAAAATACTCTTACTCCCAAAGCAAGCGCGCTACCAACTGCGCTACACCCCGATAGTGTAAAATTTTAAGTTTTCGTGAAGTGGAAAGATTGTGGTAGAAAAATTTTCCAAAATGGTAACGGGGTCTGAAAACCCCAGTAAAATCAGGAGTTTTCAGCACTTTGGAAATATGAGAAATTAAAATACTTTTACTCCCAAAGCAAGCGCGCTACCAACTGCGCTACACCCCGATAGTGTAAAATAAAAATTAAAAATTATGGAAAAATTGTGGTAGAAAATTTTTGGTGATTTTTAGCAAGTGCCAAAACCCCAGTAAAATCAAGGGGTTTCTGCCTTGGGAGAAAGACCAAAAAATCATTGGACATTCTCCCAAAGCAAGCGCGCTACCAACTGCGCTACACCCCGATAGTGTGTTAGTGAAATTTGGTGCCGGTGACCGGGGTCGAACCGGTACGGTATCGCTACCACTGGATTTTGAGTCCAGCACGTCTGCCAATTCCATCACACCGGCAAATATCACTGATACATTATATTATAAAATTTGAAAAAAATCAATATAATTTTTGAGAAAAATAAATTTTAAATGTTTTTGTATTCGCTTTCGGCGAGATAGGGTTTGAGTCCTATTTACTTTTTGTGTAAAATAAAAAACAGCACAACTGTTGTTGTACTGTTTCTTATGGCGCGCCGGAAGGGACTCGAAGGGCTACGCCCTTCACGCTCGCAGGCTCGCTGACCCGATTTTGTTCACCTTCGGTGAGAGGGGGTTCGAGTCCCATTTACTTTTTGTATAAAATAAAAAACAGCACAACTGTTGTTGTACTGTTTCTTATGGCGCGCCGGAAGGGACTCGAACCCCTGACCTACTGGTTCGTAGCCAGTCACTCTATCCAACTGAGCTACCGGCGCAAAATATGGAGCGGATGACGAGGCTCGAACTCGCTACCTCCACCTTGGCAAGGTGGCGCTCTACCAGATGAGCTACATCCGCAAATGCAAACAGTATTATACATACAAAAACTAATATTGTCAATACCTTTTTAAGATTAATTATAAAAAAATGTGTAATGGCACAATTTATATAGGTGAAAAATTTTTAAAAAAATTTAAAAAAGGTATTGACAAATGCTTGTCTGCGTATTATAATTAACAGGCTTTCGGAAAGAGAGCAGTTCGCCTACGTAGGTATGGATGTTGTTCATATATATGGCGGTATAGCTCAGCTGGCTAGAGTACTCGGTTCATACCCGATTGGTCGTAGGTTCGAATCCCACTGCCGCTACCAAATCAACAGACCTACCTACTAAGGTGGTTTTATAAAAGGGCTTTCGAGCCCCTCATATACGGCCCGGTGGTCAAGCGGTTAAGACACCGCCCTTTCACGGCGGTAACACGAGTTCGATTCTCGTCCGGGTCACCACAAAAAGACTTGCTATGGCAAGTCTTTTTTATTTGTGTTCGCAGAACACAACATCGTTTATCTGCGTTAGCAGGTAACTTCATTTGTTTGTAAAAACAACTTTATTACCGAACACAAAATGAAGTTATGCTTCGCATAAATTAAGTGCAGAGCAATGAAGTACTTCGTAACGAAGTTGCCTTCGGCAAACGAAAATAAAAACTCGAGCAGAAAAACTGCCCGAGTTTTATATTTTTATTCAACCTGGCCTATAACATGAATACCTTTAAGAATGAATTTTAAAATCATTTTTACTGTGCTGAGGAATTCGTTAACGGACATTGTGAAGTTTGCTTTCATATTTTCCCCGCTGTTATCTGTGCCGTAGCCATCGATAGTGCCATTGTTATCGTCAACCTCGTCATCATTTGCAAATGACTGAAGCAGGGGAGAAGCAATAGCAAGTAAGAAATATTCACCGGGAGAAATAGGACCGTAGCCGAGACCGAACAGATAGTTTTCAACTATAAGATATTTCTCTCTGCCCAATGTTGAGGAAATAATAGAATTTGCAGCCTGAGCGAGAATCGTATCATCAACCATAGCGAATTCAGTTTTAAGAATGATTGAAACAAGGCGCATAAGAAGAGTAACGTCTCTGCCGCTTAACGGGTAATCTTCAGAACCGGCATAGTGAGCGGCAACAAGCTCTGTTGCAACATCCCAACCATCTTTATAATCACTGTCAGGGATTTCTATACCATATTTTCTGCCAAGCTCCTGAGCACTTGCTTTGCCGTAGAGAGGCATATTAAGAACATCGTTGAGAGCATCAATTGCATCTCTTACAAGTCCGTAATAAATATCATCAGGGCTTATTCCAAGCTGTTCATCAAGGAAGCCTCTTTCAAGTCTCCATTCAACACCGTTTTTAAGGAAATTCTTTGCAAATTCATTAAGACCGTTGTTCATTGCATCAATCTGGTCGGGTGTATATTCGGGAATCATTTCCAGAAGCTTGTCAGTATCAATTTCATCAACAGTTTTTGCTTCGTATTTAATTTCATCTTCGCTCATTTCAATGTATCTGTATTGAAGAGGATACATTGTAAGAGAGGTTGTTGCAAAGTCAGAGATTGTATTACCTGTTGTTGAAATATAAGTTGTTGCATCACTGCAATGCTCATGACCTGAGAAAACGAGCTTGATACCTGCATTTGCCCAACGTTCAGCAGTAAGAGTATGATTTCTGATAATGAAATCATGGCTCAAAACTCTCTGCAGGGGCATATGATCAAGAAGATTGTGGTGCATCATAAGGATGGGATATCTGCCATCTTTATAAGACTGCTCTGCCTGCTCAACAACCCACTGTACTTTATGTTCATTCATACCATCTTCGGTGGATTTTGAAGGGTCATTACTATCAAGTGCAATAAGGCGGTATTTTTCACCTAAATCTGCAGTGTATGAAGCATAGGGCAAATCTTTTGTAAGAGCTTTGTCATAACCGAAATCTGCATAAATTTCCATAAATCTTGCAAGGTCAGTGTCATCATCCTCGGAAGGGTTGCAAACATCGTGGTTTCCGGGAATAACATAAACAGATTTACCGGTTTTTGATTCGAATGCTTTGAGCTTTTCTGCAACTGCCGCATGCTCAGTATAATCACCTTTACCGTTGTCAGCAAGGTCACCTGCGATTAGAACAAACTGAATATTGTCATCCTCTGCACATTGGTTTAGAAATTCATCAATGATTAAACCGCTTTCGTTTTCCATTGCGGCACGGCGGTTAGCATAGCCGTAAATCGGATCTTCTGAAAACCATTCAAGCTTTTCATCAGGAAAGTTGAAATGCAAGTCAGAGGCAACTGCATAAGAAAGAACTTCGGCTTCTTCCTCTGCCGCACTTGCACTTACTGCGCAAAGTGAAAAAACAAGGGAAAGGGTTAAAAGAATTGAAATAAATTTTTTCATAAAATTCCCACCTAATTATTTATTAATAGAATATTAACATTATAATGGGGCGATGTCAAATAAAAAATATTGACAATAAATTAACAATGTGGTATTATTTAATTGAAAGGAGAGCAGTTTAAATCCGAAAAGGTTTAAGCGGTTCTTCTTTTTGATTTCTCACAGGAAAGGGTGTTATTATGAACATTACTATCGTTGGTCGCAAATGTAACCCCAGGGAAGATTTCCGCGCTCGTGCAGAAAAACGCCTGTCAAAAATTGAAAAGCTTTTCGGCGAAGAGGCAAACGCCAAGGTAACGGCAACAGTTGAGAAAAACTGCCAGATTGTTGAAATTACCGTTACAAAAGGCGGTATGATTTACAGAGCGGAAGAGCGAGCAGATAATATGGTTGATGCCCTTGACGAGTGTGTTGATTCTCTTATAAGGCAAATAAGAAAAAACAAAACCCGTCTTGACAAAAAGCTCCATTCTGCAGTGCTTGATGATTTTATGGTTGATGTTGAAGAGGAAACAGATTTCGATGTTATAAGAGAGAAGAACATCGCGCTTAAACCTCAGAGCGTTGAAGAAGCAATTCTTCAGATGAATCTTCTCGGCCATCAGTTCTATATGTTCCTTAATGCAGATACTGATAAAATTAATGTGGTATATAAGAGAAATGCTAATGGCTACGGGCTTATTTCTCCCGATGCTGAATAAGGTTTAGATTCAACATCCCACCGATAAAATCTTGATTTTATCGGTGGGATGTTATTTTTAAACAAAAAACTTCTATTTTTTTTGTTAATTTCGTCTTTATGGTTATTGTAATTAAAATGAAAATATTATAATATATAAATGTGGTAATGTAATACTACGTTACTGCATAGGTTTTTTGTTGAATATTTTATTTATATAAAGGAGATTTTATTATGAGCAGAGTTTATAATTTTTCTGCAGGTCCCTCCATGCTTCCCGAGGAAGTGTTAAAAAAAGCAGCGTCTGAAATGCTTGATTACGAAGGTAGCGGTCAGTCTGTTGCAGAAATGTCCCACCGTTCAAAAGAATTTGAAACAATTATCAAGGATGCAGAAGCACTTCTTCGCGAGCTTATGAACATCCCGGATAATTACAAGGTTCTTTTCCTTCAGGGCGGTGCTTCAACACAGTTTGCCGCAATTCCCATGAACTTTATGAATGGTTCAGGCAAGGCTGATTTCATTATCACAGGTCAGTGGGCAAAGAAAGCATATTCCGAAGCACAGAAATATGGTGATTGCAAGGTTGTTGCATCTTCTGCAGATAAAACCTTCTCTTACATTCCCAAAACAACAAAAGAAGATTTCCGTCAGGATGCAGACTATGCTTATGTTTGCCTTAACAACACAATCTACGGAACAATTTTCAAAGAAATTCCCGATACAGGTGATGTAACACTTATTGCAGATATTTCAAGCTGTTTCCTTTCAGAACCTCTTGATGTTACAAAGTTCGGTATGGTTTATGGCGGTGCACAGAAGAACGTTGCTCCCTCAGGTCTTACAATTGCAATCATCCGTGAAGATTTACTTGGCAATGCCCGTGATTATTGCCCTACAATGCTTGATTATAAAATTCACGCTGATAACGGCTCTCTTTACAACACACCACCTTGCTACACAATTTATATCTGCAAGCTTGTTCTTGAATGGATTAAATCTCTCGGTGGTCTCGAAGCAATGGCAGAAAGAAACCGCAAGAAAGCAGAAATTCTTTATAATTTCCTTGATAACAGCAAAATGTTTAAGGGTACAGTTGTTCCCGAAGACCGTTCACTTATGAATGTTCCTTTTGTTACAGATAGCGAAGAGCTTAACGCAAAATTCATCAAGGAAGCAAAAGAAGCAGGCTTTGTTAACCTTAAAGGTCACAGAACTGTTGGCGGTATGAGAGCTTCTATCTACAACGCTATGCCTATCGAAGGCGTTGAAAAGCTTGTTGAATTTATGACAAAATTCGAAAAAGAAAACTCCTGAAAGGTTGATTAGAATGTACGATATTCTTACATTAAACAAAATTTCTCAGATTGGTCTTAAAGAGCTTGACAGCAAATATGCAATTTCTGATTGTTGCGAAAATCCCAATGGTATTATTGTTCGTTCTGCTGCTATGCACGATTTCGATTTCAGCGATAAAACTGTTGCAGTTGCTCGTGCAGGTGCAGGTGTAAACAATATTCCCGTTGAGGATTGCACAAAGAAAGGTATTGTTGTTTTCAATACTCCCGGTGCTAATGCTAATGCAGTTAAAGAGCTTGTTGTTGCAGGTCTTATGTTCGCATCAAGAAGAGTTGCAGCTGCTTATGATTGGTGCAAAACTCTTAAAGGTGAGGGTGAAAATGTAGGCAAGCTTGTTGAGAAAGGTAAATCTCAGTTTGCAGGTCCTGAAATCCTCGGCAAAACCCTCGGTGTTGTTGGCCTTGGTGCTATCGGAAGACTTGTTGCAGTTGCAGCAAATAACCTCGGTATGAAAATTGTAGGCTATGACCCATATTTCAATGAAGCTTTCAAGGGCGAACTTCCTGCAGATACAGAATATGTTGATTCTCTTGATGCAATTTATGAAAAAGCAGATTACATAACTCTGCATCTTCCTTGCACAAAGGATACAAAGGGTATGGTTAATGCTGAAACAATTGCAAAAATGAAGGATGCAGTAAGAATTCTCAACTTTGCCCGCGGTGAGCTTGTTGTTGGTGCTGATATGGCAGAAGCTGTTAAAGCAGGTAAGGTTGCAGCTTATGTAACAGATTTTCCATCCGATGAAGTTATCGGTGTTGAAAATGTTACTGCTCTGCCTCACTTGGGTGCTTCAACTCCCGAAAGTGAAGAAAACTGCGCATATATGGCAGCAGTTGAAATCAGAGAATACCTTGAAAAAGGTAATATCAAAAACTCTGTTAACTTCCCCAATGTTGAACTTCAGGCTGAAGGCGAAAGAGTTGGTGTTATTCACCACAACGCCCTTAATGTGATGAACGACGTTTTAGGTGCATTTATGAGCAACGGAGTTGAAACAAAAGAATTCGGCTCAAAGGCAAAAGGCGATTTCGCTTACACACTTGTTGTTGCAGATAAAATTCCCGATGCAGTTGTTAAAGCTCTTGAAGCTAATGAAGATGTAATTAAGGTTAGAAAAATATAAAAGAAATGAGCTGTAAAAAACGAAAGTTTTTTACAGCTCGTTTTTGTTAGTCGGTTACTTCTTTGAAATGCCCATTTTCATATTCAAGAATAAGTTGATTTTTACCGGTTTCTTCGGAATCGTCGTTATAAGTATAAATTATTTTATTGTTTTTTATTTCTACATTGTCTAAAGCTTCATATCCTAGCGGGTTAGGGTCGCCATCTAAAAGAGCAATATCTCTTAGTAGAATTTTGTTTTTGGTTTCATAAATTTGTGAATAACCACCGAAAAGGTCTGAACCATTTTCTATTACTATGGTTGTGTCAAATTCAGGATATTTATGCATTTTTATGGATACATCTGAAGAAGAACTAAACCACAAAGCAAACAGTTGGAATACAATAAGTGGTATAAAAATCAAATATGTAATAAACAAAAGTTTCTTTTTGATTTTTTCGAATAATCTCCAGATTGTTAAAGCCTCAATAAAATAGAAAATTAGAAAACAAATCATGAAAGCCTGAAACAGAATAGGTCTTCCGAACAATAGCAAATCATAGTCTTGATTTTGTAAAATGCGCCCGGCAAAACCTAAAAGTAAAAAGATAACCGCCAAAATTTGAAAAATGATAAATGTTCGTTTGGTATTCTTTGTTTTCATTGGTTTGCCTCCTCAATTTTTTGCATTCAGAAATTTTCATTATTTATCGATATACAAGCAAGCTTGTTCGATATATTTTGCTTCACAAAATTCGATATATTTAGCGTGGCTAAATTCGATATGATATAAATCCTTATATCTTGTGCCACAGGCACATATCGAACCGTAGGTATATCGAATCAAAAGATATATCGAAAATCCGTCAGGATTTATATCGTGGCAAAGTGGAACTTTGCTATTACGGAATCACATTTCCGGCACTTGAGAATATATCGTACCACTCTTGACGAGTGAGGGTAATATCACTTGCAGCGGCACATTCAAGAAGTCTTTTGGGATTCATTGTACCTGTTAAAGGCTGCATTTTTGCAGGGTGGCGAAGAATCCATGCAATTACGATTGTTGATTTTGTTACGCCATATTTGTCTGCTAATTCCTGAAGCTTTGCATTGATTTCTGGGAAATCAGGGTTATCAACATAAACTCCCTCAAAGAAGCCATACTGGAAAGGTGACCATGCCTGAATTGTAATATCTTCATAACGGCAATATTCCAATATTCCACCGTCACGGTCGATGGCGTTATCTTCTCTCATATTAACATAAAGACCCTGTTTTACAATATGGCAGTCTGTAATGCTAAATTGAAGTTGGTCAATGCAAATAGGTTCATCACCTAAATACTTCTGCAAAAGGCGGATTTGCATAGGGTTCTGGTTGGAAACGCCGAAATGCTTAACTTTTCCGCTTTCCTTAAGAATTGCAAAGGCTTCTGCAACTTCTTCAGGCTCATAGAGCGTATCAGGACGGTGCAAAAGAAGAAAATCAAGATAATCTGTGTTAAGTCTTTTAAGGCAACCCTCGGTCGATTCAATGATATGCTCTTTTGAGAAATCAAACATTGTTTTTCCGGGACAGATACCGCATTTTGACTGGAGAATGATTTTTTCTCTCACATCGTCATTCATACCGATAGCTTTTGCAAAAACCTCTTCGCTTTTGCCACCGCCGTATAAATCTGCGTGGTCAAAGAAATTAAGACCTGCACCCATTGCTGTGTCAATAAGTGCTTTTGCTTCGTCAATGGTTTTGTCCGCCATTCTCATACAGCCAACTGCGATTACGGGTACGTCCATACCGCTTTTGCCGAGTTTCATAGTTTTCATATTATCATCCTTTCAGGATAGCTACCAGTCACCAGTCGCCAGCCTCCAGAATTGCAAACCGTGGGTGCGAGCGAATGATGAAAGGTTAACAACTAACCAAGTTTTTTAAAAGACCGTTTATCATTTTGCCTATTTCATAACACTTATTTAAAATGTATATTTTTTGTTCTTGCTTTATATAGCCTGAATTTTCCGCAATTATAACTTGGGTTTCTAATTCAGCTAAAGAGCCTCTTGCAATTCATAAAAAATTACGGAATTCTTTATCCGAGTTTCTGTCGTGTCCTTCTGCAATATTACTCGGTATGGATATGGCTGCTCTGTGCATCTGTGAAATCAAACCATAAGCTTCTTCTTTTGGGGGAATGCGGGTCACTTTATAAACATCTGTAACAAGTTGTATTGCTTTTTGCCATACCACTAATTCTTTATAATTACTCATAAGATTTCTTCTTTGCTTAGTTATAATAATACAGACATTGGTTTATTTTTCTGAATGACTGGTGGCTGGCAACTGGCGACTGGTGGCTTGTGATTAATATATCTCGCACAGTACTCTCATTCTGCCTTTTCGTGTATCGCCCAAAATTTCTTTATAACGAAATCTGCCGTAGCCACGGACAGAAACAGTATCGCCTAATTCGATGCTTTTTGAGGAGCTTGTAGCAAGTCTTCCGTTAATAAAAACCTTTTCTCCGTCTATAAGGGCAGCACTTTTGCTTCTTGAAATGTTATATATTCCGCTTATGCCTACATCAAGGCGAAGAGAGGAAACAATAATAACATCTTCCTTGGGTTGAGGGAGTGCGTTTTGAGGTATGGTATCACAAATCTCACAGCTCACACTTGTATGTTTAACCTTGAAAAGATTATCAATTATATATTGAGAAATGCTTTCAAGGCAGAAAACGTAGCCAACATTTTCTGTTATGATAATATCTCCCAAAGTTTCCCTTTTAATGCCAAGACCGATTAAAGAGCCGAGAAAATCTCTGTGGGTAAGGTCATCGGAGAATTTTTTTGAAAGCGGTTTAATACAGATTATATTTATAGGTGGGTTTGGTTCATAGCCGAACTCATTTTCGTTTCCAAAGCAGGCGATTTTTCTTTCTGCTTCGGGAAATCCGCCATAAAGAGTTACATCTCTTTTAATTTCATCAAGTAGAATTGTTTGCTCATATAGATTTAAAAAATCGCTGTAAAAATAAACTCCGCGATTTTGTGAACGCATTGCCAGTTCGCCAAATCTTTTTTTGATTATATTTATATCCTCTGTCAATTTGTTCACCACTTTCTTAAGCTGTCGCCAACTTATTTAATTTTTGTTATTTTATGACCCTTAACAAGATAGGAATTTTCGCTTATTTCAATTAAAGGTAAGTCGTTTACACTATCGGTATAAAAATTTTCTATTTTAGTATCGGGGTATTCTTCAAAAAAAGCATTTACTTTGTTTTCTCTTATGCAAAGCCTTTTAACCTCACCGGTTTTGGTATCGATTACAGAACCGATATAACGCTTTATACCAAGCCTTTTGCAGATAATTTCAAGAGAGAATTCGGGAGAACCAGAAATAATAAGGTCATCATCACTTTGAATATCTTTATAGAATGGTTTGATTTTGTTCATATGGCAATCCCAGAAGGTTTTCATATCTTCAGGAATGTCAGGATGCTTTCTGTAATAATCTGCAACAGCTTCACCGTACTTTGATAAGGCTTGTTCGATAGTAACTTTACCTCTTTTGTACTTGAAAAGAGCAGTGAAAACAGAGGGAATATATCTTAAAAGTGACTTATCTTTTTTGCAGTAATAGAGGAAAAAGTCAACAACACTTTCTCCGTCATATATGGTGTTATCAAAATCATAAACATTCATAATTTTATTCCTTGATAATTTCTTTAAATTTTTTCCATTTACCTGATGCACAAAGGGTTATTAATAATGTTGCTATTACAAGACCGAGCCAGACAAAAACAGAACCGGTCCAACCGATTTTATCTGAAATCACACCAAAACCATAAGCTGCAATTGCGTAACCTACATAAGCTGTTGCATTCACTATGCCCGTAACTGTTGCGGTTTTTCCGCAATAGGAGAAGTGCATGGGAACAAGGGTGATTATCATATAATTAAAGGAATAGAAACAGGTTGTTGTTACAGCAAGGAGAATAACACTTGCAATAACAGAAAACTTTTCCATAAATATGAGAAGTGAAAGGGGAATGAGGGCAAAAACAAGAATTGCCACACCGGTTTTCAGTTCATCCTTTTTGAAGATTTTGTTGTAGATTGGCGTTGTTATATATGCTCCGCTGATATTAACAACTGGTAAAAGAATTGAAAGGAAAACGGAGAAAGACGGAGCGGTTTCATAAACCTCGGTAATCATTGTGGGAACCCAGGTGGTAATACCCTCTTTAACTGCTCCGTGAATAGCATCTGCAGGAAGAATGATGAAAATTCCTGCCATAAGAAGCAAGGGAATAAGACCGTCCTTTGCTTTTTTCTTTTGAGTAATATCAGGAATAACAATTTCTCGTTCTGTTATATGAGGTTTAACAATTAATGATGAAATTGTAAAAAACACGCATACAGCAAAAAGAATTATTGAAGGGATATAAAAAACAAATTTCCAGTTGAAAAATCTTATTGATAAAGATGAGAGAAGATAAGCTAAAATCGTACCTGCCGGAAGAGTTGTAGCAATGTTAAGACAAGCTTTCCCTCTCATCCCATCATTTATTATGTTTGCAAGGATTTTGATAATTGCAACCCATAAAAGAGAAAGTGCAAATCCGTTAAAGCCCCAGACAATTGCCATTTGGATATTAGTTGTGCAGAATGTCATTAAAGTATTTGCGGCTGCGGAAAGAAAAGTACCTATGGTTATCATTTTAAATGGTGAAAGCTTATCACCTAAAATGCCGTTTATGATTTGAAATGCGCCATAAACAATGAAGAATGCAGAGCCGATTATACCTGCTTCGGTTTTAGTGAAAAAGCCATCGCTGATAATGGCGGGAAGTGCTGCTGAAAAGTTTATTCTGCCTATGTATGAAGCGGTATATACCGCAAAACAGGCAATAAAGATTAATCTTGAATATTTTTCGCTTTTTAAATATTGCTGTGTTTTCATATAAACTCTTTTTGATTATTTGTTGGTTGACATCATTGCGGTTGCAATTGCATTAGAGGATTTTTCATAATTTACAAAATTATAAAAATTTTTGTAGTTTTCGTTACTGCAGGGAAGAACGATGTTTTCTACATCACTTAATTCTATACAAATTCCGGGACGATTAAATTGATGTCTGAACCAGTTTTCGAAACCGCCACCATAGTCTTTTGCTTTTTTAGTTGGTGCTGTCATTGAAAAGCCTGAAGAATTGCAAATATCTTCTGCAAAAGCTTTATAGATTTCATTGTTTTCGGTTTTATAGGTATCTCCCCAGAAAATACAATTACCTTTTATATGAACAGAAATCATAAAAGAAAATTCATTTTGAAAACATAGGTTCATAAGTGCTTTTGTTTCTTTTGCGCTACCGCTTTCGTAACCCTTGAAATAATAATCTGCAGGAGCGGTTACACCATTGTTTATTGAATTCCATGCGATAGGGAAATTCCTGTTTAAATCCACGCCTTTTTTATTGGCTTTGTATTCGGAAAGCTTAGAAACACGAACATTTTTTTCGGGTGTGTCATTTGAAAGAACAATTTCAAGACCATCAGGGTTTACACAAGGAATGATGTAGAGAGTATATTCGTTTAAGAGATTATAAATATCATAGCTTCCGTAGTAGCCTGTTGCGCTATAATAAGCATTGCAATAATCTTCCGTAACCTTTAAAAGATATTTAGTGGTAATATGTTCTCTGGCATGAATTGCTCCTGTAATCAGGGCTTTTTTCTCACCGGTTCCGAGAGTGTAGAGTAAAAGCTCTCTTCCACCTTCAGAATAACCTGCAGTATATATTTTAATCAGGTTGGGGTAATGATTTTTTAATCGAGTTACTGTTCCTAGTAAAGAATCAAAACTTTCCGGAACGGTAGTATCTACAAGTGCTGTTTGGTTTTCAATTTCTTCAATTCTTGTAGGTTCTTCTGTTGTAGGTTGTTCGGATTTGCTGCTTTTTGTTGCTAGAAAAGGCAGAAGAATACCAATTGTTAAAACCAACGCTGAAAATATTGATAAAAAAGATAATGATAGCCTGTAAGCTTTGTCTGACATATATATCACCAAACTCTATGAATACTGACATAACATTATACTGTTTTTTGATTTTATTGTCAACGAAAGTCAATTTTGAGAGTAACAATATTGTTTAATTTTGTATTATTTTGTCGTATTATGTTGTGCTTTAGAAACAAATCAATTATAATGTAAATATAAAGTAAAACTTGTGGTGATAAAATGAAAAAATCTCTTTCAGCAGTATTAATATTACTTGCAGTTATAAATATATGTGCAATTTGCGCAACAACGCTTTCTTTTGCAGGCGATATAGAAGATGTTATACCTTCTGCACCCGAAAATTTTGTTGCAGTGAACACTTCTACCGGTGTCAGCATAACATGGGTACCTGTTGAGAATACTGCAGGGTATAAAGTTTATCGTTGTGAAGTTGATGGAGAATATAAAGAAATTGCAGATTTAAGAGGATTTGCGGAAAATTCTTTTACTGATACAACTGTTAAAAGCGGAACCGAATATAAATATGCCGTAAAGGCATACAATGCTTTTAACGAAGGTGAACTGAGCGAAGAATGTACGGTTATTTATCTTAAACAACCAACTCTTACTAAAGCAGGCGCTGTTTATGGAGGAATTGAGCTTATATGGAAAAAAAGTAAGGGTGCAGACGGCTATACAGTATATAGAAAAAACGGTGATGAAGATGTAGCTATTGCTCAGTTTGACGGAGACGAAACCTGTATTTTCATCGATAAGGATGTAAAAGATAATCAAAGCTACCAATACACAGTTATTGCTCATAAAGGTATTTACAGAAGTTCATTCTCTTACAGAGATTCTAAGGTGTACATAACCGCTCCCACTTTGAAAAAAACAAAAAATCATAACGGCTATGTTAAGGTTTACTGGAAGCAGACAAAAACTGCAGATAAATACAGAATTTACAGAAAAACAGCCGATAGCGATTGGAAATATTTAGATACTGTTGGGAAAGACAAATCTACATTCAAAGATAAAACAGTAAAAAATGGCGGTAACTATATTTATACCGTTCGTGCAATTGACGGTAAGTACAACAGTGGTTATAACAGAGCAGGCGTTAAATCCGATTATGTTTCTGCACCAAAAGAAGTTTCGCTCAAAAACTACTATTCAGATTCTATAAGAGTTAAATGGGATAGTGTAGATGGTGCAAACGGATACCTTGTTTACAGAAAAGATAATAAGAACAAAACTTTTGTTAAAGTTGGAGAAACAAAAAAAAGCCAATATAAAGACAAAGACATTATTAATGGTAGAAAATATACTTATTCTGTAAAAGCAAAGGGTGAAAACGGCGGGATAAGCGGTTATTCCAAAAACATTAAGCTTACAGCTCTTAAAGCTCCTACAGAGCTTAAATTAAGTTGCACAGATGCAGGTGTTAGTATTAATTGGACAAAGATGTCCTCTGCTTCCGGCTACAGAATTTACAGGAAGCAAAAAGGCGACTCCGATTGGGATTTAATAAAAAAGGTTAGTAATAACTCAACTAAATCTTATACAGATAAAAAAGTTAAAAATGGGAAAACATATTCTTACAGAGTTATGCAAGTTAAGGGTTCTGAAAAGGGCGGTTACCTTAAGGATGGCGTAAGCATAAAGTTTGTTAAAGCTCCTGAAATTTTTGCAGAGCATTCTCCAAAAGGCATAGTCTTAAGCTGGAATAAAGCAAAAGTTGGCACAGGATATGATATTCAACGAAAAGCTCAGGGCAAAAAGAAATGGAAAACCATTGCAACGCTGAGCAGTCTTAACACGCTTACATACAGAGATTCAAAGCCTGTTTATGGTGAGAAGAACAGTTATCGGGTTGTTGTAAGGGATTCAAACCTTATCTCTAACACCTTCTCTCTTTATGGCATTAACCCAAAAAAGAAAATGGTTGCACTTACTTATGATGATGGACCATATACTCCTGTAACAAATCAGATACTTGATGTGCTCGAAGAATATAACGGAAGAGCAACCTTCTTTGTTGTTGGTTCAAGAGTTTCAACATATAAGGATTGCATTAAGCGTGAAGCAGAATTAGGTTGTGAAATAGGAAATCATACATATAACCACACAATTTTAACCTCTGTTTCTGCTTCAAAGATTAAATCTGAGATTTCAAAGACCAATAAAGCAGTTAAAAAGATTACGGGACAAGCCCCCAAGATAGTTCGTACTCCCGGTGGTGCAGTTAATTCAACTGTTAAAGCAAATGTGAGTTATCCTATGTTTAACTGGTCCGTTGATACATTGGATTGGAAAAACAGAAATTCAAGCTCTGTTGTTTCTTCAATAAAAAACAATGTTCGAGATGGTTCGATTGTTTTAATGCATGACCTTTATGGTTCAACGGGAAATGCAACTGAGGATATTGTTCCGTGGCTTGTTAAAAACGGTTATCAGCTTGTTACAGTTTCCGAGCTGATGGCGGTTAAAGGGATTGATGTGCAGGACGGACAGCTTTATACAAAGGGTTATTAAATTAAAAAGCAACTGATTTTGTTTGAAAATCAGTTGCTTTTTATAATCACCGCACTATTCGCAGGGATTTTTACAAAATCCGTAACCTGTGTGCCATATATTAATTCTTCTTTATACTTAAATCCATCAGGTAGAAAATAATCAATTTCGTGGTAATTGCGGTTGGCAATTACCATTATTTTTTCGTCTTCTGCCTCTCTCGTAAAAGCAACGCAGGAAAGCATTGCTGAATATGGCTTAAAAATGCCGTTTTTAAGGCATTTAAGAGCGTTTCTGACCTTGCCTAACTTCCTGTACCATTCAGTGATTTCTTCGTCCTCTGAGCCCCATGGGAAGAAAGAACGGTTGAATGGGTCACCGCCACCCTGAACTCCTGCCTCATCACCATAATAAATTGATGGGAAACCGGGAAGGGTATATTGCAAAACAGTTGCACATTTTAAAAGAGCTTTTGCTTTTTTGTATTCTTCGTTTGTTAATTTGCAATCCACCTGAATATTTCTTGGTTTGTGTTCAATTGAATCATAAATAAGGCTTGTGAGAATTCTTGCTGTGTCGTGAGTGCCGATGTGATTCATAAGGCAATCGAGGGCAGCTTTCGGATAGTTTTCGCAGATGGTTACAACAGATTCCATAAAGTTTTCTGCAACACCATATCGCATAAAAGTGAGTATGGCACTTGCAAAAGGGTAATTCATAACAGAATCAAGCTGCTCTCCTAAAAGGTATTTTCTTCTTCCGCCGTGACTTATTTTATTGGTTGCATCTTCCCATACTTCACCGATAACAATATAGTCTTTGTTAAGCGATTTAACGCTTTTGCAGAATTCATCAAGAAATTTATCGGGAAGTTCATCTGCCACGTCAAGTCGATAGCCGAAAGCACCGCATTCAAGCCATTTTTCAGCAATTCCTTTTTTACCTGCAATATATTCTATAAAGCTTTCGTTTTCTTCATTAGTTTCGGGAAGAGTATCAATACCCCACCAGCTTTTATATTTGCCGTTTTCTTCAAAAGTAAACCAATTTATATAAGGACTTTCGGAACTGTTATATGCGCCAAGGCAATTGTATCTGCACTCTTTGTTAAAATATATACTGTCAGAGCCTGTATGGGAGAAAACTCCGTCAAGAATAATTTTTATACCGTGTTCATCAGCTTTTTTACAAAGAGCTTTGAAATCTTTTTCATCACCTAAAAGAGTATCGATTTTGCTGTAATCAGCGGTGTTATAACGATGATTTGAATGGGCTTCAAAAATAGGGTTAAGATAAATTACATTAACGCCCAAAGAGGCGATATATGGCAGTTTTTCTTCAATACCTTTCAGATTGCCACCATAATAGTCGTTATTAAGAATTTTTCCTTGTTCGTTGGGCTTCCAGACAGGAATATCATTTGTATTTTCGTGAATAAATCTGTCTTCAGGAACATTTTTTATGTTTCCCTTACCTTTATAAAAGCGGTCAGGGAATATCTGATACATTATTCCGCCCTTAATCCATTGGGGTGTCCGGTAGTTTTTATCAAAAACCGTCAATTGCCATTCCTTACCCTCAGGAGCAATTGCACCGCATCCTGCAGAGTGAAGAAAGATGTTACCTCTTCCGAAAGGTGTTTCATAAGTGAAATGATAAAAATAAAGACCTGTATCAAAAGAAATGTTAATGTCCCACCATTCTTCACTTTCTCCGTTCATCCCGCACCAGAATAAATCCCGATATTGATTTTCTTCTCCGTCTTTATGAATAACAAGGCATACCTTTTGGCAGGCGAATGAACGGGGCATAAGAACACAAAGCCTCAAATTTTCATTTGAGGCTATACTACCGAATATTGATTTGTGTCTTATATCGCGTGAATTATATGGAACAAATTGCAAAAATTATCAGTCCTCGTAGCCATTGGGGTTATTGTGTTGCCATCTGTAAGAATCGGCGCACATTTCATCAATACCTTTTTCTGCTTTCCAACCAAGCTCTCTTTCTGCTTTAGATGGGTCAGAATAGCAGGTTGCAAGGTCACCGGGACGGCGCTCCACTATTTTATAAGGTACTTTAACCCCTGATGCCTTTTCGAAGGCCTGAATAACCTGAAGAACACTGTAGCCTGTGCCTGTACCAAGGTTGTAAACAAAGGTGTCGTTTTCTTTTTCAATTTTTTCCAAAGCTTTAAGATGACCTTTTGCAAGGTCAACAACGTGAATGTAATCTCTTACACCAGTACCGTCAACGGTATCGTAATCATTACCATATACATTAAGAAATTCGCGTTTGCCTTCCGCAACCTGAGTTATGTAGGGCATCAGGTTATTGGGGATTCCGTTGGGGCTTTCACCGATTCTGCCACTTACGTGAGCACCGATGGGATTGAAATATCTTAAAAGGCAAATGCTCCACTCATTATCTGCTTTTGCGGTATCAGTAAGAATTTGTTCAATGAAATATTTTGTTGTTCCGTAAGGGTTTGTTGTTCCACCGGTTTTCATTGTTTCGTTAAGAGGGGAAATATTGTGTTCTCCGTAAACAGTTGCAGAAGAACTGAAAACCATTTTTTTACAACCGAATTCAGCCATTATTTCGCAGAGTGTAACTGTACCGCTGATGTTGTTTTCATAATAGAGTAAGGGCTTTTCGCAGGATTCGCCTACAGCCTTAAGACCTGCAAAGTGAATAACGGACTCAATATTGTGTTTTTTGAAAACTTTTCTTAAGCCATCAGCATCTCTTATGTCACATTCTTCAAAAGCAAAATCCTTGCCGGAAAGTTCCTTGATTCTGTCAAGAACTTTTGGGCAACTATTATAAAAATTATCAAGAATAACAATTTCTTTTCCTGAATTAAGTAATTCAATAGCGGTATGAGAGCCGATATAACCTGCACCGCCTGTAACAAGTACTGCCATTACTATCTCTCCTTAAAATTCCACAATTTCCATTGTGGATTCTTCTTCAGTTGTTGTGGGTTTCTGTTTTTTTGTTGTTTTTTCTTCCTTTTCGGTTGTTTCTTCTTTTGTTGTAACAGGACCATTGTTCGTGTTAGGTGTATAGTTTATAACAGGTCTGTTAGTATCGGGAACCGGGGTAAGCTGAGATGTTGCGGGTACATCAAAAATTGAAGTTGAACTTTCGTCTTCAGAAACGAACTCCGTTATTTCAGATTTTTTAGTAGTTTTTTCTTTTTCTGTATATTCAGGGATGCTTCCGAGAGTTGTTGATGGCACGGTGGTTTTTTCAGTATTTCCTGCCTGAACCTCTTCTTTTTCAGGTGCGTCCGAGGGAGTAACGAAATAACCGCCGAATTTAAATCCGAGAATTACGCATACGATAACTGCAACTGTCAAAGCTATGATTGCCGCAATAGTACCTTTTTTGCCAATAGAAGCGGAAGGACGTTGCTCTGATTGGAATTCTGCTTCTATAAGCGCTTGCTCATATTTGGCTTTTTCTTCTTCAGTTGCATTCTTTTTGAATATAACTTCATCGGCATATTTATCTATCATTGAATAAAGCTCGTTTGTTGCTTCAATGATAAGGTTGTCAACATCTTCACCTGCATTAGCAAAAAGCTTTTTAACAACAATTTTATCTTCTGTTGCAACGCTGATAAAGGAATAATAATTGATTACGCTGTCTCCTTTTTTCTCTCTGAAAATGTTGGAAACTGTTGCGCCTAAATCAGCACCTCTTAAATCCATTGCGCCTTTTGCAATTTGAGCGGCATATTCTTTAGGGTCCTCTACACCTGAATCATTAACATATGGTGTGAAATACACATTGTTTTCATAATTGAGACAAGAACGGATATCTTCTTTAAGTGTTTTTGCCGCAGGGGTGGAGGGAATAGCAAGTTTTAAATCGTTTTTTACGAGTTTTGCTACAATGTTTTCTGCTTTTGGGGATGCTTTTTCCTCGTTTACAATATCATCATAAACTCTGAATTTTCTTTCAGGTTCTTTAAAGAATGGGAGACCTGAGTTCAAAAGCGTTTCGCCAACACTTTCTTCAATTAATGGGAACACAACAATATATTGGTCTGCAGATTTCACATAGAAAGAACTGAAAAGTCCATCGGGAGAAATAAGTTCAATACATTCGTTAGGAACGAGAGTGTGTGCTTTAATAAGTTTCTCGTCTAAGATTGCACTACCGATGGTTGTTTCGATTCTTTCGCTATATGCAGGGGTGAAATTAAATGCCTTTATGAGAATAGGCTTGAATTTAAGATACAAATCCTTATCTACACCAATTAAAAGGACTTGCGAAGTTTCAAGCGCAACGGAGATTTCTTTGAAAAGCTCGTTTGCATCACTGAAACTTTCAAAATAAATTCCGCTTTCGTTGAGTTTTGAGATTACCTCTTGCTTTACAGTTGCAAGAGCGAAACTGTTCTGTTCGAAAGCAAATGCTTTGATTTTCATACACCACACCTCTTATTACAGGGTAATTGATTTAATATAAGTAAAACTTCTTGTCGTTTTTATATGGGTTGCTTTTTGGATTGTCGTAATAGCTTTCCGGATATTTAACCGGAGTTTCTTTGAATTTTGCAAGCTTGGTATCAACTTCTGTACTTTCACCTTCGCGCACCATTCTTGCAATTACAATAAGTCTGGAATCTTCAAATTCATATGTGCATGTGCAAAGTGTAAGTAATTTGTCAGTAGGCAATAAATCAACGCCGGTTTCATAAAGCTTTCTTTTATCAAGTTCTTCAATGTATTCTTCAAAACATATATCGGAACAATTGTCAAAAGTGAAATCAAAGAAATAGCCATTGTTGCTGGTTGTTGAACCATTAGTTAGGATGACTGCATAAACTTTCCAGTCATGCTTCTCAAAAAGCGTATCAAAATGAATTATAGGATGCTTTTTGAAGTAATCTATGCTTTTATAATTTGCCAGAGCTGCAAATCTTTCACCGTCAAACATATTGTGACCATAGAGAAGAGTGTTGCGGTCAAATGGCTTGAAATCAGCTTTATAGGTTGCGAAAACTGCGCCGTAGCTCGTAGAGTTTCCGTTGAAATCGTGGCGGAGATAATATTTGTCATTATCAGCCTGAACAACAGGTGTATCAATTTTTGTTCCGTCTATTTTAAGATAACCTACTGTTTGGGGATTCTTTGCGTAATAAAGCGCGTAATCATAAAGAATTCCTGCAGGAAATTTAATGTCCAGAAGCTCAGGATATTTTTCATAAAGATAAGCCCATTTTTCCTCTTCAGAAAGACCCTCCAGGTCTTTCATTACATCATCGGGTAAGAGAGCTTCGCTATGAGCTTTTTCTTCCTGACGTAAAACAAGGAATTTTTCTATACCTTTTTTACCAACATAAAAGCCTGAAATCAATACTGCAAAAGCGAGAACAAAACTAATAATATTTAGTGCGCGTTTTTTTAATTTGCGCTTTTTTAAACGTTTGAAAATCTCTTGCTTTTGAGTTTCATCGGTTCTGTAAATGGTTTCTTCCGACTTTGTGAAATACATATAAGGTGAAGTAACCTCTTTTTTGTTTTTCTTCATTATATATCACCTAAAAGATCCAATGCAGTTTTAACTGCAGAAAATCTGTTTTGTAATCTTATGTCTTCTGTGAAGTTGTTTTTTAATTCGGTGCAAAGCGTTTTATTTTCATCTGCAATTGCAATGTAAATAAGTCCAACGGGTTTTGCGGTGTTATCTGAAAGGGGACCTGCAATTCCTGTTATACCTATTCCGATATCGCTGTTAAGAGCTTTTCTTACGCCTTCTGCCATCTGAACGGCAACTTGTTCGCTTACTGCACCGAAATTGGAGAGCGATTCTTCTTTTACACCTAAAATGTTCATTTTCACTTCATTTGAATATGAACAAACTCCGCCCTGGTAAACTGCGGAAGCACCGCTTACATCGGTTATAACCTTGCTCACCCAACCGCCTGTGCAGGATTCTGCAAGGGCGAGAGTTTTGTTTTGTTCTTTTAATTTATTTACTGCCTTTTCAGCAATTTTAATTAAATCAAGTTCAGTCATTTTGAACACCATCGGATGTAATTGCAATTCTTTGAATACCGTCAACTGCTCTTTGGCAAAGAGCCTCAATATCTAATACTTTTTCAGCCTCTTCAACATCTTTAAGCTGAGGTCGGGTTTTAGGATGTTTGGGAGTGAATACTGTGCAGCAATCTTCAAAGGGTTGAATTGAAATATCAAAGGTTTCAATTTTTCTTGAAATTGTGATTATTTCTTCTTTATCCATACCAATGCAGGGACGGAAAACAGGTTGAGTTGCAACTGCATCGGTGCAACCGAGAGCAAGTGTTGTCTGGCTTGCAACCTGCGCAACGCTTTCACCGGTAATAAGAGCGTGGCAATCTGTTTTTTCTGCCAACATACAAGCGATTCTCATCATGAATCGGCGCATAATGATTGTGAAATATTCTTCAGGGCATTTTTCACGGATAAGCTCCTGAATCTCTGTAAAAGGAACTGTATGAAGCCAGATTCTTCCGCTATAACGAGCAACCCTTGAAAGCAAATCGTGAACCTTCTGCTCTGAGCGGGGAGAGGTATATGGGGGAGAAGCAAAGTGAATTCCCACAAGCTCAAGTCCTCTTTTTGCCATCATATATGCAGCAACAGGGCTATCTATGCCACCCGAAATGAGAAGCATTGCTCTTCCGGAGGAACCAACAGGCATACCGCCTGCACCTTTAAGCTGATTGCCTCTTATATATGCCTGATCACGGATTTCAACCGTAACTTTAATATCGGGATTCTTGACATCTACTTTAAGGTGTGGAAAGCTTTCAAGAAGCTTTCCGCCAACCATTGCAGAAATTTCAGGTGAGTTATATGGGAAACTCTTATCTGAACGCTTTGCTTCAACCTTAAAGGTTTTAGCTTCATAAAGCTGGTCCTTAAGATATTCGGGGGCAATTTCAAGAATTTTATTAATATCTTTTTCGGAAACTGCTGCTCTTGAATATGCAGAAATACCAAACACGCGTGAAATTTCATCAGCGGCAGCATCTAAATCTGCATTTTCGTCAAGAGGAGTTACGGTGATTGTTGATTGAGAATTCTTTAATTGGAATGAACCAAACTGATGAATTCTTCTTTTTATATTTTTCATAAGCATTGATTCAAAGGATGAACGATTAAGTCCTTTGAGAGCAAGCTCGCCATCTTTTATAAGAATGATTTCTTTCATTTCTGTGATTTTCCTTATCTTTGTTTTTTTCCGTATTTATCTGCGACTTCTGTTATTGCGTTTATCAAATAATCAATTTCTTCTTCTGTATTGAAACGAGAAAGGCTTATTCTTACTGCACTGTCTATTCTTTCGGGAGAGAGACCCATAGCAGTTAAAACAGGACTTCTGTGTCCCATTTTACAAGCAGAGCCAGCAGAAATTGAAATACCCTTTGAGCTCATAAAGTTAACAATTGGTTGGCTTGGTAAACCGAGAATAGAAATATTAAGAATATATGGAATAGAATCTTCGGGTGAATTGATTTTTACACAAGGAATATCAATTATACCATTAACAAGACGGGTTTTAAGAGATTTAACATATTCACTATGAGCATTTATGTTCAAGGCTACTTCTGCCGCTGCACCAAAAGACATAATTGCAGGAGTAGCTTCTGTTCCGGAGTGAATATTCTGTTCCTGACCGCCACCGAGAACATATGGTTTAATAATTCCTTTTGATTTTAAATATATACCTCCAACACCTTTTAATGCGTGGATTTTATGACCGCTTACGGTAATAATATCTGCGTCAATAGTTTTGGGATTGACGGCTATTTTGGAAAGAGCCTGAACGCAGTCTGAATGAATAATTGCAGGTGCGCCTGCTCGTTTTATTGCAGTTCTTATGCGGTTGATAGGAAAAATTGAACCTACTTCGTTATTAACTGCCATACAGGAGACGAGAATAGTGTTTTTATTTATACTTTCGAAAAGGTCTTCTTCGCTTATTTTCCCGTTTTCATCAGGATTAAGGCGGATTACCTCAAATCCCATTGCTTCAAGGCGTTTTATGGGTTCAAGAACACTTGGGTGCTCAATAGCTGTAGTAACAATTCTGTTGCCTTCTCTTCTGAGCTTTTCAACACTACCGAAAATTGCAGTATTATTGGCAGATGTTCCTGAAGAAGTAAAAAAGAAATTGCTTTCATTTACACCCAAAAGGCGGGAAACCTGTTTTCTTGCCTTTTTCAATTCATCGGAAGCTTCAAGTCCTAATTGATGAAGAGAAGAGGGATTGCCCCAACAATCTTCCATAGCTTTTTTTGCGGCATTTACCGCTTCAATGCAAGGCTTTGTTGTTGCGCTGTTGTCAAAATAAGCAGTCAAAAGCAATCCTTCCTTCCAATAATTCCCCATTATTTTATAATCGTCTTATTATACTATATAAAAAGCATTTTTGTAAATGCTTTTAAGTGAACTTTTATTGTAAAAATCTTGAATAATTTATTAACTTTAGTGAAAAATGTGAATGAGTAGAATGAATGTATTTTAAGAGGTGTAAATGTATGATAAAAAAACGAAGAAATTTAGTCAGAATTGTAAGCTATCTTACCGCAGTTGTGGTTGCTCTCGGTGTTTGGGGCGGTATGAATATGTATAAGCTTGCAGTTATTAAAAGAGATGTTCAGGCGTCACGTGAAAGAGCCTTAACCCAACTTGGAACATATATGGATGATATTGATATCAATTTGCAAAAATGCATGTATTCCTCAAGCTCTGCAATGCTTTCGGATGTAGCTTCGAAATTGTGGCGTTCAAGCTCTTCTGCGAAAGAAAGTCTCTCTGAGATAACTGATGGCAATACAGAAATATCGGGTGTTTATAAATTTTTATCACAGGTAGGAGAATACACCCTTTCACTTAACGAGAAAATTGCTTCAGGAGAAAAACTTTCAAAAGAAGAAACCGAAAATCTTAAGAAATTAAAAGCATATTCAGAAAAACTCTCTCAGACGATAAATTATCTTATTGAAGAGGAAGAAAATGGTGGACTGAATTTTGAGGAAGTAAAATCCACACTTCAAAGCGAGGGCGAGGAAAAGCTGTATCTTGCAACAGAATTGAACGATGCAAATCAGGCTCTGGAGGATTATCCTACACTTATTTATGACGGACCTTTTTCCGACCATATAAACACAAAAAAGTCTAAGATTGTGGAAAATCTTGATGAGATAAGTCAGGATGAGGCTCAGGAAAAGGCGGCAAAATTCATTGGTGTAAGAACGGAAGATATTTATTTTTTGAATAAAACTGACAGTAATTTAAGCACTTACACATTTTACAATACAAATGCAACCATTTCAGTTACTCAAAAAGGCGGATTGGTGTCTTATATGCTTAAATCTCGTTACGCAGGCGAAAGTAAAATTACTGCAGAAGATGCCATAAGAAAAGCAACAGCTTTTTTAGGCGAAAAGGGTTACTCTAAAATTAAAGAAAGCTATTATTCAACCGTTGACGGAGTTTGCACAATAAACTATTCCTACTACGAGGACGGAATAACCTATTACACAGATCTTATTAAAGTCAGTGTTGCTCTCGATAATGGTGAGATTTTGGGCTTCGATGCAACAGGTTATATTATGAATCACACGGTAAGAAAGGTGCCCGAAAATCCAAAATATGATTTAAGGTCTGCTCGAAAACTTTTAAAAGATGATTTGGAAGTTTTATCAAATAAAAAAGCTTTTATTCCAACAGATTATGAAACGGAAAATTATGTTTATGAATATCGTTGCAAGGCAGATGACGGACAGGAAATTCTTGTTTATATTGACCCTGTAACAGGAGAAGAAAAAGATATCCTTATTCTTTTATATACCGATGGCGGAGTTCTTACAAAATAAGAATATTAATAGCTTTTAGTGGAATAATTATAAAGGAGTTGTATTTATCTCCGGAAAGGGAGTGAATATATGAAAAAGATTATTGCCGTTGTTGCAGTTGTTTTGCTTATTGGTTCCATGGTTCTCGTGTTCAGCGGTTGCGGTGAAGATGATAATAATGCTACAACTACAACCACCACAACAGTTCCCGGAACATCAGATACAACAACAGAAAATCCAGGTATGGTTACAGATGAGTCCGAAGAGGGCGAAAACGGTGTTTTAGGCGACATTGTTACTGATGTTTCCGAAGGCGTTTCAGATATGGTTACTGATATGTCGGAAGGCGCTTCACGTATGATGCAATAAAAGAAAAATCGGCAAATCGCGAAGATTTGCCGATTTTTTATTAGAAGCTAATTTTCTGTCCTGCAAGTTTTTGTCCGTTGGAATCTAAAAGTTCAAAATCAACGGTGTAGTTTTTGTGCTGTGTTGCAGGATAGGTCATAACCGCAACATTGTCGCTTTCGGAAAGGGTGACTGTTTTCTTTTGGGAATAACCAAATGCGGTAGTATATTTTATAGTAAGTGTTTTACCGTAAAGAGCTTTGTCTCCAACAACAGCGTGGAAATATATAGCTCTTGTGTTATCAAGCTCTGTAAGAGATGTTTCAAGGTCTGTAGCACTGTAGTTTACGAATGCTTTAATTTCATCAGACATAACCTCTGCAGAACCTAAAAGCTCTTTTCTCAATTCTGCGCTGTTACGGTAATTTTCTTTTGTAAGTTCATTAAGATATTTGACAGTTGTCTTATTTTTCTTGTCAAAATTATCCGTTACAAACATATATTTTGCTTCGAGAATTTTATCTGCGGAATCAGAATATTTTCTTATAGCAGTGAGGATTTCAATTGCGCTCTTGTATTCTTTATTCTCTATTAAAGAAAGTGCGTTCTGGTAAGAGCATTCTTTAAGCATTTCCTTACTGTCACCATATTCGCCCAAGTCCATAAAGAGTTTGGAAGCCTTTTTGAAGTTCTTGTTTTGAAGAGCATCTTTAGCTTCGCTATATGCGCAAGCTTGAGCTCTTGTTGATGAATCACTATAATTATCAAGGTTTTCAAAAGCAATTTTTGCCTCTGCAAATTTACCATCTTTTTCAAGAGAGAGAGCATAATTGTATTCGCATTCAATTGCTTTTTCCTTGCTATCGGAATAGTTATCCAGTTCTTTGAAAGCGGTGATAGCATCTGTGTATTTGCCTGATTCTGCCAAGGCTACTGCATTGTCGTATTTGTGACTGTTGATGAGTTCCGGACCATATTTATAACCGGCAAATACACCTGCAAGAATTATCACAAGAACCAAAAGAATAAGCCCCTTATGACCCTTTTTCTTTTTAGTCTTTACGGTATTTTCTTCGGCTTGAGGTTCTTCAATAACTACCTCTTCAACGACAATTTTTTCATCTTCAATGTCTGTTTCCGGAACATTACACTCAACAACTTCGTATTGAGGAGTTGTTTCAATTTCTACAACATCATCGTCGAATTCTTTTTCGATTTCTATAACTTCATTATCAGAGGCTTCTTCGATTTCTTCAATGTTTTCGTTGGTTACCTCAATTCCCTGAGAGTCATTTTCAAGAGCTTCTTCAGGTTCTCGTGTAACTACAGTTTCAGTTTCTTCTGCAATAGCCTCTGTTTCCGATGTGGAAGAAATATCCTCTATTTCTTTTTCATCTTCTTCGGTGGGTTCATCTACTTCTATTTCGATGACATCGTTATCAATTATTTTGTTTGCGTTTTCTTCAATTAGAGCTTCTTCTGAAGTTACTTCGGCTACAACAGTTGCTTCAGGTTCTGAATTTTCAATCTCAGTCTCTTCCTGCATCGTTTCAGGAAGTTCTTCTGTTGGCGCTACTACAGGTTCTTCTTCCGTTGTTTCTTCAACTTGAGATTCTTCTGTAATTTCAGGTTCAATTATAACAACTGTTTCTGTCTGCATATCAATTTGCTCATCAAAATGCTCTTTATAGCTTTCCTGAAGAAAATCATAAGAAATTGTTTTAAGTTTATCTGCAACGGAACCTATACCCTTTATTGTATTGTACTGACCCAATTCAAGCATTTCTGCAAGCTTGGTGAATTTTTCTGAATGCTCTAAAAGGAATTTATACTTGTCATAACTCTTTTGGAAGAACATAACAATACAACGATAATAAATTTCAAGGTTTTTAATATCGTTTGTGAGAATACCTGTAAAAACAGTGTGGGATGCAACATTATCACATATCTTCTGGTATTTGATTTCTCCTACTTCTGCAGCTATATCGTTTTCTACAAAGAAACAATCGGAGAATTTTGCAGAAATTTTGCGATCAGAACGCTCGTTGAATTCTGCAACAAGGGTAGAAAGAGCAGTTCTGAAAGCTTTTGCTTCACTTTGAATATTAAGAATGATTTCTACTTGCTTTTTGATTTTTTCTGCATCTGCATCTGCAAAAAGACGAACCTGATTTTCGGTAAGCAGTTTTTCAATTTTTTCTGTTTCGTCATTAGCGATAGCAATAAACCTTGGGAAATTCTCATCAGAAACATCATCGAAAGCATGAAGAATTTTCTTATATGTGTCCTGAAGAGAGAGAGTATCTTCATCAAAATTTCTTGCATCACAGAAAGCTTTATACATAATTGCAAATGGGTCTGCACCATTTTTTACAATGTATTTCATAAGTGCATTGTCACATTCGATGTAGTTCTCTTCGTTATAGTATTGAGCACCTAAAAGGAGATTTTCTTCATCCTTTTCATAGGTTGCACCGCATGAAGGGCAAACTAAATTTCCATCTTTATTCTGGAGATAAGCGTTTTTACATTCAGTACAAATGATTCTTATCATACATCCACCTTAACCTTGTTAGGTATTTTGAGCAAAAATTTACTCATATCAAACTCCATAATACCATAAAACGACCGTTATTTGCAACATTTTATTACAAAAACATTGCAAAAACGGTCGAAAAAGGTAACAAAATTGTTATAAATTTGTGTTTTGGTAGATTTATACGGGTTTAATCCACAATTCGCAAAGCTTAAAGCCGTCAATATCTTCTTTGATTCCCAACTCTAAAGTGCCGTTGATAAACACGTCTTCTGATAAAACATATTCAGCACTTTCAAAGCCTTCAACAAGCATTATTTTATCAAAATCAGGGTCTTTTTTACCGCCGAATTGTGTTCCTTCATAGATTATTTTTCCGTTTGCGATAACACGATGGTCTTTTATTTCAGGGTTAATATCGGTTTTATAAACGATTTTCAAAATATAATCTGTGTTTGCCTTGAAACCACCGAATTTTGCTTTAAATGAAAAATGGTCATAAACCTTTGTCATTGCCATAGGCATTGATTTTTCTTTTGCAACAGGCTTATCTGCATAAACATCCATATAAAATTCACCCTCTTGACGAACACCTAAGGTGTTGAGTCCGTGAAGAGCAACAGAATAATAAATTTCACCATCGTTGCAGGTTCTGTAAGAAATAAGTTGGTCAATAAATCTGTTTCTTTCTTCCTCATCAAGCGTTAAAGCATATTCAATTTTCTTTAATAAAAATGCGCGGTCGGTTACATTGTTATCAATAGTTTCAAGCGTTGCACCTCTTTCCCAGCTATCTGCGCAATAATGCTCAACATCGAGCTGTAAACCGATAAGCTTAAAGAGCTTTTCTGCCAATGTATCAATTTCATTTCTTATGAGAGAATATTGAAAACTGAATGGTGTATTCAGTATTTCCAAAGCACTTGAATAGTTGCGATTTTTAAGTTCTTCAGTTGCGTCCTTTATAAGCTTTAACTCAAAAACTCTTCTCATTTTAACAATTTTATCGCAAGAAGCACGGAAATAAAGCTGAAGAAAACGCCAGTTTTCAGAAAGTTCAGGATAATCTTTGATCAATTCACAAAACATTCTGTAACACAAATCTATGCAAGGGTTCTCTTCGGGTGCACCTTGCCAGTTTTTTTCTAAAAGGAAAATGCAGTCGGTTATTTTTTCTTCATCTGCACCGTACATAAAGTAACGAACATAGTCCAGAACAATCTCTCTTAAATCTGCATTGCAATTCCACTCAAAAGCAGACCAGACAGCTTTGTTAAGGTCATCGTGAACACCTTCTGAATAGCTTACAGAACCAATTGTATAGGGAGCAAAAATTCGGTATAAGGTACGCAATTCTGTTGGTCTGGGGTTAACACTTTCTCTTGAAAGGGTTGCGGCAAGAGTATAGTGCCAATCATCTTCAAGGAAGTTAACAGGGTATTCGCAACGGACATTATGAGTAATATCAGGATAAAAGCGCATAGGATATTTTTCGGGAATGCGCTTTCTTAATTCGTGGATAGGAAAAGCGTGATTGGGTCCCATTATAACTGCATCAATTTCATCGGGTTCATTTTCAAGATTTTTGCAGAAAATCTCTCCCCAATCTCTGATTGAATGAGGTGCCTGAGCAGATGGATGCATTTTTGCCTCGGGATGATGCTTTGTAAGCACTTTCTGAATTTTTTTGCATCTGTCAACAAAAACATCTGCAGGAAGCTCACCCGGGTCACCACCGGGAGGAAAAACAATATTAAGACGTGGCATACTTGAATATAGTTTTTCTCTTGTTTCAAGTGCTTCTTCTTCGGTTTCATAGTCGTTGTTAGCGTGCCACAAAGAAACATCCAAATCAACAATATCAGCAAGTCTGGATGCTTCAATTAAAAATTCCTCCTGGTCATATTTCATAAGGGTATTTCTGAAATTATCTTTAGGCTTTGTGCCATTATGTTCAACAGTATTAGAACCAAAAGCCATCATATCAAGATAATATTGAAAATACTGTTCATAGCTCCAGGCATCATAAGTATTGGGTGTGGTTCTGTAGCCTGCCTGATGACCGCGGATTTGTTTTTGAGGTTCATAATCACCTGATATGTTTTTTATGAGCGTAATAACACCATTTTCGAAGGTGCATTTTCTTAAAAACATTGAGTAACCGAATATTAGACCTCTTATAGTTTTTGCTGTAATAATGATTTCGCCTTCGGTCTGAAGAATGTTGAAAAAATCCTTGTTTTCAACAGTTTCGTCAGTGATAAAAATCATTTTAGGAAAGGCGGGTGCTTTTTCGAAAACAGGTAAGGATTTCCCGGTTCTTTTCTTTATTTCCTTAGCGAAGTATGTTGCCGCTTTAACGGCATCTTTGCCGCTTGCTTCAATATTTAAGTTTGTGAAATTATACCTCATAAATTATACCTACCTAATAACAGTATATAAATCATATTAGCACACCTTTTATTACCCTTCAAGAAAAAACTTCTTTTTTCTGTTTTGTACTTGAATTTTTATGGTTGTGTGATACAATGAATAAAAATATTAAGGAGATTCAGTTATGAATGCATTTACAGTTAAGTGGTACTTAAAATTTATAACATCACTTTTAGGCTATACTCCCGAGCTTAAAACAGCTCTGAAAATGAAAAAAACTCAGACATGGAAAGAATATAAGCCTTTTGTTGATAAACATGTAAGAGAGTGGCTTATTCCTCTGATTGACATGGCAGATGTTAATTTTGTGGTTAGGGGTAAGGAGCTTGTTCCGGAAAACGAACCCATTATTTACACTCCCAATCATGCAAGTATGTTTGATATTCCTGCGGTATTCCTCAACGCTCCAACAATGCCTATGTTTATTGCAAAAAAAGAGTTGAGTATGTTCCCGTTCTTAAAGCATTGGATGTGGGTTCTTGATTGTGTTTTTGTTGACAGAAAAAAGAAAAACGGCTCTCGTTCCTCTCTTCACGAAGCAATTGAAATGGTGAAATCAGGTCGTAGCCTTGTTATTTTCCCCGAAGGAACTCGCAGTAAAGATGGCAAATTAGGTGAGTTTAAGGGCGGTGCTATGAAAATTGCAATGGAAAGTGGTGCAAAGGTTGTTCCGGTGCTTATTGAGGGCTCAAGAGCACGACTTGAAGAAACAGGAAACATCACAAGCGGAACTGTTTATGTAACATTCTTGCCACCAATTGAAACAAAAGGTCTTGAAAAAGAAGATTTCTTTAAAATGCCCCAGCAAATCAGAGCAATGCTCCAGAATGAAAGAGATAAGCAGAATGCTGAAAAACAGGCAGAAGCAACAAGCGAAATAGTTGAATAGATTTGAGGACAAAATTTTAGCAGACAGGTTAAAATCTGTCTGCTATTTTTATGAATTTGACAAATTGTAAACATTATGATATAATTTCTCTCGTTTTTGATTACAAATTGTAACTTTTAGGAGAAGAATATGACAAAGCGTTTACTTTCTTTAGCGCTTGCTCTGCTTTTTGCAGTAGGAATTATTCCTTTCGGAAGCATTGATTCTGTTGCGGCTAAAGACGAAGCTTATAGTGTTTCCAAAGCTCTTAAATATGCAAAAAAGAATTGGGATAGCGGAGTAGGTCTGTGTGCCGAGTTTGCTTCAAGATGCCTGCAAGCAGGTGGTGTAGATGTTTTTGAGGACAGAGTTATAAATCTCTATAACGAACTCAAGGACGAACACGGCGAGGTTTACAAATTAAAACTTACAAACGGTACACGCGGGAAAATTGATATGTCAGAAAATGAAGGTAAGCTTGAAAAAGGCGACCCCATTTTCTATAAATGTAATTATTGCGGAGATTTTGAGCATGTTGTAATCTGCAATGGTGAAAATGACGATGGCTATTCTCAGGATTATGCCCACAATAAAGCTCATAATGGTAAAAAAACAACATATACTTATGATCATTGTGGTGGAGACAGCTGGACAATATACTCCATAAAAATGGATAAAGGTATTAAAAAATACGGAAAAAGAACGTCTGTGGGTGTTCCCGAAATTAACTCTGTAAATAATGACATAAGCGGTATTGCAATTGAATGGACCGCAGTTAAAGGTGCTGATAAGTACAGAGTTTACAGAGAATCTAAAAATGGTTCTTTGAAGAAAATCGGCGAAACAAAGAAATTAAAATTTACTGATAAAACTATTAAAAACGGTAAAAAATACACCTACGTTGTAAGAGCAGTTGACGGAAAAAAGGTTAGTCAGTACTACAAGGGTAAGAGTATCACTTGCATTGGTATTCCTGTTTTCGTTTCTGCAGATAATGTAGTATCAGGTATTCAAATAGAATGGAAGAAGTTATCTTCTGTAGATGGCTATTACGTTTATAGAAAAAAGAGCGACGGTTCTTGGAAAAGAATAGCGAAAATAAAGGGTTCAAAGAATGTTTCTTATGTTGATAAATCTGTAAAAAGCGGAAAAAGTTATCAATATACTGTAAGAGCATATGATGGCAAGGTCAAAGGTTGTTACAGTAAAAAGGGAATAAAGGAAACATTTTTGTCTGCTCCTATGAAGCTTTCGGCAGAAACAAGTGATTTAGGTATAATTATAAATTATCCTTCTGTCAAAGGTGCGGATAAATACTATATTTATCGTCAGAATAATTCAGGCGAATGGAAGAAAATAGCAACAGTCAAGGGCGTAAATAACACATCATTTGTGGATTTGTCTGTTGAAAGCGAAAAATCATATTGCTATATGGTAAAGGCAGTAAAGGGTAAATATGTTAGCGCCTATAATAGTGATGGTGTTGTTGGCAGATACATTCCTGTTATAAATGAGGTTGAAACAACTATACCCGAAACAACTATACCGGAAACAACCACACTTGAAACTTCTGAAGAAGTTACAGAAACAACAGAAAATATAATAACTGAAGGGGCTGTAAAAAAAGCGCAGACCGTATAAAACCAGATATAGTAAGGGGTTCTGTAGGTTTAATAAGCCTATAGAACCCCTTAAAGATATAAAAAATCTAAAATTGATGAAAAAAAATGTTTTATACTACGAACAAACT
>JAZUSD010000119.1:0-18197 GCA_045606545.1 Acutalibacteraceae bacterium | reverse complement strand
ACCGTAAGGAATATTATTTTTCCATGCAATTGCAGAGTATGTGTAATCACTTGCAACTGTGTAATATGAAATACCCAACATAGGTCTGTTTGTAACGTAGCCGTTTGCAACGATGTCGTTGTAAATTTCTAACATTGTGTTAGAAGGAACGGAGAAGCCCATCCCTTCGTATTCGGTGTCGGTAATTTTTGATGAGTTAAGACCGATAACCTGACCAAATTCATTAAGAAGTGCGCCACCGGAGTTTCCGAGGTTAATAGCGGCATTGTGTTGAATGCAAGGTAAGTCATAAGCACTTGTGCTTGAAGCAACAGGTCTGTCGATGGCACTGATTATACCATTTGTGAAAGAACCGAAGAAGACAGTTCCTCCGGGGTTGCCTATTGCATAAACCTTCTGACCTACATTAAGTTTATCGGAATTACCGAATGTAGCTGCTTTAAAGCCCGTTTTGTTTACTCGGAGAACACCGATATCTGTTTTTGAATCATATCCTACTATAGTTGCATCAAATTCAGTGCCTTCATTTGTTTGTATCTGTACGCTGACACCTTGGTCAGAAATAACATGGGCGGCGGTAATGATGTATGTGTTTTTCTTCTCTTTATCTTCGCCAACAATTATTCCTGAACCTTCGCCAACCTTCTGATTCTGGGCATAAACTATAACACCGACGTTAACCTCTTTTGCTTCCTGATAGATTTGTTCGGGAGTCATAGCACCCTTGCCTGAATATTCGGAGAATGTAATGGGGGAGTCCTCTGTCTTTGCAGTTGCGCCGGAACTCTTGTCTTTGTTGTTTTTATTGGAGCTGTTGTCGCCCTGTTCAGTTTTTATATTGTTACCATTATTTTCTGTAACCGAAACACCAATAGCAACGGATGCAATCACAATACATGCGCAAACCAATGCAACAAATATATTTCTTCCTGTATTCTTTTTCTTTTTAGGAGTCGGATTGGGGGTTGCATAAGGGGAATGAGTGTATTGTGGTACGTTGTTGTATGAGTTGTTTCCCATATTATATGGATTTGAATTATATTGGGGTTGTTGGTTGGATTGTGCATTATAAGGTGCATTGTAAGGTGCAGAATATGGTTGGTTGTAGGGGGTACCGTAATTAGTGTTTCCTGAAGGCATAGTACCCATTTGTGAGGTGGGTTGCTGGGGCGCCTGAGCTGATTGTTCCTGTGGAGCAGATGGTGCGCTTTCGGGTGTTGCACCACCAAAAACATTGTTTGTGTTGAAATTGTCGTCCATTTATAATCCTCCGATACGAGAGTTTTAGTTTATTATTTAGGTAATTTTACCGTAAATCTTGTGAAATTGTCGGGTTCGCTTTCCACTGATATAGTTTCACCATGCAGGTCAACTATACTTTTAACAAGGAACAGTCCCAATCCTGTGCTTTTAACATCAGTACTTCTGGATTGGTCAACCTTGTAAAATCGTTCAAAAACTTTTCCGATATCTTTTGGGGGTATGCCTTTTCCGCTGTTGGTAACAGAGAAATAAGCGTATTTTTTATCAGTAGCGGCATTGACTATTATTTTACCGCCTTCATTTGTGAATTTAACCGCGTTATCAACCAAATTATAAATAACTTGATCAATCATTGCGCTGTCACCATGAACAATGGTTTGAGAAAGTTCTTCAAAACCTTCAATATCAATTTTCTTTTCAGATACCAATTGTTCAAAGCCTAAAAATGTTGTAACAAGCTTTTGAGAAATATCAAATTGTTCAATGGTCAAATCTGCGTTACCTGTTTCAATTTTCGAAATGTTTAGCATCATTGTAACCATTTTTGATAATCTGTTAATTTCCGAAGAAACAATTTCTAAATAATAGCTTTGCTTTTCGGGTGGGATTGTACCATCAAGAATACCATTGATAAAACCACCGATAGTTGTCATCGGGGTTTTAAATTCGTGAGAAACGTTAGCTACAAAGCTTCGTCTTGAATTTTCAAGTTGTTCAAGTGAGGTTGCCATTGAGTTGAATTTTGTTATTAGTCCCGCTAATTCATCGTTGGAACGGATTTCGGGAACTCTGTAAGTAAAATCGCCTGATGAATAACATCGGGTTGCATTTTCAAGGTTTCTGATGGGTTTAGCAATTTTTTCTGTCATAATATAAACTGCTATTGTAACAAGAATAAGTGCTAAACCTGCCGCAAAGAGAAACATTCTTAACACATTTCGAAGGTTATTTACAAGTGTTCCCTCCAAGGGTGCTGCAACAACGGCGAAGCCTGTGAATTCATCATTTATTTTTATAGGCTCCATTGAAACAGAGTGAACACTGTAATAAAAAGAATCCATTGTGGAAAATTCAGAAAAACCGCCTTTTTTTGCCTTCTGTATATATGCTTTTGATAAAACTAAATTGTTGTGTTTTTCGCAGGTTGTGGCGTTAAGCTTGAAGCCTGAAAGCATTTCTCCGCAGGCAGCAACAGAGCCATCTTTATTACAAATAAAAACATCGTAACCTGTGCAGTCTGTCATAAGGTCCAAGGAGTTTAAGAGAATTAGAGCAGAACCCTCCGGGTTTCGGTTTGCCATAGAAGATTCTACCAGCTCTGTCATAGTATTCGAAATTTCTTTTGCATAAAGAGAGGTAGTGTTTCTGTCGTGTGTTCGTAAGAATCCTGATGTGAAAATCATCAGCGCAAAACCGATTAATAAAAAACTTATAAGTACAATAGTAGAGAAAATAAAAAAGTATTTAAAAAAGAATGCACCTTTTTTTGAACGAATACGCGTCATTGTTTCACCTTATTTGGTTTCAAACTTGTAGCCTACGCCCCAAACGGTTTTAAGCTCCCATTTGTCTGAAACACCTTCAAGCTTTTCTCTCAGGCGTTTTACGTGAACGTCAACTGTTCGTGAATCGCCATAGTATTCAAATCCCCAGACTTCGTCGAGAAGCTGGTCGCGTGTATAGACTCTGTTGGGATTACTTGCAAGGTGATAAATGAGTTCAAGTTCTTTTGGGGGAGTGTCAATCGCTTTACCATCGACTTTTAATTCATAATTTGTGAGATTGATTAAAAGCTTATCAAAAGAAACCTCTTTGAGTGTTGTTGAAGTTGAGTTTTGAGATGCGGAACGGCGAAGAACAGCTTTAACGCGGGCAATAACCTCTTTAGTTTCAAAGGGTTTTGTGATATAGTCATCAGCGCCCAATTCAAGGCCGAGAACTTTATCAAAGGTTTCGCCCTTTGCCGTAAGCATTATAATGGGTGTCTGGGATGTTTTTCGGATTTCTCTGCAAATCTGCCATCCATCCATGCCGGGAAGCATAATATCAAGAAGCACAAGATCAGGCTTTATAGAATCAAAAGCATCCAAAGCTTTGATACCGTCTGTTACTATATCCGCCTGAAAACCATCTTTTTCAAAATAAAGTCTTAAAAGTTCGCAAATGTTACTGTCATCATCAACAATAAGTATTCTTTCATTAGCCATGTTAATTCCTCCTTTGAAACTCTCTATAAAGTATTATATACCATATAATTGCTAAAGTTATGAACAATTTTTAAAATAAATAAAGATTAATAATAAATAATGGCAGAATACCTTAAAATTTCAAGTAAACTGCCATTTGTTATTATGTTTATTTATTTCTTTTGTTGCGTTTTTCTTTTTTACGTCTTTCTTTAGCTTTTCTGGCCCTCATTTTATCAGTTTCAGTCAAATGCTGTTTCTTTTTAGCAATGACTGCAACGATTATTATGGCAACTAAAAGCAAAATAACACACACAAGAGAAACTATTATGATAATCTTACTTGCATCCTCTTTCTGGAGCTTGTCAGAATTTTCTTCCGTAGTAGGTTCTGTTGTTTTTTTGTCTGTAAGAATAACAGAAACAATACCATCTTCGTTGAGAATATAATCGTAACCTGTAGGGAGAGTTTCGTATGTAGAGTCGCTTACAATGTTTCCGTATTGGTCAACCAACTGACCTTTATTATTAAGAGTCAGGATGCCCTCAACCAAAGGTGATGCAGCATTTCCTAAATTATTCATAACATTTGTAAGCGGGGGAGCTTGTAATTGAGAAGAGCTACCGCTTGTTTGTTCCTGATTATTAATAATTTCGCCCAAAGTGGGAACGATTCCTGTAAGGTCGCTGTCAGGTGGAGCGGTAACCCCTTGGTGCACATTTATCTTGTATATGCTTGTTTCAACATCTTTATCGGTTGTCTGTCGTGATACAATTGTTATTGTTTCTTTTGCTTTACCTGCCAGTTCTACAACAGCATAAGAACCACCCGTAACATCAACACCGTTAATTGAAATTGAAACGCCTGTTTTGCTTATAGGTGTTGGGTTAACGGATATGTTGCTTCTTATGTTATCTAAATGAATATCATATTCAAAAATATCTGAATAAAATTCATTTTTAAGGTTGAAACGTTTGGTTTTTTGAAGTACTAATTTGAAACATTCTTCGTATGAATATTTGGTTTGTGAGATTGTAACCTTTGAGTCTTCATAAGCCATACGCTGAAGTATGTAATAGGGAACAGTTTTTTTGTCTAGTGCCTTTTTTAGAGCAGAAGGATCAACAGTGACGGAATATTGCGAACCCATCATTGCTGCAAGATATTTGTGGCGGATTTCTTCGGTAGTTGCAGTTTCAGCATCAATTGCAATACCTGCGTTGCGGATTGTCATAATTGCAACTCTTCTGTAAACCTCATTACGTGAAATTGTAGGGATTTCAAAAGGTGAAACATATCCCTGAGTGTATAAAGTCATCAAAGAAGTGTAATAAATGTAATCTTCAAGGTTTCCTATAGAGGCAGAACCGAAATATTTGAGAACAAAATCAGCAAGCTGTGAACCGTCTCCTGAAAGAGCCATAAGGTACATAACAACGGCTTCTTCTAAAGTGGTGCCTTTAGGAATTTCAAGTCTTTCGCCTTTTATAACATAGTAAAAATCATTTTTCATCAAAGCGTATAAAGCACTTATCATAAGCTTTTTATCAGGGTCTTTTTCATCCTCTTCAGTAATTACTATACCTTGCTCCCTTAACCAATCTGCTTTTGATTTGTCGCTTGTTTCAGGATTTGCAATAATACTGAGTGCTCCAATCTGCTCAAGGAGATAAAGATACGCCGCTCTTTGTGAATTGTCGTCAAGAGTGTAAAGCTCAATGTATTCTTCAACTTGTGCTTTAAAATGGGGTGCATCCATTGTATAAGGATAATCACACACAGGATGGAGAATTTCTTCATTTACAAGACCGCTTGTAGAAAGCATATCTTCTTTAATAACGAGCTTTCTGAGCCATGACGGGTCATTTTCCTCATATTTATATTGGGTGTTAACGCCGATATTGGTTGCGTCAATAACAGGGGCAAATTCTCTTGCGAAAGCAGACGGACAAACAACTGCTAAAGCTATAATAACAGCGAAAACAGAAGAAAAAAATCTTTTCATTATAACGTCTCCTTTCTAAAAATCTTTTGAATTATACCAAATAAACTATACAAGGTCAATGAATTATTTGTTAAAATAAATGTTATTTATTAACAGAAAATGAAAAAACTGTTGTGGTCTTGTATTCTTCACCTGCATCATAAACGCATTTGCACCAATCAGGATGGTTGGGGGAATCAGGGAATACCTGAGTTTCATAGCAGAAAGCATTCCTGAAATGAACAGGAATACCTGCTTTACCAATAAGAGAACCATCAAGGAAATTACCTGTATAAAGCTGAATACCGGGTAAATCTGTTTTTACTTCCATTTTTATTCCGCTCTTATCACCAATTGCAGATGCGGCAAATTTCAATGTGCCGTCAAATTTCTTTATGCAGAAATTATGGTCATATCCATTGCCGTTTTTGAGTTGAATATGGTCTTCATTAATATCTCTGCCGATAGTTTTAGGAGATGTGAAATCAAAGGGTGTGCCGGAAACTTCAGAAAGCTCACCTGTAGGGATGCTGATTCTATCAATAGGAGTGTAACGATCTGCATTGATGGTTAAAATATGGTCAAGCACATTACCGCTGTCAAAACCATTAAGGTTAAAGAAAGCATGGTTTGTAAGGTTTATAACAGTCTTTTTATCGGAAACTGCTTTGTAGTCGAGCACAAGCTCGTCATTGTCTGTGAAAGTATATGTAACCTGAACATCAACGTTTCCGGGGAAGCCTTCGCGACCATCAGGACTGTGATATGTGAATTTAACAGCGTTCTCGCTAACAATCTCACCCTGCCAGATTTCAGAAGAATATTCTGCACCGCCGTGAAGAGAGGTGATACCTTTTTCATTGAGAGTTACGTTATATTCTGTACCGTCAATGGTGAATTTTCCGTCTTTAATACGGTTAGCGTACTGACCAACAATAACACCTTGATAATCGCCTTGTGTAAGGTGGTCTTCAAGGGTATCAAAACCGATGAGAATATCAATCAATTTATCATTTTTATCTTTTATAAAAAGCTTGTCAAGAGTAGCGCCTTTTTCAATAAGCTGAGCCTTTAAACCATTTTTGTTTTCAATTATAAAAGCATTAACCTCTTTGCCGTTTGTAATGCCGTAAATGTTCTTTGTAACAGACATTATTAAGCCCCCCGTTTCCAATATGTATCTAATATAGTAATATACTATAAAATAGAGTGTAAAGTCAAGGCAAAACGCTATAAAGGAATAATTTAACATAAGTTTATCAAAAGGTTAACAATTCAATTGCTTTTGTCCGTTGATTATTGTGCTGTTTTATGGTATAATTAATTGATAATGTTTATTGAAAGGGGAGGTTGTCTGTGGAGTTTATCAGCACTATTGCACCTATGTTGAGATACGCTATGCTGGGTATAGTTCTTTTTGTTGTAATAAGAATGTTGGTGGCACTTTTCTGTAAAAAGACAACTGACCCTGTAAGAGCAAAATTGATTAACTCCATAACGGGTGAGGGTCTGCCACTTTATGACAGAGAGGTTTCTCTGGGCAGAAATAAAAAATGTGATATCGTTCTTCCTTTCGAAACAATTTCCCGCCTTCACGCTGTTATTGCTTATCGTAATAAAGGCTTTGTTATATTTGATACCTTTTCTAAAACAGGTGTTACGGTAAATGGTGAAAAAATAAATGGCAAAAGTCATATTTATGATGGCGATATTATCGGAATGGGCGGTCTTGAATACACCCTTAAAGAAGCAAAGTATAAATACATCAAAGATAAAAGCGGTGCTGCAGGACGGGCTTCTTATGGAGTAATTCTCATTTTACTTGCTCTGTTCAACCTCTTTTCAATGTTTCTCAATCTTTTCCCGGAGGGCGAGTTCAATAGTCAGATTTTAATTGTTTATTTAGGCTTTATCTTTTTGCAATGGCTTTATTTTGCTTTCGGTTCCTTTGTGATGCGAATAAACAATTTTGAACTTGAAATGATAGGGTTTATGTTCTCTTCTGTGGGACTTGCCATAGTCGGAAGTATGTATCCGGGTACTGTTTTGAAGCAGTTTCTTGCAATTGTTTTGGGTGTTGTTTTGTACTGCGCGCTTTTGATATTTATGAGGTTCGTTGGCGCAGTTAAAACGCTTCGTTGGATGGTGGCTTTTTGTGCAATTGGACTTCTTGGAGTGACTCTTGCAATTGCCGAGCCCACAAATGGCGCGTTAAGCTGGCTTTCTATAGGCGGTATTTCAATTCAGCCATCTGAGCTTGTTAAGGTTGCCTTTATTTTTGCGGGTGCGGTTACCCTTGAAAAACTGCAATCTATCAGGCATTTGACAATGTATATTGTATTCGCGGCAATTTGCGTTGGCGAGCTTTTCTTAATGTATGATTTTGGTGCCGCATTAATCTTTTTCTTCACCTTTATTGTAATTGCGTTTATGCGCTCGGGTGATGTCAGAACCCTTGTGCTCATTTGTATGGTTGCTGCCTTGGGTGCAGGAATAATTCTTGTGTTTAAGCCCTATGTTGCAAGCCGTTTTTCAACATACCTTCACGTTTGGGAGTATATGGATGAGGGTGGCTTTCAACAGACGAGAACCCTTATATATACTGCTTCAGGCGGACTTTTTGGTCTTGGATTGGGTAAAGGTCAGCTCCGTAATATCTTTGCTGCTGCAGAGGATTTGGTTTTTGGTGTAGTATGCGAAGAGTTTGGTATGGTAATGGGCTTTTTGATTCCCTTAACCTATTGCATTATTGCTGTGTGGGCAGTTGTAAATTCGAGTAAAGCGAAATCAGCATTTTATTCGATAGTTGGTGTTGCTGCCGGTGCTATGATGCTTTTTCAGACAATGCTTAATGTTTTTGGAATAACCGACCTTTTACCTCTTACAGGTGTTACCTTGCCATTTGTAAGTAAAGGTGGTTCAAGTATAATAAGTTGTTTCTGCCTTTTGGCTTTTATTAAAACAATTGATACAAGAACCTATGCAAGCTTTAAACCTGACACTCAAAGACCACAAAAGGTGCAAAAGACGCAAAAGGCACAAAAGGCACCAAAGGCAAAATCGGGAGGTGCAGAAAAATGAAAATGACCTCAAGACGTAGCTTTGTTGTATTGCTTTTAGTTATTGTGGTAGTGGCGGGCTTAGGCTTTTTGGGATATAAGCTTGCAGTAAACGGTGAAAATTGGGCAACTCTTCGCGCTAATGAGCATTTAACAGAGGATGGTAGCTTTATTGCCGCAGGGTATATAACCGACAGAAATGGCGAAATTCTCGCGAAAACTGAAAATAACGAGAGAATTTATAACGATTCCGAGAGAATAAGGCGTTCGACCCTTCATATTGTAGGTGATACTGAGGGATATATTTCATCAGGCGTTCAGACTGCATATAAAACTCAGTTAATCGGTTATAACCATATAACCGGTCTTCATTCTCTTATAAAAAACGGCAGGGGAAACGATGTTAAATTAACCCTTGATAGTGAGCTTTGTGCAGTTGCTTATGATAAATTAAACGGCAGAAAAGGTGTTGTTGCGGCTTATAACTATAAAACAGGGGAGCTTCTTTGCTCTGTTTCAAGCGGTAACTATGATATTCGCAACAAACCAAGTGCAGAAGAAATTGCTGAAAATAGGAATGGGCAATATGACGGTATTTATATGAATCGCCTTATTGACGGACTTTATACACCGGGTTCAACCTTCAAGATAATTACTGCCGCAAGTGCAATTGAAAACAAAAAAAATATTTATAAATGGGAATATATTTGTGAGGGTGAAACAGTTATTGACGGAGTTAAAGTAACTTGCCCCCGTTCCCACGGAAAGCTTTCTTTTAAAACTGCTTTTTCAAATTCCTGCAACTGTGCTTTCGCAGAGTTGAGCAAGGATTTGGGCGCAAATAAACTTACCGCAACTGCTAATGAATTCGGTTTTGGTGAAAGCTTTGCTTTCGGTAAAGGTCAAACGGAAAAAAGCAGAATTGATTTAAGTGATGCGGAAATCGGAGATATCGCATGGGCAGGGGTAGGGCAATATACAACCCTTGTTAACCCGTATCATATGTTAACTCTTGTGGGTTCTGTTGCTAATAATGGTACTGCAGTTTTACCATATGCAGTTTCAACTGTTGCAACTCCCGAGGGTAGAATTGTTGAAGAAGCAACTGCAGTAACTCGTGAATATATTTCCCCTGATGTTGCAAAGCAGCTTAAAGATCTGATGCGTTTTACTGTTGAAGATAATTATGGAGATTGGCGTTTTAAAGAGCTTCAGATGTGTGGTAAAACAGGTACTGCAGAGGTTTCCGATGAAGAGGAGCCACATTCATGGTTTGTAGGCTTTTCCGAAAACCCGTCTTGTCCTGTTGCAATAGTTGTTGTTGTAGAAAATGGCGGATGGGGTTCATCTGCCGCATTGCCGATTGCTTCATCGGTTATGGAAAGCGTTTTCAAATCAATTGCATAATTTACAGATTTTTCAAAATTAATTTTATTGACTTGTTGTGCTATATATAGTAAAATGATAATTCAGTGAAAAATACGTAGAAATATATAAAATCCGAAAGGTTGAAATAAATGAGCTTTATAGAATTTGATTCCGTTTACAAAAGATATAAAATGGGTGAAATTGTTATCAATGCTGCCGATGGTGTAACCTTTAATGTTGAGCAGGGTGAGTTTTGTGTAATCGTTGGTGCCAGCGGTGCAGGTAAAACAACTGTTCTTAACATTCTTGGCGGTATGGATGACTGTGATGACGGTAAAGTCCGTGTTGCAGGTGACCTTATTAACGAATACGATAGCAAACGCCTTATAGAATACAGACGTTATGATGTTGGTTTTGTTTTTCAGTTCTATAACCTTGTTCCTAACCTTACTGCTCTTGAAAATGTTGAGCTTGCAACTCAGATAGGCAGTAAAGCACTTAATCCTGCAAAGGTGCTTGAAAGAGTTGGTTTGGGTGAAAGACTTAATAACTTCCCGGCACAGCTTTCTGGTGGTGAACAGCAACGTGTTTCAATTGCTCGTGCTCTCGCAAAGAATCCTAAGCTTCTTTTGTGTGATGAGCCTACAGGTGCTCTTGACTACAATACAGGTAAACAAATTCTTAAGCTCCTTCAGGACACAAGCCGTGAAACAGGGATGACGGTTATTGTTATTACACATAACCAAGCTATTACTCCTATGGCAGACAGAGTTATTTCTATGAAGAGCGGTCGTGTCGTAAGCATAGAAACTAACGAAAATCCCATGTCGGTTGAAGATATTGAGTGGTAAGAGGACGGTAGTAATGACAAAATCTTATGTTACAGACAGTTTGCGCTCAATAAAGCGTACATTCAGCCGTTTTGTTTCAATTATTGCGATTGTGGCAATGGGTAGCGGACTGTTCTGCGGTTTGAACGCGGTTGGGCCGGATATGAAGGAAACCGCAAACGAGTATTATTATGAATATAACCTTATGGATTTAAGGTTGCAGTCTTATATTGGTCTTTATGAGGAAGACCTTGAACAAATTCGTGCTATTGAAGGTGTAAAAGCTGTTCAGGGTGCAAAATTTGTTGATGGCTATGTTCAGACACTTTCAGAGGAGAATGAGGAGTATGAGGGCATAGTTGATATTGACGGCTCAGAGCTTACAGTGAGAGTTATGGGTGTTGATTTAGATAAAGCTATTGAGTTTTATGATGGAAGCGATAATCCTGATTATATCAACCGCTTAAAGCTTGTTGAAGGTAGATATCCTGAAGCAGATAATGAATGCGTTATCACCTGTAGTGGTCTTACAACTCCCGAACAGTTCAAGGTTGGCGGAACTATTAAAGTTGTGGGTGATGGCGAAGAGATTACATATTCACTTAAAAACAATATCTTTAATGTTGTAGGTATAGTTCAGACACCTTATTGGGTTTCATATGAGCGTGGCGTTACAACTGCGGGTAGCGGTAAGCTTGGTGATTTCGTTTATGTTACCAATGATGCCTTTACGGATAAAATTAATTATTACAGTGAAGCCTATGTTACCCTCGATGGTGCAGATGAATTTGAGGCTTATACAGATGAATACGATGAGTTTGTAAGTGGTATGAGGCAGAAAATTGCCGAAGAAAGTGAGCCAATTGCCGCTGCAAGACGCGCTCAATTAAAAGTAGGTCTTAAACAAAAGCTCACAAGTGCCAAAACACAGATAGAACAAGCAGAAGCTACCATCGGTGCAAAGCTTGATGAGGGTAAAAAACAACTTGATTACCTTTATGAGATGGAGCGCAATGGCGAAAAGATGCTTGAAGAAGCGCAAAAAACTCTCGATGAAGAGTACGAAAAAGCTCAGTCACAGCTCGAAAGCGGCAACAGTCAGTATATGTCGGCAGTTAACGAGTATAACGAAAAATATACAACCGTTGCAAATAAAAAGGTTGAACTGGCAAATAAAAAAACTGAGTATAATGCTAAGCGTATGGAAGCAGATGCCGCTAAAGATAAACTTGCGGAAGCTAAAACACAGCTTTCTTTGGCGGAAGCAGAAATTAAGGTAACAGAAAGTCTTATAACAAGTACCCAATCAACTCTTGAAACCTTGCAGGCTAATCAAGATGTTTCTCAAGAGGATTTGCATCTTGACCAGATAGCAGACCGCCTTGAAGAAACAAATCCCGAACTCGCAAAAATTCTTCTTTCTGCGTCAAACCTTACCGCACAGGGTATGGCGGCAGATGCCATTGTTGAGGTTGAACAGCTTCTTGACCAGTATCAGACTGAATTGGTAGTTGCCAAGCAACAAAAAGATGCAGGTCAGAAAGAATACGATACCAAAAAGGCTGAGTATGATGCTGCAGATGCACAGCTTAATTCTGCAAAGAAACAGCTTGATGAGGCAGAGGTTCAACTTGCAGATGCTGAAAGAAAGCTTGAAGAGTTTAAAAATCAGATTGAAGCAAGTGGCGATAAATTACAGTATGGCTCTATTGAAGCCCAGACAAAGTATATGGCTGCTCAGGCAGAACTTGCTTTAAGAAGTACTCAATATCAGAATATTCAGGCTACCATCGAAAAGGCAGAAAAAACTTATAAGGAAGCAGAAGAAGAGGTAAATGCAAGAATCGGTTCTGTAAAAACAGAGTATGAAAAAGGTCAGAATCTTCTTCATAATATTGAAGAGAGCGTTGGTTGGTCTGTATATACCCGTCACGATTCTCCCGGCTATACAGGTTATGGTCAGGCGGCAGATAACATGGTGCGACTTGCCTATATTTTCCCAACTTTCTTCTTTATTGTTTCAACACTTGTTTGTCTTACAACTATGACAAGAATGGTTGAAGAGGAACGAACCCAGTTGGGTACGCTCAAAGCACTTGGTTATTCCAATAAAATGATTTCCGGCAAATATCTTCTTTATTCTGCTGTTGCAAGCTTCGTTGGTGTTATTCTTGGAACGATTATCGGTTCACTTGGTATTCCTTTGGCGATATGTGGTGCCTGGGGAATTATGTATGAAATGCCTGAAACTATTCTCCAGTTCTTACCTTTGTATATTGTGCTGGGTGTAATTATTGCTATTGGTTCAACCGTTCTTGCGGCGTTCCTTGCTTGCAGAAAAGAGCTTGCTACTGTTCCTGCAATTCTTATGAGACCCAAGCCTCCTAAAGCAGGTAAGAGAGTTTTTCTTGAAAATATCAGCAGTATCTGGAGTAAATTAAGCTTTACTTCAAAGGTTACTGTCAGAAACCTTTTCAGAAATAAAAAACGTTTTGCAGTTACCGTTATCGGTATTGCAGGCTGTACCGCACTTATACTTGCCGCATTCGGACTTCGTGATGCAATCGGTGGTGTTATTGATAACCAATATGGCAAAGAAAGCGGTGTTGCACAATATGACCTTCAGGTTGTTTTCAAGGAGGGCCAGGTTGATTATGAAAATAGCCAATTGGTTCATGAGGTTAATGCACTTGAAGGTATTGAAAGCTCGATGCTTGGTTATCTGAAGGTTTGCACAGGTTATTCTGACAGGTCTGATAAATCAATGGAAATTGATATTTTAGTTCCTCAAAATCCAGTCAATTTCCAAAACTTTATTGACCTTAAACTAAATAATAATGATGTTCCGTTGACCGATGAGGGTGCAGTTATCACAACAAAACTTGCTAAAAAGACCAATACAGAAATAGGTGATACCTTAACCGTTTCCTGGACCGAAGGCTCAAAAACATATGAATACGATGTTTTGGTTACAGGTATTGTTGATAACTATACATTCCATTATGTATATATGACTCCGTACTATTTCAGTACGCTTATCAATAGTCCTATCACATATAACTATCTGTTCTGTAAGGTTGACGATGCTTTTACCACAGAGCAAAGAGCATTCCTTGAAAAGAGCGTTAATGATATAAATGGTGTAAACGGATCAGTATTCACAACAGTTGTTATTGATAACTTCAACAACATTGTTAATACTCTTAACCTTGTTATTTTAGTGTTTATTATAGCGGCAATGTCCTTGGCATTTGTTGTTCTTTATAACCTTAATAATATTAATGTTAACGAGCGTATAAGAGAGCTTGCAACCTTGAAGGTTCTCGGTTTCTACAACGGCGAAGTTTCAGCATATATTTATCGTGAGAATATATTCCTCACCTTAATAGGTATCGCCTTGGGTCTTGTTCTTGGCATTCCCTTGAATATTGCAGTTGTAGGTGTTGTTGATATTGACCAACTTACCTTTAACACAACACTCAAGCCAATGAGTTTCCTTATTGCAGTTTTAATGACTGTTATGTTTGCAATCATTGTAAATGTTCTTATGCACTTTAAGTTGAAGAAAATCAGTATGGTTGAATCTCTTAAGTCAGTTGAATAATTGCCATATTTGGCGCAGAAGCCATTTTTTGTCACTCGGAGTATCTATATACACCATCGAGTCAAGAAAAAGTCTTCTGCATCCAAATCTGACAATTATAAGCTGGAACAAAAAATAAAACGGTGTATCAAATCTCAAAAGATTTGATACACCGTGAATTTTTTATTACTCATAAGAAGCATAGAGTTGCTTTGTTTTATATGAGCCGTTTATATAAACATTAGCGCAAAGCTCTGCAAGGTCGCGGGCAGGGATTTTCATTCCGTCATCCATCCAGTCAATACAAACCCCAATCATAGCATTAATAACATAATTAGAAATGAATTTTGCGGGGTTATTTTCTCCGAAAATCTCTTTAGTGTTAGGGATGTTTGTGAGCATAAGCTGTCTTATATATGCATAAAGTTGGTTGTTAATATCATTGTTTATAATGAATCTCGTGAGAGCTTCATTTTCTTTGCAATAGCTGAAAACTCTTTCTGCATATTCAGTGAATCCCTCTATGGTTGAAACAGAAATTGTGGTCTTCTGAATAACCTGTTTAAAAGATTCAAAGGCTTCATTCTGAATTTGCTGAAGCATATCAATGAGGTCGGTGTAATAAAAATAAAATGTTGCTCTGTTAACATCTGCTAAAGTGGTAAGCTCAGTAACTGTAATTTCATTTATTGTTTTATCTTTGAGTAAAACGAGAAGTGCATCATAAAGAGCTTTTTTGGTTCTTTTAACCCGTCTGTCATTATTATTCATTTTTCTGTGTTCTGCCATAATAAATCTCCGTCAAATAACTAAAATCCGTCAAGTGTATAAAAACTGACAAGTTGAGTTTATCATACATTTGTCGGATAATCAAGTAAAAAATAAACCTGACTTTTGGTCAGGTTTACATTTAATACTCGTCTGTATAGAAGTTCTGTGTGCTGTAATATTTATATGTGGAATTCTCGTTGTATGCAAATCCGATACCCAGATATTTAAAGCCTTTGTTCAGAATGTTTTTTCTGTGTTCTTTGGAATTATACCAACCATTTGCAAGGGCGTATGGGTCATAGACGCCTCCTGCAATGTTTTCACCGCAGGAATACCATGTAATTCCCGCTTCATCTAAACGAGTACCTACTCTTTTTCCTTCAGGATTTTCGTGAGCAAAGTAATTTCGTGTTGCCATATCTGCGCTGTGTGCTTTTGCAACAGTGGATGCATCTGAACTGTATTTTAGTTTGCTAATTCCGTTAATTGCTCTTAAACCATTGATTAAATGCAAATTAATTCTTGCATTAAGAGAATAATTGGTTGTTTTGGTAAGATTGTAAGCTTCACCAACAGTGGCACAAAAACTATAGTTGAAATTATTATCCAAAGTATCTGAATAAACCATTAAATTAATATCACCTATTTTTTCAGGTGCAGATTTGCAATATAGACCATAATGTGTAGTGCCCTGAGAAACTATTGCAGTAGTGGCGTTGCTGAAGAATTGTGTCAGTTTACCATCGGTAAAAGTAAAAATCGCCAAATCCTTGTAATCGGTAAAATAGACATATACTACAACTGTTTTTTGAGCATCGCTATCTTTATATTTGTTCTGGGGTTCGCCTAATGCTTCTTTTACAACAGATGAAGAGCAACCGAAACTGAGTTCTTTATTGTTATATGAAAGGGTAGGAGAGAATAAAAGCTCTTTGCAATTTATACAATAGCCTTCGCTTTCAACGTGCTCCAATGGTTCACCGAATTTTTCATTGCAAACTGAACAGTAGCTTGCATCTTTACAGGTAGCGGGAATCAAATTGTGACCTGTTTTTTCTAAAACTTTGGTAACTTTTTTATTGCAATAAAAACAAGAACATTCAGCAAGACCGTTTTCTGTGCAGGTAGGTTCCATAACTGTTTCCCATTCAGAGAAAAAATGGTCGGGGACATAGTCAATATCTGCAGCACCGCGCATTATCAGGCGGACATCCTCTGTTGTGATTTCGCCATCATAATCTAAATCGGCTGCGTGTTCCTGGTGCTCATCAGGAGTTTCAATATCAGTTGCAAAGCGCAAAGCGAAAAGTGCGTCTTCAATACTGATATATTCATCGTAGTTTAAATCACCATGTAATGCATTTGCAGAAAGGGTAAGAGAAAAAATAAATATTAAAGAAAAAACAAAATATAGAATAAAACGTGTTCTTTTCATAATATTCATACTCCTTTCTGCATTTCTATTATAATTATACTACATTGATATGGTAATTTTCAACTAAAAATAAAAACCTCATATTTGTTGGTTTTGTTAAAAAGTAAAAAAATGAAAAAATATTACAAATTTTAGTAAATAAATAGTTGACAAGCATATAATTTAGTGATAAACTGTTTATCAGTTAGCAGGCGCTAACTCACAAGTGTATGCGAGGCGATTTTATGACTTTAAACAATGCACAGGAAGGAATAGAATACATCATCAAAAGTATTGTTACCAATGATGATGAGCTTGATGATTTCCTTTTTTCTTTGGGTTGTTACAGTGGCGAGCCTATTACAGTTGTTGCCCATAAAAAAGGTGGTTGTGTGGTTGCTATTAAAGATAGTCGCTACAATATTGACACTCAGTTGGCAGAAGCAATCAAAATTTAAATTGGAGCTTGATCAACTGTTGTTTTTTATAACAAAGAGTTAGCCATTGCTAACTCGAGAAAATGAGTACGGAGGATTTGTATGAGAATTGCATTAGCAGGTAACCCGAACAGCGGTAAAACAACAATGTATAATGCCATTACCGGCAGTAATGAAAAGGTCGGTAACTGGGCAGGTGTTACCGTTGAGAAGAAAGAGAGCTTTGTTAAAAAGAGTCTTTATAACGGTAGGGAAGAAATGATTGCCGTTGATCTTCCGGGCGCTTATTCAATGTCGCCATTTACATCAGAAGAAAGCATCACAAGTGATTATGTAAAAAACGAAAAGCCTGATGTAATTATCAATATTGTTGATGCTACAAATCTTAGCCGTAGCTTGTTCTTTACAACACAGCTTCTGGAATTAGGCATTCCCGTTGTTGTTGCACTTAATAAAAGCGATATTAATGAAAAAAAGAATACAAAAATAGATGTAAAAGCTCTTTCTGAAAAATTAGGTTGTCCTGTTATTGAAACTGTTGCATCCTCTTCTAAAAATGAAGGCCTTTCAGAGCTTATAAAGCAAGTTGCGCTCAAAAAGGGTAATGGTCAGGTTGCACCGTATTCACAAGGCAACATCAACCTTGCAGATAAAGCTGCTGTAAAGGAAGCTGATAAAAAACGTTTTACTTTCGTAAACAGCATTGTTTCTCAGGTTGAAACACGCAAGATTCTCACCAAAGATAAAAATATCGGTGATAAGATTGACGATATTCTTACTAATAAATGGCTCGGTATTCCGATTTTTGCTGTTGTAATGTTTCTTGTTTTCTGGATTTCTCAGGCAGGTCCGGGCGTATGGATTGCGGAAGGTTATGAGTTCGCAAACGGAACAACAATTCCCGGTCTTGTTACCCTGCTTGAAATATTTCAAGGTTGGGTAGCAGGCTTCTTTGAAAATGCAAATCCCTTGCTTTCGGCTCTACTTGTGGATGGTGTAATTGGTGGTGTAATTGCCGTTATCGGCTTTTTACCTCTCGTTATGGTAATGTATTTCCTTATTGCATTGCTTGAAGATTGCGGTTATATGGCAAGAGCATCTGTTGTTCTTGACCCGATTTTCAAAAGGGTAGGCCTTTCAGGTAAGTCTATTATTCCTTTCGTTATCGGTACAGGTTGTGCTATTCCGGGTGTTATGGCTTGCAGAACAATCCGTAATGAGCGAGAAAGACGAGCAACCGCAATGCTTGCACCCTTTATGCCATGCGGAGCAAAGCTTCCTGTTATTGCTCTCTTTGCAGGT
>JAZUSD010000118.1:0-31779 GCA_045606545.1 Acutalibacteraceae bacterium | reverse complement strand
ACCCCGATATGGTTCTCGAGGCAATCAAGACAGTTGTCGATGTTGATAGTGATTGGGTTCCTCACAGCGACGGAACATCACTCTACATTCGTCCTTTCATTATTGCTACTGATGCTTTCCTTGGTGTTCACGCATCACACAGCTATATTTTCGCTATCATCCTTTCACCTGTTGGCTCATACTATGCAAACGGTATGGACCCTGTTAAGATTTACATTGAGCGTGAGTACGTTCGTTGTGTTAAGGGCGGCACAGGTATGGCAAAGGCAGGCGGTAACTACGCTGCATCTCTTATCGGTCAGGAAAAGGCAGATAAAATGGGTTATGCTCAGGTTCTCTGGCTTGACGGTGTTGAGAGAAAATACATTGACGAAGTTGGCGCAATGAACGTTTTCTTTGTTATTGACGGCACAGTTATCACTCCCTCTCTTGAAGATGGAAACATTCTTCCCGGTGTTACAAGAGCATCTTGTGTAGAAGTTCTTAAAGCAAACGGCTATAAAGTAGAAGAAAGAAAAATCTCTATTGATGAGGTTAAAGAAGCTCACAAAAACGGCACTCTTACAGAATCTTTCGGTACAGGTACAGCTGCTGTTATTTCTCCCGTTGGTGAATATATCGATGGTGATGAGCATCTCGTAATTAACGAATCCAAAATCGGTCCTGTTGCTCAGTTCCTTTATGATGAGCTTACAGGTATTCAATGGGGCAAAAAAGAAGATAAGCTCGGTTGGATTGTTAAAGTAGATTAATTTATATTTAAAACACTCTTTGCATTTTAGTGCAAGGAGTGTTTTTATGCCTATATACTTGAAAATATAGAGAAAAAAAGGTATAATCTAATAAATAAAACAACCAAAGGAGGTAATTCTATGTTGAAATATGAAATTGAAGGCGGTAGCTTGCCTGTTGTTATATGTTATCCCGAGCAGGGACAGACTCTTTGCACCGAAGGTGGTTCAATGAGCTGGATGAGCCCCAATATGCAGATGGAAACTAATTCCGGTGGCGGTATAAAAAAAGCATTAGGCAGGCTTTTTGCAGGAGAATCAATTTTTCTTAATGAATTTACCTCTGTCAGCGGAACAGGTATGATTGCATTTTCATCCAGCTTCCCCGGTGAGATTATTCCTTATGAGGTAACTCCCGGTAATGGCATTGTTGTTCAGAGAAAAGGCTTTCTTGCTATGGAAAAGGGTCTTGACCTTTCAATTTTCTTCCAGCATAAAGTCGGTGTTGGCTTTTTCGGTGGCGAAGGCTTTATAATGCAGAGAATCACCGGTAATGGTATGGTGTTTATTGAGATTGACGGACATTGTAAAGAATATACTCTCGGTGCAGGGGAGAGCATTATTGTTGATACAGGTCACCTTGCGGCGATGAGTGAAACCTGTTCGATGCGTATTGAAGCAGTTAAAGGTGTTAAAAATATGTTCCTTGGCGGTGAGGGCGCATTCCACACTGTTGTTACAGGTCCCGGTAAAGTGTATCTTCAGTCAATGCCTATAATAAACCTTGCGCATACTATTCAAAAATACCTTCCTCAACCTACATCAAACGGAAATGGTATTAATATAAAATTAGGCGAATAATCTTTATTCATTTTTGCGGTCTTGACCGTACCGCCCAGAAGGAGAATTATATTGGCAGATAAAAGAAACCCTAACGAAGAAAAGAAAATATCTATTAATGATGATTACATAGAGCTTTTAAGCTATGTAAAGGAAAAGGATGAATACGAAGATATTTATAGCTATTCTTCTCGCGATGAGGATGAATATGAGGATGTTTTCAGTGATTCTTCAAAGGAAGATATTTATATAAGTAAAGGTCGCAGAAAACAGTCGGAAGAAGATGGCATTTATATAAACAGAAACAAGTCTTCTCATCAGAACAAGCAAACTGAAAATTATAATGAGGATGAGTTCTCTGTTGAAATACCGGCAACACTGCCTTTATCACGAAAGAAGAGCTTGCAGGATACTGATGAAATTTCTGATTTCGAAGCCAGAAGAGGTAAACTCGTACCTGAAAAGAAAGGCTCAAGGGGTAAAAGAATAGTTGCAATAGCTCTTGCAATTATACTGGCTTTTGGTGCGATTCTGTTTGTTATGGCAAATGGAGTTGTTGGTAAATTCACTAAAGCAGAAGCTATAGAGCATATTGAGGGCGCCCAGCTTGTAAGTGATAAAAATGTCCGCAACATTCTTCTTATCGGTTGTGATAAAGCTAATGGCGGTTCTTCACGAAGCGACAGTATTATGATTGCTTCCATCAACAAAAGCACAGGAAGAATTACAATTTGTTCAATTCTTCGTGATACCCATTTATATATTCCGGGAGAGCGCGAAGCAAAGGTTAATTCTGCTTATGCTTGGGGCGGAGCAAATCTTCTTATTCAGACTATTGAACATAATTTCGGAATTAAAATCGATGATTATGCAACAGTGAATTTCGAAATGTTTACAGCTCTTGTTGATGGTCTTGGTGGGGTTGATGTTGAGGTTACGGAAGATGAAGCGGATTATATCAACAACCGCCACAGATACGGCAATGAGAAAAAGCCCGATGCTTTTGAAAGCGGCGAAAGTGTTCATTTAAACGGTTATCAGGCACTTTGGTATTCCCGTATTCGTAAATTGGATTCCGATTTTATGAGAACTCAACGTCAGAGAAAGGTTTTAACTGCCATAGCATCAAAGGTAAAAGGGCAGATTAATCCTATCGGTGTTTTTGGACTTATTTCAACCGCAAAAGAGGTTGCGCCATATATTGAAACAACCCTTTCAACAACTGATTTCTGGAGTCTTATATTCAGCCTTTCGGGATGCCTTGCAAAATCAGGTGCGGATATGGACAAGCTTCTTGTTTCCCAACAAATTCCTTTTGATGATACATGGTGGTATTCTTCTCAATGGGACGGCTCAAGCATTTCAATTAACCTTGAACAGAATAAACAAATGCTTTATGAGCTTCTTTATGAAGAAAGTGTTGAAGAAATAACAGAAGATATAATTGAATAAACAACTGTAGGGGCGGATATTACCGTCCCTTTTTTAGTTAGGAGTTAGGAGTGAGAAGTGAGGAGTGTCGGGACCTGCGGTCAGCTATAATAAAAAATAAACCGAAATATTTTTTTCTAAATATTTATATTGCAGAAATTATTTATTTTTAGATAAAAACATTTGTTAGCGAAGCAATTATCAATGTTTGGAAGCGAACCTTCCCCAACACTCCTAACTCCTCGCTCCTAACTTAATTTATTCCGCATTCCGAATTTTCAAAAACTATCATACCGCAACTCCTTTAATCATATACTTTCACAGAAGGTATATGAAGGGAGTTTATTTTTATGGATATAACCTTAAAAAAAGAGAACTATAAAATATTGCAGATAGTTAAAGATAATTCAATCGAGGAATGTGTCGAGGCGGATTTTTCTTTGCCTGAGTATATGCCAGAGATTTTGAGAATTATTAAATCAACCGCTCAACCCAAGGTTAATTCCTGCAAGGCGGTAGGGGAAAGGGTAACTGTTGACGGAGAATGCGAATTACGAATGATTTACACGGCAGAGGATGGTTGCATTTATTCCTTTGCGCAGTCAAGACCGTTTACCCGACATTGTGAAAACATAATATTTAACGATGCAACAGACATTAATTGTGAGGTATCGGTATCTTATGTCAATTGCCGTGCTACAAGCACCAAAAGAGCAGAAATAAAAGCGGGTATAGTGATAAAAATCAATGCATTTCTTGAAGAAACAGAAGAAATAATTTCTGTTGAGGAATCTTGTATTGAAAAGAAATGTATGCCTATAAGAGCAATGTCTTTAGGTTGCAAAAAAACAAGAACATTTTCAATGAGTGATACAGCAGCTCTTTCGGTTCCGTGTGCTTTTATAATCAGCTCCAGAGCAAGTGCTGTTTGTAGCGAGGTAAAAAAAATCAGTAATAAAATAATGGTGAAAGGCGATGCAGTAGTTGAAATTTGCTATGTTAATGCCAATGATAAATCCTGCACCGAACTCATAAGGCATAATCTTCCCATAAATCAGATTCTAGAGTTTGAGGGAATGGAAGAGCGATTTACAGGTAATGTAGCCCTTAATGTAACGGCAGTTGATGTTATGCTTAAGAATGAGCAGGATGGTGTAGGCAGTTCTTTTGATATCGGGCTTTGTATTGATGCCTGTGCTTCAATGTGGGAAGAAAAAGAGCTTGTTGTTATAAACGATGCTTATGCAGTTGGTAACTGCATTGATTTAAAGAAAAAAGCAATGGTGTTTTTTACACCTCTTGATGAAATTCGGGATACATATATTTTCAGAGAAGATTTTCAAGTTAGCGGTGAAGGCGTGAGCAAGGTTATCGGTTCAACCTGTGAGATAACAAGTGTTGCTTCCAAAAAAGAAAGTAATAAACTTATAGTATCAGCTAACCTATCTTTATCAGTACTTATAAAAGATACCTCGGGCAGTATTTCAAATATAAATAAAATACTTGATGTTAAATATGAAAGAAAAGCAGATTATGAAGATAACGATATTTTCTGCTTGCCCAAGCTTAGTGTTTTCTCTTTGGATTGTGCGGAAAAAGGAAATAACAGTATTGATGTAAGAGCAGAAATTAATGTGTCAGCAAGTGTTTTTGGCAAAGTAATCATCGAAGCGGTTTCAGATATAACAGAAAGTGAAAATCAACCTATCAGAAATTCAAATGCCATTACAGTTTATTTCCCGGAAAAAAGCGAAAGTCTTTGGTCAATTGCAAGGCGTTACAATACAACTGTAAATGCTATAGCAGAGGAAAACAGTTTAGAAGGAGACACAACAGAAAATCTTAAAGTTATTTTCATTCCGGCAGTATAAGTAATTAAAAAAATCAACTGTTTTACAAAATCTTAAAAAAACAGTTGATTTTTTGCTTTTGATGTGATATTATTATCAAGTCTATGTGTGCGTTGTTTCGAGACAACGGCAGTTAATGGCATCATTAAAGCTGGCGGTCCGCTGCCTGAAGGGCATGAACGCTTGAAAAAATTCGGAGGTTTATTATGGACGCATTAAAACTTATTGCACAGGACAGCCTTAAGGCTGAGAAGCCCGAGTTTAACGTTGGTGACACAGTTAGAATCGACGTTAAAATCCGTGAAGGTCAGAGAGAAAGACTTCAGGCTTTCGAAGGTACAGTTATTGCAAAAAATGGTAGTGGCATCAGCGAAACATTCACAGTTCGTCGTGTTTCTTACGGCGTAGGTGTTGAAAGAGTTTTCCCTGTTCACTCTCCCAACGTTGCATCTGTTAAAGTTGTTCGTTACGGTAAAGTTCGCCGTGCAAAACTTTATTATCTTCGTGACAGAGTTGGTAAGGCTTCTAAGGTTAAGGAAAAAATCGGCTGATTATAGTCGAAAAACGGGGCAGATTTATAATCTGCCCTTGATTTCTTTATGGGATTATTTGATTTTGCTGAGAGGTGAGCTCTATGCGTAAAACTGAAGAATATAACATCACTCTGGGCGATGAAACTTCTGCAAAAAAAGTAAAAAAAGAAAATCGAAGTAAACTTAATATTTTCGAGGTTTTTGAGGCTATAATCGGTGCACTTGTTGTTATAACGATTATATTTACTTTCTTTTTCAGAGTTTTTGATGTTGATGGACCCTCTATGAAACCAACTCTTCAACACAATGACAAGCTTATTGTTTCTACTGTAGGTTATAAACCGCAAAAAGGCGATATTGTTGTAATTTCAGAAACTGCAGATTTAGATGAACCTATTGTTAAGCGCATTATTGCAGTTGGCGGAGATACTGTTGACATTAATTTTACAACTGGTGTTGTTACCGTTAACGGAACAGAAGAAGATTATACAAATGAATTAACTTCTCAACAGTTTGATATTGCCTTTCCTATTACAGTTCCCGAAGGTACTGTTTTTGTTCTTGGCGATAACAGAGCAAACTCTCTTGACAGTCGTTCAACAAGAGTTGGTTGTGTCGATGAAAGATTTATTGTAGGAAAAGTTCTCGGAAGAGTTTTTCCTCTCGGTGATTGGACGGTAGAATAATTTATGAATAATAACGATGAAAGAATTGTCAATATAACAACTGAAGAGAATGTTACCGAACTTAAACAGAATACAAAAAAATCCGAAAAAAAGAAAAATGGTTTTTATCTTTCTGTTTATGATATAGTTTCAATAATTATGTCATCATTTATAATTATTGCGGTTGTGTTTACTTTTGTGTTCCGTCTTGTTGGCGTTGAAGGTACTTCTATGACAGATACCTTGCAACATCAAGACTGGCTTCTTACAGTTCAGAAGGAAAGTTATGACCGCGGAGATATTGTTGTTATAACCGAACCTAATTATTTTAACGAGCCTCTTATAAAAAGAGTAATTGCAAAAGGCGGAGAAACAGTCGATATAGACTTTACAACAAGTACAGTTTATGTTGATGGTGTTGCTTTGAAAGAACCTTATACTAAGGATGACTATATTGCACCAAAGCTTGATGATATTGAGTTTCCCTATACAGTACCGGATGGTCATATTTTCTGTATGGGAGATAATAGAAACGGCTCAACAGATAGCCGTTCTACTCTTATAGGACCTTTAGATGAAAGATATGTTTTAGGTAAAGCTGTTGTAAGAATTTTGCCTTTCGGAGATTTTGATATATACGATTATGAGTGATTATCAGAAACAAACAGTTCAATGGTTTCCCGGTCATATGGCTAAAACGCGCAGGCTTATTAAAGAAAGCCTGCCGTTTGTGGATTTAGTGACAGAAATTGTTGATGCAAGAATACCAATGAGTTCATCTAACCCCGAACTCAAAGAAATGATAGGGAATAAGCCAAGAATTGTTCTTCTTAACAAATGTGATGTTGCCGATGAAAAAGCAACATCAAAATGGGTTGAATATTATAAGAATAACGGAATGTATGCCATTCCTGTTGATTGCCGTAGCGGTAAAGGTCTTAATGCCTATTTACCGTTAGTCAGAGAGGTTCTGAAAGATAAAATTCAACGAAATACCGAAAAAGGTATGGTTGGTAAGCCTCTTCGTGTTATGGTTGTCGGAATACCTAACACAGGAAAATCTTCTTTTATTAATAAAATGGCAGGGCGCAATCGTGCAAAGGTTGCGGATAAACCCGGCGTAACCCGTTCAAACAGTTGGTTTGCAGTAGGTAATGGGGTTGAACTTCTTGATACTCCCGGAGTTTTATGGCCCAAGTTTGATGATAAAGCCGTTGGCGATAAATTAGCCTTTATAGGCTCTGTTAAGGACGAGATTCTTGATAGCGAGGTTCTTGCTATGCGCCTTATTAACGTGCTTAAAAACGGCTATTGTGACCGAATTAGTGAACGTTTTAAGATAACGGGCTTTGAAGATAAAGAGGATTACGAAATTCTTGAAATGATTGGCAGAAAAAGAGGTATGCTCATTTCAGGCGGTGAAATTGATACCGAAAGAGCTTCAATAATGCTTCTTGATGAGTATCGCGGTGGAAAGCTTGGTAGATTAACACTTGAATTACCATAATAAATATTATAAAATAAAAGTCGGAACGAATATGTTTCGACTTTATTTTTTTGAGGTATATATTATGTTAGATTATTCTTACGAAATTGAAGCGCATAACGATGGTTTTACTGTTGTTTGTGGTGTTGATGAAGCAGGCAGAGGACCTTTGGCGGGACCTGTTTTTGCAGGCGCGGTAATTTTACCGGAAAACTATTCTCATGAAATTCTTAATGATTCAAAGAAGCTTTCTGAGAAAAAAAGAGACATTGTTTATGACGATATAATCAGGGATGCTATCAGTTGGTCTGTTGGTGTTGCAACAGAAAAGGAGATCGATGAAATTAATATTCTCAATGCAACATTTCTTGCTATGAAAAGAGCGGTTGAGGGACTTGATATTAAACCCGACCTTGCGTTCATTGATGGCAACAGATACCCAAACACAGGTGTTAAAGAGATAACTATCATAAAGGGCGACAGTAAGTGTATGTCAGTTGCAGCAGCTTCAATTATTGCAAAGGTCAGTCGTGACAGGTTTATGATGGAAATGGATGAAAAATATCCTGAATATCAATTTTGCAAGCACAAAGGTTATGGAACAAAGCTTCATTATGAAATGATAGAAAAATATGGTATTTCTGAAATTCACAGAAAAACATTTTTGAAAAACATTTTAGGAGGTAAATAATGGACAGTATTTTGCTGGGTGCTTTAGGTGAGCAACTTGCTGCAAAGTATTTAAGATGTAATAATTATACTATAAAATCTGCAAACTTCAAAACATACACAGGAGAAATAGATATAATTGCCCAAAAAGATGATGTTTTATGTTTTGTAGAGGTTAAAACCCGCCAGATAGGAGGAATAACATCTCCGGCAGATGCAGTGGATATTCGCAAGCAAGAGAATATTAAAAGTGCGGCATCAGTATATATTAATAAATGGGCAGATGTTACAATGCAAACAAGGTATGATATTATAGAGGTTTTTGTTGAAGGTAAGGAATTACAGAAATTGAATCATATTAAAAACGCTTTTTGAGGTGACAATATGAAATTTTTCGACTTGCATTGTGATACAATAGGTGAGTGCTGTAATAATGGATTTTCACTAAGAAAAAACAATTTGCATCTAGATTTAGAAAGAACAAAAAAAATCCAGGAATACACACAGGTTTTTGCAATATGGATTCCTGATGAGCTTCGAGGAAAAGATGCAGTTGAATATTTTGATAGAATCGCTGACTATTTTCATAAGGAAATCAACGAAAATAATGATTTGATTTCTTGTTATAATGAAAATAGAAAAACACCCGTTAAAGCAATTCTCTCTGTTGAAGGTGGTTCCGCTTGCGGTGGAACTATTGATGGTTTATACCATCTTTATAACAGCGGTGTTCGATTAATAACACTTACATGGAATGCAAAAAATGAAATTGCTTCAGGTGCTTTTTCTGATGGTGGAATAACCCAATTTGGGAAAACTTTTATAAAAGAAGCAGAGGAGTTGGGAATAATTATTGATGTATCCCATCTCAACAGGCAAAGTTTCTTTGAACTTTCAGAGATTGCTGAGCTACCTTTTGTTGCCAGTCATTCCAATGCCGATATTATCAATAATGAATTCGGACATAAAAGAAATTTAAGTGAAGAACAAATACAGGTTATAAATGAACGTCATGGACTTATAGGTTTGAACTTTTGTCGGGATTTTATTGAAGATGAAAATGCAAACGGAATTGATGCTCTTTATCGTCAGATTGAATATATGCTTTCGTTAGGTTGTGAAGATACAATTGCTTTTGGTAGCGATTTTGACGGATGTAAAGTTCCTGACGATTTTAACGGAATACAAACGATTCCTAATATATATTTACAACTAAAAGAAAAAGGTATTAATGAAACTATATTAAAAAAGCTCTTTTGTGAGAATGCAAAAAGATTTTTTAAAAAATATAAAACCGTGTCTTCAGACTAATTCCGAAGACACGGTTTTGTTATTAATTAGTATGAGATAGAAGAGGATGCAGAAGAAGATGCAGATGCTGCATAAGATGCTGCTTGGTTGGAGATTGTTTTCTCATTTGTTTTAACAAAGTAATTCATAATGAATTCTGTTTTGTTAATTTTTTCAGAAATATCGTCATAGAGTTCTGTTGAGAAATCATTGAATTCTTTTGATGCGATAGCATCGCGAACATCTTTTTCCCATTTTTCTGTTTTATCAGCGCCAACAAAGTACATAATGTGATAACCATAATCAGTTTTAATTATGCCTGTGTCGCCCTTTTTGTGTGATGCAAGAGCCCAGTCAAGAAATTCGGGAACATAACTGCTTGTTGATGTGATGTCTTCATAAAGACCACCGGTTTCTTTTGAACCTGTATCGTCTGTTTTTTCTGTTGCAAGTTTTGAGAAAGTTTCTTCAGTTGCTTTGCCGTCTTTCCACTCTTTGAGAATTTTTTCTGCTTCAGTTTTTGCTTCTGCAAAGTTTTTATCAATTTCTGCTTGAGAGAGGTCAACGCTATTTCCTTCTGAGTCTTCTTTCGTTGTTTCAGCCTGAACAAGAATGTGTCTCACATCAGCGCCTGCAGTCTGTTTGTCGGGAGCTGCAGGTGAGATAATATATGCAATGTAATATGCCTCTGTATCTTTTTCGTGAATAACTGTAACGTCACCGGTTTTACGAGCACTATCAAAGAGCCACTCAGCTACATTTTTAGCATTGATAGAAGATTTTGTGAGGTTTTCTGCTAAAGTTGCACTGTTTTCTTTATAAGAATCCTTTTGTGAGGGTAGTGCATATTCTTTTGCAAGTTCAACAAAGGATTTTTCGTCAGTAATTTTGCTCTTGAATTCATCAGCTAATTTTTTAGCTTCTGCTTTTGTATATTCAGGATCTTTGCTCTTGCTGTCAGATTCTTCTGCTTTTGCATAAGAAATAGCAAATAATCTTGCATCTACCATATCAAAGTCAGCTTTGTTTTCTTTGTAGTATGCAGAAACATCATCATCGGTTGTTGTCTCGGAGATGTTCTCTTGATACCAAGTAAGATATTTCTCAACAACCATATCTCTGTTGAGGAGCTCTTTGTATGATTTTTCGGTGAGCCCTTCGCCACAAACTTTTGAGATGTAGTTGCTAAGAGCATAATCATACTGTTCAGCATATTTTGCTACGCTATCAATAGCAGTTTTGATTTGTTCATCAATCTCTTTTTGCATATCTTCTGTAATTTCAAATCCTGCTTTTTTAGCTTCCTCGCTAAGAGCTTTAGCATAGATTGTTCTTTGAATCATAGCTTTTTCGGGAGCCATAAGTCTGAAATAATCAGACCATGTTTCAACACCTTCGGGTGCATCTTCGCCGACGTAGTCCTGTTCAGCAGGGTCTTTTGTTACATCAAAGCCTGTATAATAAGTACCATAGCCTGCACCATAATAAGAGTCAATCTGCTGGTTTGTTGAAACAATTTGATTGTAAAGACTCATATAATAATAGTTATATTCCGCTACATTGATTTTTTCATCTTCATATGTAGCGACTGTGAGAAGCTTCTGTGGAAGACAGAAAACTTTTGTGAGAATACTGCCTGCACCATAAAGTACAATACCTGCAATAAGTAAAATGCAAATTGTCTTAACAAGAATTCTGATGATTTTGTCACCTTTGCCGTTTTTCTTTTTCTGCGCTTTTGCAAGGCGCTCCTTACGCTGTTCGCGATAAATTTCGGCATTGGTTTTGATTTCGTTGTTTGCCATTTGTTTTTTCATCCTTTGCTATCTTTTATAATACAACATAATTGTTGCAAAATATCATTCCTATTCTATACCAAAACAAAAAAATTTACAAGGGTATTTTACATTTTTGTTCACATATATTGTTCAATTTACAGTTTATTTATATTTATTTTACATTAAACTCTATTTATAAACGTTCTTTTAGTTGCATAAAAAGAGAAATTGTGCTATCATATTCAGTAAATTATTTAACGGAATGGTGTTTTATGGCCAATAAGAAAAAACGCAAACTAAAAATAATACTTCCGATAATTTGTGTGTTGATAATCGCCGGCATTTTGTGTGGCGTTTTTCTTCCGCGCCTTTTTGCAAAAAGTGTTGTTCAGTTAAATCTTTGCCAGGGTGAACAAAAGGGGGATGATTTTACTGATGAGTATAAAGCATTTGTAAAAACAGCATCGGGTAATTTATATGTTAATAAAAAAACATCGGCAGTTGCAATTGCAGATAAAGATGGGGAAGTTGTTTTTAACTCTCATTCCAAAGATGCTGCAGAAAGTAAACTTGCTTGTGTGCTTTCTTTAACAGTAAGAGATAAAATCGGTAATTCGTATATAAAAAACAGTTCAATAAACAGTGCTGAATTCGGAACATTTAAAGTTGAAAGCAAAAACAAAAATAGCGTTACAATAACATTCTCTTTTGTTGAGGACAGGGAAGGTAGTGTCGCAGAAATTATCCCGGTGAAATTCAGTGAGAAAAACGGCGGCTTCAAGGTAGAAATAGATATGGCAAATGTCACCTTGAAAGATGGATTTTGTATTGAGAAGATTAGCATATTACCGGGACTTTTTACTGAAAATAATCCTGTTGATGAGTGCTTTTACACTATACCGGATGGTTGTGGAGCTCAAATGGATTTAACATCAAAGACTGAAAAATCCTATTCACAAGCCCTGGATGTTTATGGTAGCGATATTACTTTTGATGAGTATTCTCAAGGCGCAACCTTGCCTTGCTTTGCTATGACTAAAAATAGGGTTATGCTCACATCTGTTATTGATGATGGTGATGCGATTTCTTCACTTTATGTGAAGCGCAACAAAAATACAGGCGGTAGTTTGTATAATACTTTTATTGTTACATCTTATGCAAAAATTGATGATAAGCTTATAAAAGGTCCGTCATATAATGGAGTAATATCTCAGGTTTATTATATCTCCGCCAAAGGCGATAAAAATTATAACACAGTATCTTCAATCATTCGTGACACTCTTACTGAAAAAGGTTATCTTCCTTCAAAAATGAGTGATGAATTTGTAGATTTTCCATTTTTTGTAACTACAATCGGCAGTGAAAACGGAAAGAAGAATACAACTTATACAACTTTTGAAAATGGGGCTGAAATAATAGCGCTTTTAAAGTCAAGAGGTGTAAGAAGTATTGCCTTGCGTTTTGCGGGAGCAGGCGATAAAGGGTTGAATTCCGGTGCTAAAGGCTGCGATAGTTTCAGCAGTATTCTTGGCGGTAGAAATGCCTATAACACTCTTTGTGGGTTGGCAACAGAAAAAAATAGTTCTGTTTGGTGCGATTTTAATTTTTCTCTTACACCCAATAAAAATGGTAAAAATAATATCGGTTTATATAAGGATTTAAGAGATTATATTTCAAAAGACAACATTAAATCTAACGTTAATTCATATAACTTTGCATATTCTAATATTTCTGAAGTGTATGAACTGGTCTCTCAAAGTGAGGCAGGAAATATTTGTGTGAATGATTTGTCGTATCTTCTTTATACTGATATTTGGGGTAGGGTAGATAGACAAACAGCGTTGAATAATCTAAAAGATAAAATTCAGGCGCTGAGTGTAAATAACGGACTTATGCTTTCAAGTCCTGCTGTGTATTTAATGAATCAGGCGGATGCTGTTTTTTCTGTACCGCAAAGTGCGGTTCTTGCAGAGTATGATGGTGTAACAACTGTTCCGCTTTTGCAAATGGTTCTTCACGGAAGCCTTTGCTATGGTTCTGAACCGATTAACCTTTTTGAAAATAGTCAGGATGCGGTATTGAAGGCGGTTGAGTATGGTGCATCACCATCTTTTGTGTTTACTTATGATAATTGCGATGTTCTGGATTATGGTGTTTATGCAACTCAAACAGCCAAATACTATTCTTCTGTTAAACGAATGTTACCCTTGATGGATATGAAAATAACATCTCATGAACAGGTTGTTTCAGGCGTATATAAAATTACTTACGATTACAGTAAGGTGGTTTATGTAAACTATAATCCATCTGTTGTTGAGATAAATGGAGTGCTTGTTTCCGCTAAGGATTTTATAGTAATTTAATGTTTTAAAGACTTTCAATGTTTTTTGGAAGTCTTTTTTCTTGTTATTTGACGAAATAGTTATTATTTTAACAAAAAATGTTTGCATTTTATATGTTTTGTGTTATTATAAAGGGGTATAAATTAGTAACTTTAGAAAGGATGAATCTAATGGACTACAAAATGGAATTAACTCCCGAACAGTCCGCCATTCTTAATGGTGAAAAAGGGGAAGTAATGGCAAAGGTTATGAAGACCCTTGTTATGTACGGTGAAGCATTTGGCGCAACTAAGATGATTCCCGTTACAAGCGAAAAAGGTCACCTTGTTACAAGCTTCGGTCTTAAGGTTATGAGCCCTGTTTATGATCTTATGGATCAGCTTATTGAGGCAGGTATTAAATCAACACAGAAATTCTCTGTTGACCCCAAACCTGTTGATCCTAAGGTTCCCTCAAATTTTGCCAAGAATCTCGTTTTCAACAAATTTATGTACACAAAGCAGGATAGCTATGATGAACAGCTCAGAAAGCTCGGTCTTTTAAGTGATGATGCTTATACTTGCACTTGCTATATGGATCAGGTTGGTAACGTACCTAAAAAAGGCGAGGTTCTTTCTTGGGCAGAGTCCAGCGCGGTTGTTTATGCAAACTCTGTTCTCGGTGCTCGTTGTAACCGTAACTCCGGTATCATTGAACTTTTCGGTTCTATTGTTGGTTGCGTACCTTACTTTGGTCTCGTTACTGACGAAGGCAGAAAAGCAACATGGATTGTTGAAGTTAAATGTAAAAAGAAACCTGAAGCTCAGATTCTCGGTTCTGCAATCGGTATGAAAGTTATGGAAGATGTTCCTTATGTTAAGGGTCTTACAGATTGGATTGGCACAGAGCTTGACGATGCTGCAAAAGCATACCTTAAAGACTTTGGTGCTGCAACAGCTTCTAATGGTGCGGTTGGTCTTTATCATATCGATGGTCTTACTCCTGAAGCAGTTGAAATGGGTGAAAGCCTTATTGCAGAAAATGCACAGGTTTATGTAATTGACGATGCTGAACTTGAGAGAGTTTATAAGTCATATCCTGTTATCTGGAAAAAGAAGGATAAGGCACCTCAGCTTTGCTTTATCGGTTGTCCTCACCTTTCACTTCAGCAGCTTAAAGAGTGGACAGATAATGTTTGCGAAGGTCTTAAAAAGAGCGGTAAAAAGAAAGTTACTATTCCCACAGTATTTACTGCTGCTCCCGCAGTTTGCGATGAATTCAACAAAACTGAATATGCCGCAAAGCTTGCTGCAACAGGTGTAACTCTCAGTTACATTTGTCCTCTTATGTATATGAATAACCCTCTTGCAAAGATGGGCAGAGTTATCACTAACTCAAACAAACTCCGTACTTATACAACATCTCGTTACTACACAAGTGAAGAGATTCTTGACATAATCACAAAGGGGGCAAAATAAGATGAAAACATTTAAAGGTCGTCCCGTTGTACCGGGCACAGCAGAAGCAGTAGCACTTGTTTCACACGGTGGTTTTAATACACTTGCTTCATTCCAGAATGCTCTCCAGTTTGACAAGGAAGAGGATAAAACCGCAAAATGCGGAGATCAGAATAATCCTGATATTTATAAACAACCTATGGGCGGATCTGCTCTTTGTCTTCCTCAGACAATCGGTTCTACAACCGGCGGTATGGTTCTTTATTGTGCAAAGGTTTTGGGAAAATGTCCCGCATGTATGCTCTTCTCAGAACATATCGACTCTCTTGCAGCTGCAGGCGCAATCCTTGGTGCTGTATGGACAGATACTCCCATGCCCACAATTGACTGCTTAGGTGAAGAATTCCTTAATACAGTTAAAACAGGCGACAAAATCAAAGTATATGAAGATGGCACCGTAGAAATTTGTGATTAATTTTGCGGATTTGCGCGTTTGCTCACACTCGCAGTGCCCTTGCACAGCTTCAGTTCGCAATTCACGCAACTCCATCAAAATTCATTCGCAAATTAACCAATAACGATTAATTTTGCGAATTTGCGCGTTTGCTCACGCTCGCAGTGCCCTCAATAAAAAACAAAATTGCGATAACTGTTTTTTTGACAGTCATCGCAATTTTTACTTTTGTAAATATTAGATAAGTCCCTGAGCCATCATAGCATCTGCAACTTTGACGAAACCTGCAATGTTTGCACCTGCAACAAGGTCATAACCAAGACCGTATTTTTCAGAAGCTTCTGCAGAGTTATCATGAATATTTTTCATAATCTGTTTAAGCTTTGCATCAACCTCTTCAGCAGTCCAGCTGTATCTCATTGAGTTCTGGCTCATTTCGAGAGCGGAAACAGCAACACCACCTGCGTTAACTGCTTTTGAGGGAGCAACAACCTTAACATTTTCTTTAAGGTATTCAAGAGCATCGTTTGTTGTAGGCATATTAGCAACCTCAATATAATACTGAGTACCGTTTGCAACAAGCTTTTTAGCTTCGTCCATATTGATTTCGTTCTGAGTTGCGCAAGGCATTGCAACGTCAACCTTTACACCCCAAGGTTTCTGACCGGGGAAGAATTCTGCACCGAATTTATCAGCATAATCCTGAACCTTGTCACGACCTGATGCACGCATTTCGAGAAGATATTCAATCTTTTCATCAGTGCTGATACCATCTTTATCATAAACATAACCATCAGGACCGGAGATTGTAACAACCTTACCACCGAGCTCAGCAATTTTCTTTGCTGCACCCCAAGCAACGTTACCAAAGCCTGAAAGAGCAAATGTTTTGCCTTTTATATCTTCACCGAAGTGCTTGAATACTTCAACTGCATAATAAGTAGCACCATAGCCGGTAGCTTCAGGACGGATAAGAGAACCGCCATAGGAAAGACCTTTACCTGTAAGAACACCATTTTCAAAAGCACCGCGGATTCTTCTGTACTGACCGTAAAGGTAACCGATTTCTCTTCCGCCAACACCAATATCACCTGCGGGAACGTCAACATCGGGACCGATATGTCTGTAAAGCTCAGTCATAAATGCCTGACAGAAACGAAGGATTTCCATATCGCTTTTACCACGAGGGTCAAAGTCAGAACCACCTTTACCGCCACCGATGGGAAGACCTGTAAGGCTATTTTTGAAGGTCTGCTCGAAAGCGAGGAATTTCATAATACCAGAATAAACTGAAGGATGGAAACGAAGACCGCCCTTGTAAGGTCCGATAGCACCGTTAAACTGAACACGGTAGCCTGTATTTACGTTAACTTTGCCATTGTCGTCAACCCATGTAACGCGGAAAGAGATAACTCTTTCGGGTTCAACCATTCTTTCAAGTAAAGCAGCTTTTTCGTACTCCGGATGTTGGTCAATAACAGGAGCAAGAGAGGTGAGAACTTCAGTAACAGTCTGAACGAACTCAGGCTCGTTTGCATGTTTTTTTGCAACATCATCAATAACATTCTGGATATAACTCATTGGGGACAACTCCTTAATAGTTCATAAGAACTGAATAAATATACTATTTTTTATGAAAGTTATTTTATACTACAGTTTTTTAAATTGCAATAAAAAATTAACGGTTTTTTCATTATTGTAAGAATAAATAAAAATGAACCTTTTAATATTCAATTTTTTATTGCATTTAGCATTCTTTTTTCTACAATTTTAACTAAAAAAACACACAAAAAACGAGTAAAATAGTGAATTTTCATTCACTTTTTAGTGCAAAATAACAACTACGGAATTGTTTTTTATTGAATTTTATTGTTGAATTAAGTTTGTTTTATTATATGTTATATCAATTAAATGGTGAGTTCAATTAATATTAAACTTTAAAAACTTGACATTATTAAAGTAAAATATTAAAATAGATTGGATTTGTTTGAAAATATTTTGAAAGGAATATTCGATTATGATTAAACCCGAAAACAGAAACTGTTTTGAGTTTTTCAGAGATTGCACTAAAGATTTTGGTGTATATGATGTGTCTGAAAGTTTTGGTAACCTTATAAGCCGTAAAAAGTTTATGAGAGATATTGAAGCAATTGCAGGCTTCCTTCATAGTAAAAATATAAAAAGGGGAGATGTTATCACAATCTTTCTTCCCAACACAGTGCAGAGCTTTGTGGCTTTCTATGCAGCAAACCGTATCGGTGTAATTGCAAATATAGTTCACCCGTTAACACCACCTGATGTGCTTGAAGAGATTCTTAGAAATTCTCATTCTGAAGCAATTTTTATTCTTGATGTGTTAATGGAAAAATATGTAAGTATGCTCAGAAAAAGAAATAAGCTTGTTATTGTTTGTTCTCCTGCTGATTATGCTTCGACCATTATGCGCCCTGCACTTAAGGTTTATTCAAAAATAAAAGGTAAGGATACTCCATCTTCAAATACTGCATCTTATCACACAATCTGCCATTTGAATAAGACTGCGCCAAAGGTAGAGAACAACGGAGATGATATTGCTGTACTTCTTCACGGTGGCGGAACAACGGGTAAAAGCAAAACCATTCAGCTCACATCAAAGAACCTTAACGAGCTTGCATATAAATTAAGCTTCTTTGATGCACCTCACGCACCAGGTGCAGAATGCTCTCTTGCAGTTTTACCTCTTTTCCATGCATTTGGACTTGGGGTTGTTATGCATTTCAGTATGTGCGCAGGTTTTACCTGCATTCCTATGATGAATTTCTCTGCTGATAAGGCAAACAGACTTATAAAAAAATATAATATAACCTATATCGTTGGCGTTCCGAATATGTTCAAAAAAATGTATGAAGCCAATAATTTTGATGGTCCTCATTTGTCAAAGCTTCGTCTTTTATGGGCAGGCGGTGATATTATAAGCGATACTTTCCTTAATTCCTTTAACTCCAAGCTCGAAAAATACCACGCTAAAGGTAAACTCTACCGTGGTTATGGTCTTACAGAGGTCAGTTCCGTTTGTACTGCGAATATCAAAGGTGCTTATAAAGAAAATTCGATAGGCAGACCTCTTGATGGCATTACAGTTGAGATTTGGAATGATAAATGTAAAAAGTTGCCTCCGAATACTATTGGTGAAATTGTTGTAACAGGCTCAACTGTTATGGCAGGGTATCTTGGTAGTGAGGAAAGCGGAGTTTATACCGATAAAAAGGGCAATCGTTGGGTAATGACGGGCGACCTTGGTTATATGGATGAGGATGGTTTCGTTTTCTTCACAGGCAGAAAGAAAAGAATGATTATCATTTCAGGCTATAATGTTTATCCTAATGACATTGAGCAAGAGGTTCTCAAGCTTGATTATATCAATGAAGCTTGTGCCGTTCAGGGCTATATTGACACAAAGCCCATTATCAAGCTTTTCGTTTCACTTTATCAGCCAACTGATAATCCCGATGAGGTTTGTAAGCTTATTAAGGAATATTGTGACAGTAAGCTTGAGCGCTTCTCAAGACCAAGTGCAGTTACAATTCTTGATGCACTTCCCAAAACCCGAATGGCAAAAATCGATTTTATGAAATTAACCGATATGCCACCTGCACCTCAGGCAACCAAAAAGGAAATGCGCGAAGAGCGTAAGGCAAAGCGTGAAATTGAAAAGGCAGCCGAGAAGGCAGGAAGAGAAGCAGAAAAACAAGAAAAAGAAGAGCGTGAAGCTGCAGAAAAAGCAAAGGAAAATGCCAGTTCAAAGGAGGTAAATGATGGACGAAATTAATAAAAAAAGCCTGTCCTATAAGATACAGAAAAACCCTTTTCTGTTAGGCTTGTTTGTAATAGTTATAGCAATTGCACTTGTGGCAATTTTTAGCCTTTCTTCTGCTATCAGTAAAAAAGCAAAAGAATTTGAAACCACAACAGAAAAAACAACAGTTGCAACAACTGCTGCACCTGTTGTTGAAGCAGAGAAAACAGTTTCTCTTGAAGGTTTGAAAAAACATGTTGATACAATTAAAAACGTATCTGCAGATTTTGATAACAAAAGTGCAAAAATCGTAGTTGAGTTTGAGGATAAAGAAGCTCTTCTTGATGCCCATTATGCAACTAATGACTTTACAATTGATATAGTTCCTGTTTTTTGTTTCTATATTAATAATGGCAGTCAGGTTACTTGTCCGGGCGAATTTAAATTCCTTTCAGATGGTAAGAGTGTTGAATATACTCTAAAGGAAATTGATGACCTTGTGAATGTTGTTGCTTTAACAGATGAGCTTACAATAAACTATGAGAACATTTTTGAGACACTAAAATTCAATGTCTATCTTGAGCATCAGTCTAAAGATGGTGTGGGCAGAACTATTGTTGGCACTTACGCAAAAACAACCGAAGATTTCAATAAGGATTATTCTGAAACGCCTGCAGTAGTTTCAAATCTTAACGCAGGTGTGGAAAAGGTAGAGGTAACATCCGCAGATGAATTTATCTGGATCGATATTTATTTTACCGATGAAGAAAGCTACAAGAATTTAAATCACGATTTCGAAAATAACTTTGTTTGCTTTGGTTTTGAAAAAGGCGGAAAGAAATTTGATTGGAAATTCATTTCCACAGAGTATGACGATTTATGTATGATTCGTTGTAAGTTTGATGCTTACTCATTAAAACAGCTTGCAGATGAAGTTGGCGATAAATCCATAACAATTCCAACGATTTTCTCTGAGTATCAGATTAATTTCTGGACTTCTGACTACGATACAGAAACACAGTTATTTACAATGAACTGAAAAACAAAAACCATCGAACCTTAATTTGAAGTTAAGGCTCGATGGTTTCATTTTTTTATTTGTTCAATAAAAATACACTGAAATTCAGCACAGCCGCAAATGTAACCCATATCAAATAGGGGATTAAAATATATGCCGCTCGGGATTTAATCATTTTAAATTCAAGTATTGTTGCTATAATAAGAACCCAGAGAATAATTATCCACACAAAAGCAAATAAATAATTTCCTGCTGAAAAGAAAATGAAGCTCCAGACAAAATTAAAGAAAAGCTGAATGTAATACACAGTCAAAGCTCTGCTTTTTCGCGGACTTCCTGTGTTTTCAATAACATAAGCGGAAAAGCCCATTAAAGCATAAAGTACAGTCCATACAACCGGAAAAACCCATCCCGGCGGAGCAAAAAACGGTTGCTTTGCCGTTGCCATATATTCTTTAACATCACTGTTTGTCAAAAATCCTGCCAATGCTCCAACAAGCAATGGTATTGCAAGATTTTTAATAAGACTTTTAGTCCTTACAGATAATACCATACACACACCTCACTTGTTAAAGTATATGTATTTAAAACATAAAAATACCCGTTACTCATTTCTTAAAGTAACGGGTATATAAAATTTTATTCTTCAGCTATCTGTCGTCCCATAAGAACGCCCATAACGGATGCCATCATAAGACCTCTTGTCCAGCCTGAAGAGTCTCCGAGGCAATGAAGCCCTCTTACGCTAGTGTTAAGCTCTGTGTCCATTTTTATCTTGTTACTGTAGAACTTAAGCTCAGGGGAGTAAAGAAGGGTTTCTGTTGATGCAAAACCGGGAACAACGTGGTCAACTGCCTGAATGAAGTTGATAATATTCGTCATAGCTCTGTAAGGCATTGCAGCGGTAATATCGCCTGCAACTGCATCGGGAAGTGACGGACGTAAGTTAGACTGTGCCAATTCTTTAGGCCAGGTTCTCTTACCATCAAGAATATCACCGTAACGCTGAACAAGAATGTGGCCTGCACCAAGCATATTTGTAAGTTCGCCAACCTTCTGAGCATATTCAATAGGCTGGTTAAATGGATGATTAAAGTTGTGTGAGCAAAGAATTGCAACATTTGTGTTGTTGGATTTTTTCTCTTTGTAAGAATGTCCGTTAACAACCGCAAGGTCATTATCATAGTTTTCCTGGCTTACAAAACCACCGGGATTCTGGCAAAAGGTACGAACCTTGTTTTTAAAAGGTTTAGGGTATCCGATTAGCTTTGATTCGTAAAGCACACGGTTAACCTTTTCCATAACCTCATTTCTTACCTCAACACGAACACCAATATCAACAGTGCCTGCCTGATGCTCGATTCCGTGCTCATTGCAAAGCTTTTCAAGCCAATCTGCACCTCTTCGACCGGTGGCAACCACTATTTTGTCTGCATCAATCTGCAATTTTTCCTCGCCTTTGCTGATGAAAACACCTTTGCAGATACCATCTTCAATGAGAATATCGTTACATTCGTAGCCGAACATCATATCAACATTTTCTTTGCGAAGATGGTTTTCAATTTCAAGGTAAAGTGTCTGTGCCTTTTCAGTACCTAAATGGCGAATAGGGCAGTCAACAAGCTTAAGACCTGCCTGAATAGCATTTTTTCTGATTTCCTTAACCTCTGCATCGTTGCTGATACCCTCAATATGCTCATCAGCACCGAATTCAAGATAAATCTTATCAGTGTAGTCAATAAGCTCCTGCGCGAAATCCTCGCCGATAAGAGAGGGTAAATCACCGCCAACCTCGTAGCTTAATGAGAGTTTACCGTCAGAAAATGCACCTGCACCTGAAAATCCGGTTGTAATATGGCAATAGGGTTTGCAATTTACGCATTGTTTGGTTTTGGCTTTAGGGCAGCTTCGTTTTTCAACAGGTTGCCCTTTTTCGATTATAAGAATTGATTTGTTACAGCCTTTTCTGCGCATTTCGAGCGCGGTAAATATACCCGCAGGACCTGCACCAACAATTACTACATCATATTTCATAAAAAGACCTTCTTTAAAAATTTTTATTCATCAATGGTAACACCGCTGAGCTTTCTGCGTTCTGTAAGTTCTTTTTCAATCTGAGGTTTTATGCCATCAATTTTATAGAAGAACATAGGAATTGCGCAAAGAAGCATACTGATACCGGGTACGATGGAAACAAGGGAGAACATTGCAAAGTTCTGCATCCTTGTAAGGTCGGTTGCAGCCATAACCGCAGTAGATGAAAGCATCTGAGCAGGGTCAATGTCTATAAACATATACATTAAAACAATACCGCAGGTTGCGAAAGCATTGCCAAGCTTGTTTACAAAGCCCTGACAAGCAGAACCCAGCGCATTGTCACGGAAGCCGGTCTTAAGCTCCATATAGTCAAGGCAGTCACCAATCATAGCAATGGATATGTTGTTAATAACACCTAAAGGAATGCTGGAGATAATAATAAATGGAATGCAAACATAAAGGTTGTTTGTAAACCAACCGATAAGAGTTGTGAAAATGCTTGAAACGAAGCCTAAAAGGCAGGTTGTGATAACGATTTTGTGATATTGGAATTTTTTCATAAGTGTGGGCATAAAGAGCATTGCACCAAACATACCAACAATAGCACAAATCTGGAAGATTGTTTTAACAGTAGAAACACTTTGTGAAATTGCAGCGATTCTTTCATCTGCGGTAAGTGTAGCAAGGTCAGGACCTATATAGAAGCCGTATCTTGCAACGTGGATTGCAGCAGCCTGCACCATATATCTACCGCTTGAAAGCACACCCATAGCAACAACAAGCATAAGGGGTTTGCACTTGAAAAGTCTTGAAAGGGTGGTAGGCTCACCGGGTTTACGTGTTTTAGGCGGAATATTAACTCTTTCTTTAACCTTGAAATAGGTTCTGACATAAAGAATAATACCTAAGCCAACGGTAACAATGGCCATTAAAAGATATTTTCTCTTTTCCTGAGTAAGAGCATCCTGACCTACAAAAAGAACAGGAATAACGAAACCGCAAACAAGGAAGAGTACCTCAGGAACAGCGGAACCGATACCATTGATAGTTTTACCGAAGGATAAAACATTTCCTCTTTCGTCTGCCTTTGGTGTCATAATATTAGGAAGACTCCAGAAAGGTACATCGGCCATTGTATAAAGCATTCCCCAACCAATGTAAACAATAGCAGAATAAACCATCAAAGCAGTTTTATCCAGGTTCGGGCTTAAATACATAAGTATTGTAAAAATTGCAATGGGAGCCGCCGCATAAAGAATGTATGGTTTTAATTTACCGCGTTTTGTTGTGCGCTTATCTGCAATCATACCCATCAACGGGTCATTGATTGCATCCCATACACGTGCAAGGAGCATTAAAAGAAGAACGAACATAAGAGGTAAATGAAGCACGTTAACATAATAGTCACTTATGTAGCTTGACATCATTGCGTAAATCATACCCTGACCGCAACCGCCGATGGCGAAAGCCCATTTTTCCTTACTTGAGATATAGCCTGTCTGCTTAGGCTTATCTGTTTTTGTTTTTGCCATTAGTATTCCTCCATAACTTTTGGAAAATATATAAAATTCAATTATTTGAATTTATATGCATAAAATAAATTTGCCGCTTCTTCTGTATATTCACCGTTTTCTTTTTCAAGAATAAGCGGGGGATTAATTCTGAAACCGGGTGCAGAGCCTTTTTTTCCCTCAACCATAACAAGACTTGGTTCTTTGCCGATTCGTTGAATAACTTCACGCATTGATTTTGGCTCAATTTTAAATTTCCGCATAGCAGCAAAAATATCGGGTAATCTCTCGGGACGTTGGCAGATACAGAACCTACCGCCAAATTTCAAAAGGAGAGAGGCAGCTTTTGAAGCATCCTCAAGAGTGCAGGTGAATTCGTGACGGGCATTTTTATAATCTTCGCCCTCGTTAACAATACCTGTACCGAGCTTTTTATAGGGTGGGTTAATGCTCACCAAATCATAATATTCATTTGGCAAAACGCCTTTAAGCTTTCTTAAATCACGATGAACAACGTTAACTTTGTCCGTTAAATCATTTTCTTCAAGCGTTTTGTTAAAAAGGTTAACTGCACTTTCGGAAAGCTCAACGCCTGTAATCTCTTTTGGTTGAAAATCTCTTAACCACAGCATTGGAATAATGCCGTTTCCCGTTCCTAAATCACAGCATTTATCTTTGTGACGGGGAGCACAAAACGAAGCAAGAACGATAGCATCAGAGGTGAAAATATGAGCATCGCTGACATAAATTTTCATTTCTTTGGAGAGAGCTTCAGTGCGCTCTTTACGTGATGCCATAAAAATACCCCTTATGTTAAAATCTGCACATAATCATACGAATAATATTTTAACATAAGAAGTGTTATTTTACAATGTGAAAAATCATCTGAAAAGTTGTTTTGTAGGGTTGCACAAATCAAGTAAAACTCTTTTGTGTACTTGTTCATTCTTTCACTCGTGCCGTTAGGCACATATCGCGCCGTAGGCATATCGCATCGTCAGATATATCGAAAATCCATAAGGATTTATATCGCTACAAAGTTCTTTGCACTTTGTACTACTCTTCCATCTGCTTGCCTAAAAATGCAGCAGCAACCTGAGCCAGTTTGATTTCCGTATCAGTAGGATAATCACCATTTTCGTTTTCAAGAAAAATAACTGCTCCGCCTATATCTCCTGACGCAATTATGGGAAAAGCCAATGCAGCGGTAAGCTCCATATTATCAATAGGGTAGAAGGTAGGAAGACCTTTCTGGCGAATATAGTTTTCGCGGTTTTCCATCAGTTCTTCCATTTCATGTGAAATGTGCTTTTCAAGTACATCCTTTTTGGCAATTCCTGAGGCGGAAACCACATGGTCACGGTCGGTAATAAGAACGGGCATCCCGGATGTTCTGCTGAGTACCTCGGAATATTGCCCTGAAAACTGCGAAATCTCACCCATGGGTGAGTATTTTTTAAAAATAACCTCACCATCACTTGCGGTAAATATTTCCAACGGGTCTCCCTCACGAATACGAAGTGTCCTTCTGATTTCTTTAGGAATAACAACCCTTCCCAAATCGTCTATTCTACGAACTATTCCTGTTGCTTTCATAATATATAACAATCTCCTCGTTTTACAAATTTGTATTGTTATTATCTGTATTTTGAGGAGATTTATACTTTGCTTAAATCCAAAACTTATTTTATATTTATTTGCCAAACTGCTGATTTTGTTGACAAAATTTTCTGTAAGGTATAGAATTAGTTTAATATTAAAATAGGTTTATTATATAGAAATTGTATAACGAAATGATTTTATTTTTAGGGGATATAGTATGAAAAGATTTTTGAAAAGTAGCTTATCATTAATTCTTGCTATCACAATTATCTTCAGCTCTGTATATGTAGGGCTTAATGAGGTTGACTTTAGCGGTTTTTTTGCTGTTAAGTCTGTGGCAGCAAGCACAAGTGATTTAACATTCACCTTAAGCAGCGATGGTACCTATTATTCTGTAAATTATTGTAATAATTCTGCTAGTGGAAGTATTATGATTCCTTCGACGTATAATGGTAAACCAGTAAAAAGTATAGATTATTCGGCTTTCAATAGTTGCTCTAGCCTTACATCTATCACAATACCTGATAGTATAACAAGTATAGGTTCTTCTGCTTTTTCTGGTTGCTCTAACCTTACCTCAATCACAATTCCTAATAGCGTAACAAGCATAAGTGATTATATTTTCACTGATTGCACAAGCCTTACCTCAATCACAATTCCGAATAAAGTGACAAGAATAGGTGTTTATGCTTTTCGTGGTTGCTCTAGCCTTACCTCAATCACATTTCCTGATAATATAACAAGCATAGGTAATTTTGCTTTTTTCTATTGCAGAGGTCTCACATCGGTTACAATTCCCGATAGCGTAACAAGCATAGGTAATTCTGCTTTTATAGGTTGCTCAGGTCTTACAGCAATAGATGTTGGAGCAAATAATAAGAATTATGCTTCTGTTAATGGTGTTTTGTTCAATAAAGAAAAAACAAGTTTGATACGATATCCGCAAGGTAAAACAACTACATCTTATATAATCCTGGATAGTGTAACAAGTATAGATGAGTATGCTTTCTTCGGTTGCACAAGCCTTACATCGATCACAATTCCAGATGTTGTAACAAGTGTAGGTGGTTATGCTTTCTCTTCTTGCACAAGCCTTACATCAATTACAATTCCAGATAGTGCAACAAGTATAGGTGAGTATGCCTTTAAAAATTGTACAAGTCTTGCATCTGTTACAATTCCTGATAGTGTAACAAGTACAGGGAAGTATGCTTTCTCTGGTTGTATAAGCCTTGAATCAATTGTAATTCCTGATAGCGTAACAAACATAGACTTTGGTGCTTTTTCTGGTTGCTCTAACCTTACCTCAATCATAATTCCTGATAACGTAGCAAGTATAGGATCTAGTGCTTTCTCTGGATGCACAAGCCTTACATCAATCATAATTCCTGATAACGTAACAAGTATAGGATCTAGTGCTTTCTCTGGTTGCACAAGCCTTGAAAGAGTACATTGGAATGCAAAAAAAACATTAGCTTTTTCATTTTCATCAAATTTGTTTTTAAATGCTGGTAAATCAAGTACTGGTATTGAATTGGTGTTTGGTGATAATGTAGAAGAAATTCCTGCGTATTTATGTTGTGTAAGTAATTCATCATATAAACCGAAAATAAGCAAAGTAATAATAGGTGAGAACGTAACTACAATAGGAACACAAGCGTTTTATGGTTTTACAGGTACAATTTATTGTGAAAATGGAAGTGTAGCTCATAATTATGCAGTTGCTAACAATATTAAGTATGTTCTTTTAAGCATAAAAAAAACAGAAAACACAAAGATTGATTATGAGAATCTTGTGATTCGTACAAGTGTTCAAAATTTCTCGGATATTAGTGAAATTTTAGATATTTCTGAAACAGCAGTGGCTATTCCTACAGCAAGCCTCACCCATGGTAACTTTGAATTTTATGGTACAGGTACCGTTGTTACTGTTTTTGATGGTGGTGATTTTGTAGGTGATTTTATATTGATTGTTGAAGGCGATATCAATGGCGACAGTGTATGTGATGTTATTGACTGTGCATATATGGCTATTGTTACAAATGGTCTCAAAACAATTGATGGTGCTTATGCATTAGCTGCCGATGGCAACGGAGATGATATTGTTGATGCAACCGACTATCAATCTGTTGTGAACAAGGCGTTAGCATCTTAAGTTGAAAATTGATAAAATTTATAACGTATAAAACAACGGAGTGAATTTCCACTCCGTTGTTGCTCTTTTTATAAAACTATGTACCCCAAAGAAAAACTTGTCGAAAAGTGTCAATGTTGTATGCGAAGGCTCTCCCTCACGAATCCTCAAAGTACGACGAATTTCTTTTGGTATTACAACACGACCCAAATCATCTATTCTTCTCACAATCCCAGTTGCTTTCATTTTTTATAATTGATACCCTTAGCTTGAATTTCTATTTTGAAAATTGTGTTGCTTATTTTTATATGTGAAACGTAGGTTTTGTCTGTTACTTGAAAATTAGATTTTATTATGATATACTTATAGTTATTCTATAAATAAAGAGGTATGTTATGTACGAATTTTTAGGCAATACCAGTATAAGAATGTACGATTTCTTTAACAATATGGGCTTTTATGCCATGTTAATTTTTAATATTTTACAATATAAAAGAAGAAAGTCTTATACGGGTGGGTTGGCTGTCTATGTAAGAGATAAAGTATCCCGAATGAAAACAAAGCGTTCGCTTATAATCGCTTTAGTACTTGAAATAGTATTTGTTACTTTTTTCGTCAACACAGTTTCAGGTTATACTAACTCATTTGTTTCTGAGTTAACTAATACAGGAGCCAATTATTTTGGTAATTTATTGGTGACTCCGCTTTTTACTCCTTTTATTTTTTACTTTTTTTCTGTTGACCCTTTGAAGGAGATGGATTTGATTACTCCAGCTCTGGCATTAAGATTGATTTTTGTAAAAATTGCTTGTTTTTGTGCTGGTTGTTGCAGGGGCTTTGAGTGCTCGTGGGGATGGTATTATCCTACAAAGGATGCAGTTATGTTTCCAACCCAATTGCTCGAGTCTCTTATGGCTTTGTTGATTTTCATTCTCCTTATGAAAATCAGAGATAAAGTTAAATCAGGGACATTATACCCAATTTACATCATAGCGTATAGTACAACTCGTTTTTTTACTGAATTTACAAGAATTGAAGAAAATGTGTTTTGGATATTAAAGACGTACCACATTCTGTGCTTAGTCGGCATTGTTGTAGGTGTTGTCTGGTTGTTGATAGTTATAAAATATTCAGATAAAATATTAATTTTCTTTAAAAAAGCACCATTTCCTTGGGCTAAAGAAGTTATAGCAGATTACAGACAGGAGAAAAAAGTAAAAAAGAATACCGTAAGAAATAAAAATGGTAAACTGTTGAATAACTCAAAAGTAAAAGTCGGTCATCCTAAAATGAGAATGTGGATTCTTATATGGTCGCTAGGTCTTATGGGTCAGATAGGCTGGAATGTGGAAGGAATGTGGTTCAACACTTTTGTGTATGAAAAAATTGATAAAAATCCTTCTATTATAACACCTATGCTGATTTTCAGTGCATTGGCAACAACAGTTTCGATTTTCTTGTTTGGTACATTATCAGACAGAACCGGTAAAAGGCGAACACTCATAAGCACTGGTTATGCTGCTTGGGGTATTCTTATTATTTTGTTCGGTTTAACTCAGTTTATTCCCAATAAGTATTTAGTTTTCACAGTAATTTGCCTTGTGTTTGGAGATATGTTGGTAAGCTTTTTTGGTTCAATGAGTACTGATGTGGGATTTGCTGCATGGACAACCGATATTATGAAGGATAATAACAAAGGTAAAATTGGTGCAGCAATTGCCGTTCAATGTGTTTTAGGTTCTTTGTTTGGTAATATTATTGGCGGTTATATTGTAGGCACAGAAAATAATTATTTAAGATTGTTTATTGTTGTCGGTTCTGTTCTGGCATCCTTTGGCGTAATATCTGCCTATATGTTCACAAAAAAGGATGATATCCAACCTTCTGTGAGAGGAACATTCAAGGAACAGTTCCTTAGTGTTTTTGATTACAAAAATCCACTCAAACAAAAAGAATTGATATTGGTTCATCTTTCTGTAATGATTTTCTTTATTGGATATGATACTTATTCTCCTCATATAGGTAATTACCTTATTCATCATTTAGGTTTTACTCCAGATAAAATGGGTATAATTCAGGCAGTTCCATTGGTATTAGCTATGATTGTAACCTTGCCTGTATCAAGATTTATTGACAATAATAAATTTTTAGGTGTATCTGTCGGAGCAATTGTTTCTGGTGTATTAGGAATTTTATTTATATTTCCAATCAAACCAGAAAACGTCAATACTACTAAAATTTTTGACATAAGATTATTCTTAGGCATATTCTTTATTGGTGTCAGTTATGTAGTTATGCTCCAATCTACAAAAATCTGGTCTAAAAAGTTATATCCTATTGACAGTAAAGGTCAATATGAAGGGTTATGGGCAATTTCTTTTGCATTATTACCGATGTTTTTTGGCTCCAGTATCAGTCAGATGATTATTAAAACAGGTAATTCAATGATTTTGAACGAATTGACGGGTCAGATGGAATATATTCCTGATAACAGAATATTTATAGCTGGTGTAATTGTTTCAACTTTCAGCATAGTTCCGGTTATTTTAACAAGATATGTACGAAAGAAAAATATTGAGAATGATAAAAAATTAAAAACAAAAAAATCATAACCACTAGCTGAACTAGTGGTTCGGATCTGTAATTGGTGTACTTTTACACCTGAGATATCTAATAAAATGTGATACCCTTAAGTACGGTAAAAATCAAGCCCATCTGAAAAAGATGGGCTTGATTTTTCATTTTGTTGAAAGTATAATCTCTGCAACTTCTTCATAATTTTCTGTTTGAAAATAGTGTGTTTGTGTATCAATGAAGTGAACATGCTCAATGTTTTTTACATATATTTTCCAGATTTTTTCTGCATCCATATAGTTTTTTGTGAAAGGATCGTTTTTACTAAGTATTACAGTGACAGGCGTATTTATTTTTTTTGGTATATTTACATAACAAAGGTTTGCAAAACTTGTATCCTTTCTAAAGGAAGTTAAAAATTCTGCCAATATATCTTTTGTCAAACCGTTTAATGGTGCACCTGCTTTTGTAAGCTGTTTCTTTATATAAATATCGGGACAGATATTCCATATGTTTCTGTTAGTTGGTTTTGCAGGGGGGATAGAAGCACCGGCAAAATAGTTTTTAATATAAAGACCATCTGATTCAAGAATACTTATTATATGCAAAGCAAGAGCTGAACCTACACAATGTGAATAAAAAGAAATTTCTACACCATTTAAAATGTTTATAATTTCTTTAGCAGCATTTTTGCAATCGTCAAACGAATGTAAATAACGAACAAAATATATTGCAGTTTTTTCACTGTTGTGCTTTATAGTGTTCACAAGGTTACTGAAAGCTTCAGGCCCTCCTGCGGCAAATGGCAACAAAATCAATGCTTTTTCTGTATGTTCCGGCAAATATAATGGTTCAACATGTTCAAGTGAAACAGAGTTTTTGTTCTGTATAACCAAAGCTAATTTTGCCGGGGTAGAATTGTTGATGAATTCAGCTGCTGAAATATCTTCAAAACCTTTTTCGCTTAGGAGAGCAATCAGTGAAAGACTTGTGCCGCCATACTCAAAGAAGTCGGTATTTCGATCGGATACAGATTTTTTGAGGATTTTTTCAAATACTTTACAGATATATTGTTCTGTGTCGTTTATGGGCGGTTCGTTTTGGTAAACAGTATTTACCGCTATTTCTTTGTTGAACAATGCTCCTTTGTCAAGCTTACCGTTTTGATTTAATGGTAAACTTTCAAGGTGAACCAATATTGACGGCACCATATATTTGGGTAATTTTGTTGAAAGAATAGAACGAAGTTCTTTTTCATTAATATCGTTACCTGTATAGAAAGCACAGATAAACTGTCCGTCGTCATTGTCTTTTCTGACAACAACAGCAGACTGAACCACACCGTCAACTGATGCGACAGCGTTTTCTATTTCTCCCAATTCAATTCTTTGACCGTGGATTTTAACTTGAAAGTCATTTCTACCCACAAATATGATGTTGCCATCTTCACGCCAATAGGCAAGATCACCTGTTTTGTAAAGCTTACCTTCACCAAATGGATTGTCAATAAACTTATCAGCGGTTAAATCAGTGTTGTTAATATAACCTTGTCCTACGTTTACACCACAGATACAAAGCTCACCCATAACTCCAATGGGAACAAGATTCATATATTTATCAACA
>JAZUSD010000117.1:0-13319 GCA_045606545.1 Acutalibacteraceae bacterium | reverse complement strand
AAAAAAGAGGTGAGGTCGTGGCAGAGCTTACAGGGCGCAAGCAACAAATTCTTGCAATTATAATCGAACGCTTTATTGCTACGGGCGAGCCTGTTGGTTCAAAAGCGATTTGCTCGGAAATGGGTAATGCGGTTTCTTCTGCTACAATCCGTAACGATATGGCGGATTTGGTTGAACTGGGGCTTCTCGAACAACCTCATACCTCTGCAGGTCGCGTTCCCTCTCAGCTTGGTTACAGATACTATGTTGATAATTTAATGACTACCTATGAATTAGGTATAGAAGAGCAGGAACGAATCAAAATATGGTTGCAATCCTTCTCGGGTGAGCCTGATAAGCTTCTTGAAAAAGCAGGTAGCATTCTTGCTGAGCTGACAGACTGCGTTGCGGTTTCATCTTCACCTGCAGATGCAGATGCAAAAATCAAAAGAATTGAGCTTGTTCCTTTAAGTGAACATACGGCGATGATAGTACTTCTTGCTACCTCGGGTATTCTTAAAAGCTCCGTTGTGAGAAGTGATACTCAGATTAATGTTGATATTGCCGAGGTTTTCTATAACATCTGTCAGAATTATTTTATCGGCAAATCCGTTTCTGATATTAATGTAATGGTTATTCAGACTCTTGTTGCATCCCTTGGAGACAGAGTTTTCATAATGTCACCTTTCTTGTGTGCCATAGCAGACCTTTGCGAAGCTGTTAAAACAACTGAGCTTCATTTAAAAGGTCAGTCAAACATACTTAATCATGAAGAACTTTCCGAAGATGCTTTTCGCCTTATGGATTTCCTTCACAGAGGAACACCTCTTGAAAATATGCTTGGCTCACATAAGAAACAATTAAATGTTGCAATCGGTACTGAAAACCTTTACAGAGAGTTGAAAAATTCTTCAACAATTTTCTCAAAATATTCAGTAGGGGATAAGGATAGCGGTTCAATCGGAATAATCGGACCCACAAGGCTTGATTATGCAAGGCTTATTCCCAGTATAAAATATTTAGCATCGGTTATCGGGAATCTTCTTTCCGAAACTCTTGATGAGGAGTGAGGTAAATAAAATGGCGAACGAAGAAAAAAAAGCAGTTGAAACAGAAGAAACTGCAGAAGTAAAAAAAGAAACTAAAAAAGAAAAGAAATCAAAGAAGAATGCTGAGGTTGACGCTCTCAAGGCAGAAATTGAAAAGCTTTCAACTGACCTTGCAGCTCTTAAGGATTCTCATCTTCGCACTCTTGCAGAGTATGATAACTACAGAAAACGCTCTCAGAGAGAAAAAGAAGCAACCTATGGCGATGCAAAGGGCAACACAATTAAAGCACTTCTTCCTGTGATTGATAATTTTGACAGAGCTCTTGATAACCAGACTGATGATGTTGAGGTATATAGAAAAGGTGTTGAAATGACAGTTACTCAGCTTAAGGAAATTCTCAAAAATATGGATGTTGAGGCTTTCGGTGCAGTTGGTGACGAGTTCGACCCCAATATTCACAGCGCGGTTATGACTGTTGAAAATGATGAACTTCCCGAAAATTCAATTGCGGCAGTTTTTGAAAAAGGTTATAAAATGGGTGACAGAATATTGCGTTTCGCAACTGTTCAGGTTACTAATTAACAAATATATAATAAATACTTAAAATAAATTCGGAGGTAATTAAAATGGCAAAAACAATTGGTATTGACTTAGGTACAACTAACTCTTGCGTAGCAGTTATCGAAGGCGGCGAGCCCGTAGTTATTGCTAACGTTGAAGGTAACAGAACAACACCCTCTGTTGTAGGTTTTTCTAAATCCGGCGAAAGACTTGTTGGTCAGGTTGCAAAGCGTCAGGCAGTTCAGAACCCCGACAGAACAATCTCATCTATCAAAAGACAGATGGGTACAGATTACAAGGTTCAGATTGATGACAAATCTTATACACCCCAGCAGATTTCTGCAATGATTCTTTCTAAGCTTAAAGCTGATGCAGAAAGCTACCTCGGTGATAAGGTAACAGAAGCTGTTATCACTGTTCCCGCTTACTTTACAGACTCACAACGTCAGGCAACTAAAGACGCAGGTAAGATTGCAGGTCTTGAAGTTAAGAGAATTATTAACGAACCCACTGCAGCTGCTCTTGCTTACGGTATTGATAAAGAAAATGACCAGAAGGTTATGGTTTATGACCTTGGTGGCGGTACTTTCGACGTTTCCATTATCGAAATGGGCGAAGGTGTTCAGGAGGTTCTTGCAACTGCAGGTAACAACCGTCTTGGCGGTGATGATTTCGACCAGAGAATTATTGACTGGCTCGTAACTGAATTCAAGAAAGAAACAGGTTCAGACCTTTCTACTGATAAAATGGCTATGCAGAGACTTAAAGAAGCTGCAGAAAAAGCAAAAATCGAGCTTTCAGGTGTTACTTCCTCTGCAATTAACCTTCCCTTTATCACAATGACAGAAGCAGGTCCTCTTCACCTTGACACAACTCTTACAAGAGCTAAATTCAACGAACTTACAGTTGACCTTGTTGAAGCAACAATGGCTCCTGTTCGCCAGGCGATTTCCGACTCAGGCCTTAAGGTTTCTGAAATCGACAAGGTTCTTATGGTTGGTGGTTCTTCAAGAATTCCTGCTGTTCAGGATGCAGTTAAAAACTACACCGGCAAAGAACCCTACAAGGGCATCAACCCCGATGAATGCGTTGCTATGGGCGCTGCTCTTCAGGCAGGTGTTCTCGGCGGTGATGTAGAAGGACTTCTTCTCCTTGACGTTACACCTCTTTCACTCGGTATTGAAACTCTTGGTGGCGTTTGCACAAAGATTATCGAAAGAAATACAACAATCCCCACAAAGAAGAGCCAGATTTTCTCAACTGCAGCAGATAACCAGACATCAGTTGAAATTCACGTTCTTCAGGGTGAAAGAGAATTCGCAAGAGATAACAAAACTCTCGGTATGTTCCACCTTGATGGTATTCTTCCTGCTCGTCGCGGTACTCCTCAGATTGAAGTTACTTTCGATATTGACGCTAACGGTATCGTTCACGTTTCTGCAAAAGACCTTGGTACAGGTAAAGAACAGTCAATCTCCATCACAGCTTCTTCAAATATGAGCAAGGATGATATTGATAAGGCAGTTAGAGAAGCAGAGCAGTTTGCAGAAGAAGACAAGAAACGTAAAGAAGCAGTTGACATCCGCAACGGTGCAGACCAGATGGTATTTGAATGCGAAAAGCTCGTTTCTGAAAACGGTGATAAATTCGACGAAGCTGATAAGAACGACATCAACGCTAAGGTTGAAGAACTCAAAGAAGCTCTTAAGGGCGAAGATATTGAGCTTATCAAATCAAAGCAGGAAGCTCTTCAGGCAAAATTCTATGAAATTTCCGAAAAGCTTTATAAAGCAGCAGGTGGTGCTCAGGGCTTTGACCCCAATAATATGGGCGCAGGCTTTGACCCCAATGCAGCAGGTGCACAGGGTGGAGATAACTACACAGAAGCACCTTTCACAGATGTTGACTAAAATTAAAAAGACGGCTCCCAAAAGAGCCGTCTTTAGTGAGTAAAGGAATTACTTATGGCAGATAAAAGAGATTATTATGAGGTGCTTGGCGTTTCCAAAAGTGCCACACCTGATGAAATAAAAAAAGCATATCGCCAGCTTGCGAAGAAATATCACCCCGACCTTAACCCTGATAACAAAGAGGCAGAGGCAAAGTTCAAGGAAGCAAACGAGGCATATGAAATTCTTTCGGATTCCGATAAGAAAGAAAAATATGACCGCTTCGGCTTTGCAGGCGTTGACCCCAGCTATGGCGCAGGTCAAGGTGGCGGCGGATTTGGTGGCTTCGGCGGATTTGACGGCGGAATGGATTTCGATCTGGGTGACCTTTTCGGTTCATTCTTCGGAGGATTCGGTGGTGGCGGTGGTCGAAGTAACCCCAACGCACCTCGTCGTGGCAGTGATATTCAGACTAACATATATATTTCCTTTGAGGAAGCTGCAAAGGGTTGCAAGAAAACTGTTGAATTCCAGAAAATTGAAGTCTGCGATGAATGTTCAGGCTCGGGCGCGGCAAAGGGTTCTTCACCCCAAACTTGTCCCGATTGTAACGGCAGAGGTCAGATAAATGTTCAGCAGAGAACACCTTTCGGCACTATCAGTACATCAAAGCCCTGTCAGCGTTGTGGCGGTAAGGGTACATTCAACCCCAATCCCTGCACAAGATGTAAGGGCGCAGGCAGAATCAGAAGAAGCGTTAAGCAGGAAATCACCATCCCTGCAGGTATTGATGACGGACAGATTTTTACAGTTCGAAATCAGGGTAATGCTGGCGCAAACGGTGGTCCCGCAGGTGATTTGAGAGTTGGAGTTATTGTTAAACCTCATCCTTTCTTTGAGCGCGATGGCTATAATGTCTGGTATGATGTTAAAGTCAGCTTTGTTCAGGCGGCTTTAGGTGACAAGCTCCGCGTTCCCACCCTCGACGGACAGGTTGAATATATTCTTCCTGCAGGAACTCAACCCGGTGATATTTTCAAATTGAAGGGCAGAGGTATTCCTGTTCTTAACTCAACAAGACGAGGCGACCAGCTTATCAGAGTTAACATTGAGGTTCCTAAAAATCTTAATGACAAGCAGAAAGAAGCTCTTATGAACTTTAACACCACAATGGGTGCAAAGCCTGTTGACCCGGAAGAGAAGAAAGGCTTTTTCGGTAAAAAGAAAAAATAAAAGTTTAAACCCTATTTGATTTTGCGAAACAAAATTAAATAGGGTTTATTGTTTGTGTTTTAAATTATTTTGTGATATGATTGTTGCAGAAAAACAAAAGGAGATATTCTTATGAGAATTATGGTTGCATCTGATATTCACGGTTCTTTAAAATACTGCCGTGAGTTAGTTGAAAAATACAAAGAAGAAAAATGCGAAAAATTAGTTCTTTTGGGAGATATTCTTTATCACGGTCCTCGTAACGATTTACCGGAAGAATACAATCCCAAAGGAGTTATTGCGCTTTTGAATGATATGGCGGAAGAAATTCTTTGTGTCAGAGGTAACTGCGAGGCAGAGGTTGATGAAATGGTGCTTTCTTTTCCTGTTCTTGCGGAATATGCTTTCTTTTATCACAAGGAAAGAATGTTCTTCCTTACCCACGGTCACAAAATGAATCCGCAAAATCTTCCTAAAATAAAAAAAGGCGATATTCTTTTTAATGGTCATACTCACGTAAGCAAAATTGAAGAATTAGAGGGTGGCTATATTTATGCAAACCCCGGTTCAGTTTCTATTCCCAAAGAGAATACACCAAGAGGGTATATGGTAGTTGACGACATTGCTATTACACATAAGACTTTGAGTGGTGAGGTTGTAGGAGAATATATTCTTTAAGTGCTAAATGCTAAGTGCTAAGTGCTAAATGTTGGGGCGCGAAAATGCGCTAAAAAGAATAATGTAGAGAAAAGCGAGTGTATCATCCCTGTCCGCAAGCGGACAGGGATGATAGGATTCGCAAAATATGAATTAATCCCCACTGATAGCTGTTTACTGTCAATGGGGATTTGTTAATTATTATAACTCAATTTTCTCACATTCGTAACCGAGTAATTCGTCACTTACTTTATCAGGCTGATGTCCACTGATATAAAGGGTGATTTTGCCGTCGGGAGTTACTCGCCGACCGTCTTCAAGAACTGCTTTGAGCCAATATGTATCAATATCAATTGTTACATTATGGGTTTCACCTGCTTCAAGGCTTGTTGATTTAATACCGCAAAGCTGGAAGTGGGGAGTATAGGTTCTTGAATCGGAATACTGAGCATAAATTTGTGTTTTCTCAATACCTGCTCTGTCGCCGATATTTTTAACATTAACACTGACTTTGATATTATCATCAGATTTTTCAAGAACTTTTGCATCTGTGTATTGGAATTTGGTGTATGAAAGACCGTAACCGAAAGGATAAAGAGCGTCGCCCTCAATGAAACGGTAGGTTTTGCCCTGCATATTGTAATCAGTGAAATCAGGGAGGGGATGCTCACCATCATAGATTGTTACGGGCAGTTTACCGCAGGGATTGTTTTCACCTGCAATTGTTTTTGCAATTGCAAGACCGCCCTGAGAACCGGGATACCAGGCGTGAATAATTGCTTTGGCATGGTTTCTTACTTTTTCTCCAAGGTCAACGGAGCTACCGCACAAAATAACAACAATAACGTTTTCGCAAGCATCGCAAACCATTTCTGCAAGCTTCTGCTGAGTTTTGGGAAGATAGATGTTCTTCTTATCACCGCAAGCGGTATAGTCGTTATCGTAGCCTGTGTCTTCGCCTTCAATTGAGCAATCAAGACCGAGAGCGAGAATTGCAATATCTGCTTCTGCGGCTGCTGCGGCACCATCGCTGAGCATGTTGCCGAAACCGCCCCACTCATTGATTTTTTCGTGGCAATAGTTACAGCCTCTTTCAACGGAAATATCAGTATTGTTGAATACTCTTCTTATACCGTCCGCAACTGTGATATATTCAGAAGCGTATGCGTTATAGTTACCTTCAAGAGCAGTAACTGAAAGCGCATTAGGACCGATAACAGCAATTTTCTTGTTTGTGTTTTTATCGAGAGGTAAATAGTTGTCATTCTTAAGAAGAGTTACGCAGTTTTCGGCAGCTCTTAAATTAAGCTCTCTGTGTTCTTTGCAGTCAAGCTTTGAATAAGGAATATCAGAATAGGGTCTTACTTCTTCGAATTCGCCTAAAAGGAAACGAATCATATAAAGTCTTTCTGCTGCTTGCGTAATCTGCTCTTCTGTAATAAGGTCTTCTTCATAAGCATCAACGAGAGCATCGTAAGTCTGACCGCAGTTAAGGTCACAGGAGTTTTTAAGAGCAACTGCAGCAGCTTCTGCTCTTGTTTCAACGAATTTGTGGAATTCATAAATATCCTGCAAAGCTCCACAGTCGGAAACAAAGTAACCATCAAAACCCCAATTCTTACGTAGAACCTCGCCCATAAGGTAAGAATGTGCGCAACAAGGCTTACCATTGGTGCGGTTATATGCACCCATAACACCTGCAACACCTGCTTTTACAGTTTTCTCAAATGCGGGCAAGTATGTTTCATACATATCGTGGAGAGTTGCAACAGCATCAAAGCCGTGACGGTCTTTTTCAGGACCTGAATGAACTGCGAAATGCTTTGAGCAAGCTGCGCCCTTTAAGAATTCGCCGTCACCCTGAATGCCTTTAATGAATGCAGTACCGAGAGTTGCAGTGAGATAAGGGTCTTCACCAAAGGTTTCCTGACCGCGCCCCCAACGAGGGTCACGAAAAATGTTGATATTGGGTGCCCAATATGTGATGCCTTTAAAAATATCGTGGTCGCCATATTCAACATGCTTGTTATATTTAATTCTGCCTTCTGTTGAAATAACATCAGCAATTTCGTTAATAAGCTCACTGTCAAAGGTTGCCGCCATAGCAATTGTATGGGGGAAAACTGTTGCAGTTCCTGCTCTGGCAACGCCGTGTGCGCCTTCATTCCACCAGTTGTAAGCCTTAATTCCAAGTCTTTCAATAGCGGGAGAGGTATAAAGAAGCTGTGTCATTTTTTCTTCGACTGTCATTTTTGACACAAGCTCTTTTGCTTTGATTTTTGCTTCGTTTTTTGTCATTGGAATTTCTCCTTTTTGAGAAAATATATAATAGGTTTAATATAAACTAAATGAATAATATAGTCAATAAATAAAAGGAAAAAGTCGCCTATTTTCAGGCGACTTTTTCCTTTTGGCTTTTATGAAACTAATCTTTATATATCAACCTTGAAGTCCGGTTCGGCGATAAATATGGGCGAACAAGATGTTCAAGGGGTATAACTTTTGATAACATAGATAATTATAGTGAAAATTTCATAAAAGTCAAGTGATTATGCACAAAGTTACAGGTATTAGATTGTGCAAAACAAACAAATGAAAATTAGTTAAAAGTGTAATTGTCTTACACAAAACTGTCTAAACATATGTATTAATTTTATTTATTTTGCACAAGTCAATGACAGAAAATTAACACAATATGACGAAAAAGTTGAATAAGTTTTAACAGACACAAAAAAAGTTTGTGAAATTTTTTTCACAAACTTTTTAATGATTTACAGCAATTCTCTGTTGTATAATCCGTTGGTTTTCTTTCCCTCGGGAGCTTTGCCGTTTAAATATGACTGATAAATTTTTTCGCAGTCTTTTTTATCTTCAACTGTGAAATAGAATGTTACAAAATCAAGGTTTGAAAGGTTTTTATCTCCGATATAAAGGGGGACGCTGTTATGAAGAATGGAATATTTTTTGTTCTGACATAAAAGCGGAAAATCAATACCTTTTCTGTCTGTCAGCACTGATTTCCCATTACAATTAAGGCAACCATCAATGCTTTTCTGAGGACAGTTGCGCAATAGCATAATGGGAAGATAACCGTAAATATATGCGCCTTTAGAAATATCTGCACAAAGATTTCTTATGTTTTTTTCAGATAATTCAAAGGAAAGCGTAACATCTTCAAGACCCATATCTTTATATTTCTGCGCAGAAAATGAGTTTGTTATATTAAGTCCGTGAGAGCCATAAATTCTAAACCCTGCTTTTTTTAGAAGGGCAATTCCGCCTATGTTTCCTGTTACACCTCTTACAATACCGGTTCTTTTAATTGCGGTAAGCTTTTTGAGGACTTCTTTTTCATCATCAGGGTAGATGAGCTGAGGTAACTCAACGGCAGTTTTTACAGGTAAGCACTCGATTTCTTCAAGGTTATTGAAAACCTCTTCCAGAGGAAGAATAACTAAATCTGCCTTTTCAAAAGCTTCACTATACTGCGAAAAGTTTTCAAGGCGGATTCTCGTTTTTGGTTTTGAAAAATTGTGTTTAATATATGGAAAATCGGGTTTTATATTATTGATTCTATATTCCTTTTTTGCAAGCTCTTCTTCGAGAAGAGTTGCTCCATCGCGCCTTAAAGCATTGATAGCAGAGGCAGGGAGTGTGAGAGCATCCTCGTTTTCAAAGCCGATTGAATCGAGAAAAAATGATGTGTCGCCTAATTTTGAAAGATTTCTCAATGCGATTTCTTCCGAAAGGGGAGCGGTTCTTGGTTCCTGGGGGATTTCGCCCTGAACTGTTACTGAAACACCCTTTGAAGAAAAGTGAAGTATTGCAGGTTCATCCTTTTTGAGAATTAACTTTGCGCTTGCTTTGTTAGGACGGATTTCGTTTTTATATGAGTTTTCGAGCTCTTTTAAAACGGCAGTTGCTGAGGTTACATCCTCTTTAACTCTGTATCCGAACATATCAACAGTTCTTTTTCCTTTTAAATAACCATCTGTGAAACCACTGCGGGAGAAAACAGAACGCAAGGTTAATTTATCATAAAATTCGTTATTCATTGCCTTTTTCAGACTGCTGACTGCGGCGGCAACATATTCGGGACGTTTCATTCTGCCCTCAATTTTAAAGGAGTCAATGCCGATTTTCATAAGGTCCTCTATGTTGTCAAGATAGGACATATCTTTAAGCGAAAGGGCATATTCTCTGCCGTGGGTATTAGTCCAGTTCAGGCGACAACCCTGGGCGCAAAGACCTCTGTTACCGCTTCTTTCACCAAGCATAGCGGAAAGGTAACAGTTACCCGATGTGCTCATACAATGAGCTCCGTGAACGAAAACCTCAAGCTCTGCATTGACAGCATCTCTTATCATTTTCATTTCGTTAAGAGAGAGCTCACGTGCCAAAACTATTCTTGAAAATCCCATTTCTTCAAGAAGCTTTGCGCCCGAAACATTGTGAACTGCCATCTGGGTTGAAGCGTGAAGAGGCATATCCGGGCAGATTTCTTTAACTGCTCTTACTGTTGCGAAATCCTGAACAATTACTGCATCTGCACCGCTTTCAGCTATTGCTTTAACAGTTTTATAAAGCTCGTCAATTTCTTTATCGAAAATAAGTGTGTTAAGGGTAACAAAAACCTTAACATCACGAAGACGGCAGTAGTTAACCGCGTCTTTTAAATTCTCTGTTGTGAAATTGTCAGCATTACGCCGGGCGTTGAAATTATCAACACCCAGATAAACTGCGTTTGCACCGCTTCTTACAGCGGCTTTTAATTGTTCTTGTGCTCCGACAGGAGCGAGGATTTCAAAATACATAGTTTGTTTTCCCTATATAGTTTGTTGTGAAAATGCAAAATGCAAAATGCAAAATTTCGGGGCGAAGCCGATTATAATGTTTGGAAGCGAAGCTTCCCCATAATTTTGCATTTTTAATTTTGAATTTTGCATTAATCAAATGTCGGTAACAATTTCTTGTTTTTGCGTTCTTACTCTCAGAATATCGCCTTTTTTAACATCTGCGGTGCAGTCGAGGGTGAGAAATTCCTGAGGATGACAGGCGCTTTCGCATTCTTCGCCTTTTTCATTGACGATTTTTGTTGCAGTGAATTTCATTCCGAAGGTTTCGGGAGAAAGAACTTCAAGTGTATCACCAAGCTTAAAGAAGTTTCGTTGCTGGATTTTCAGTTTTCCGTCCTTGCAATCTTCAAGGGCAACGCCTGCGAAGGTGCAATCCCAATGGTAAAGACCGTCATTTTTGTGACCGTACACAAGGTTTCCGAAATAGAAACCGCTGTTATAGGGACGGTGGCTGATAGCATTAAGCTCGTCCTCTAAAAGCTCAAGGGGAGAGGATTTGTCAATTGCTCTTCTATAGGCGTTAACTACGTGTGATACATAGTATTCGGTTTTCATTCTGCCCTCGATTTTAAAGGAATCAATGCCTGCATCTGCCAATTTATCTAAAAAGCCGATAGCTTTCATATCGTGGGATGAAAGCAGGGCGGAATGGTCCGGATATTCTTCCAGCTTCATATATTCATTGGGGCGGTTTCTTTCAACAAGATAATATTCCCAACGGCAAGGTTGAGTGCATTCGCCTCTGTTTCCGCTTCTGCCGTTCATATATGAAGAAATAAGGCATCTGCCTGAATATGCCATACACATAGCACCGTGAACAAAAGCTTCAAGCTCAAGCTCTTCAGGAATTTTTGAGTGCATTTCGGCAATTTCATCAATAGTCATTTCACGGGCTATAACAATTCTTGATGCGCCCATTTCATAGTAGGCTAAAGCTGAGGCATAATTACAGCAGTTTGCCTGAGTGCTGATATGCACTTCAAGGTTAGGCTCTGCCTGTTTTATTGTTCTTACTGCGCCTAAATCGGATACGATAACCGCATCCACACCTAATCCGTAAAGGGTTCGGGCATAGTCCTTAAGAGGCTCAATTTCATTATTTTTAGTAAAACTGTTCACTGTTACATAGAGCTTTTTGTTTTTTGAGTGCAAAAGCTTTACGGCAGAGTCAATATTCTCTTCTGTAAATGCAGATTTTTCTGCTCTTAACTGAAGAAGAGGTCCACCGATATATACTGCATCCGCACCGAAACGGTCAGCAGCAATAAGGCAATTCATATCTCCTGCAGGAGCGAGTAATTCAACCTTGTTTTTTAGCTTGTTCATAATTTCCTCGTTTCTGATTTCTTGTTATTGATTTCTGTTTGTATAATATTACACTATATTTGGCTAAAAAACAAGGTGTAATATACTTGATTTTCGATATGGTACTGTGCTATAATGATTTTCTATTATAGGTTATTATGTTTAATTATAGGGAGATGTTAAAATGAAGTACGATGTTGTTGTCATCGGTGCAGGTGTTGTAGGTTCTCTTATTACAAGAGAGCTTTCAAAATACAACATCAAGGTTGCCCTTCTTGAAAGATGCAACGACTGTGCAATGGGTGCTACAAAAGCAAACTCTGCAATAGTTCACGCAGGCTTTGATGCTGTGCCCGGTACACTTAAAGCAAAGCTCAATGTTCGCGGAGTTGAGCTTATGAAAAAGGTTTGCAAGGAGCTTAATGTTCCTCTTAAAAATAATGAAGCTCTTGTTGTGGCTTTCTCAGAGGAAGAAATGCCCCACCTTGAAATGCTTAAAGACAGAGGAGAGCAGAACGGTGTTCCCGGTCTTCGCATTGTAAGAAGAGAAGAGCTCGTTGAGCTTGAACCCAATATCGGTGAAACTGCTGTTGGTGCTCTTGTTGCCCCCACATCTTCAATTGTTTGCCCTTATGAGCTTACAATTGCAGGTGTTGAAAATGCGGTTACAAACGGTGCAGAGTTTTTGAGGAACTGCGAAGTTACCGGTATTGATTATGCTGATGATGAATTCAAGCTTACAACATCTCTCGGTGAAATTACTGCGGAATATGTAATTAATGCTGCAGGTGTTCATTCAGGTGAAATCGCTTCACTTATCGGTGATAATTCTATTGAAATTGTTGTTCGCCACGGTGACTATTATCTTCTTGATAAATCTCAGGGCTCACTTGTTTCAAGAACAATTTTCCAATGTCCTACCAAAATGGGTAAAGGCGTTCTTGTTTCTCCCACAGTTGACGGCAACCTTATTGTTGGTCCATCTGCGGAGGATATAGATAATGGTGATGATGTTGCTACAACATCATTTGGTCTTGATAAGATTTACTCAAGTGCAGTAAAGAGTGTTCCTGCTGTTTCCCTGAGAAACGCAATCACCTCTTTCAGCGGTAACCGCGCTCATCCCACAAGCGATGATTTTATTATCGGCTCATCAGGAGTTAATAAGAGATTTATTAATGCTGCAGGTATCGAATCTCCCGGTCTTTCTTCCGCGCCTGCTATTGCAGAAATGGTTGACGGCATTATCAATGAGCTCTCAGGTGGATTCGAGAAAAAAGCGGAGTTTGACCCCTGCCGTCCTGAGCCTGTTCGCTTCCGCCACCTCTCAACAGAAGAAAGAGCAAAGCTTATTGAAAAAAATAAAGCATACGGCAGAATTGTTTGCCGTTGTGAAACAATCACAGAGGGCGAAATTCTTGATGCTATTTATGCTCCTGCAGGTGCTCGTGACGTAGATGGTGTTAAGAGAAGAACAAGAGCAGGTATGGGCAGATGCCAAGGTGGCTTCTGCGGTAGCAAGGTAGTTGAAATTCTTGCAAGAGAATTGAATGTGCCTATGAATGAAATTACTAAATTCGGCGGTCAGTCGAAAATTATGTATCACAAAACCAAGTAAGGAGGTAGGGTGCTATGTTGAATTATGATTTAGTTGTAGTCGGCGGAGGCCCTGCCGGTATGGCTGCAGCTCTCAAAGCAAAAGAAGAGGGCGTTGAAAAGGTTGTTATTCTCGAAAGAGCAGAAACCTTAGGTGGTATTTTGGAGCAGTGTATTCACACAGGCTTCGGTCTTCATTATTTTGGCGAAGAGC
>JAZUSD010000116.1:0-49159 GCA_045606545.1 Acutalibacteraceae bacterium | reverse complement strand
GCGCCACATTTGGGGCAAACAAGCTGAACTTTGTCCGCATAGAGAGCGCTTTCGGCTTTGATAATACCGCCAGCTTCGCCCATCTTACGGGGTTTAACGTGTTTAGAGATGATGTTAACGTTTTCAACGATAACCTTGCCTTCTGAGGGAGCTACCTGAAGTACCTTGCCTTTTTTGCCGCGGTCTTTACCTTGAATAACGATAACCTCGTCGCCTGTTTTGACATGAACTTTACTCATTAGTCGTACCTCCCATTAAAGTACTTCCGGAGCAAGAGAGAGAATCTTGAGATATTCTTTCTCACGAAGTTCTCTTGCAACGGGTCCGAAAATACGGGTACCCTTCGGGTTTTTATCTTCTTTGATTATAACAGCTGCATTTTCGTCGAAACGGATGTAAGTACCATCGTCACGGCGAACACCGCTTGCTGAACGAACAACAACGGCTTTAACAACTTCACCTTTTTTTACAACGCCACCGGGTGCTGCTTTCTTGACAGAAGCCACGATAACATCACCGATATTGGCATACCTCTTACCGGAACCGCCTAAAACGCGGATGCACATAATTTCTTTTGCGCCCGTGTTGTCGGCTACCTTGAGGTAACTCTGTTGCTGTATCACAGTGTGTGCCTCCTTTTAAGTGCTAAATTATTTAGCCTTTTCAATTATTTCACATACACGCCATCTTTTGTCTTTTGAAAGGGGGCGTGTTTCCATAATCATTACACGGTCGCCGATACCGCACTGGTTAGTCTCGTCATGAGCTTTAACCTTAAGTGTACGGTTAACAATCTTTCCATAAAGGGGATGTTTAACCTTGTCTTTGATGGAAACAACGATTGTTTTATCCATCTTATCGCTTGTAACGATGCCGACACGAGTTTTTCTTAAATTTCTTTCACTCATTTAATTGCCCTCCGTGATTAAGAATTTTTGCCGTTGAGCTGCATATCGCGGATTACTGTCATAACGCGAGCGATATCTTTTCTTACGGCGCTGATTCTCATTGGGTTATCAAGCTGATTGATGGCTTGTTGGAAGCGGAGGTTAAAGAGTTCTTTCTTCAATTCAAGGAGCTTAGCATCCAACTCCGCCTGAGAGAGAGTTCTTAATTCACTTGCTTTCATTCTGCCTCACCATCCTGTTCTGCTTTAGTAACAAACTTGCATTTGATGGGAAGTTTGTTAGCTGCAAGACGCATAGCCTCGCGAGCAACATCTTCTGCAACACCTGCAATTTCAAACATAACTCTGCCGGGTTTAACCACAGCTACCCAATATTCGGGAGAACCTTTACCTGAACCCATTCGAGTTTCAGCAGGTTTCTCTGTGATGGGCTTATCGGGGAAAATCTTAATCCAAACTTTGCCGCCACGTTTGATATATCTTGTCATAGCAATACGGGCTGCTTCAATCTGGTTTGAAGTAATCCATGCGGGTTCGAGAGCCTGAAGACCGAAATCACCATAGTTAACCTTGTTACCTCTGTGAGCAACGCCTTTAAGACGGCCTCTCTGAACTCTACGGTATTTAACTCTTTTAGGTAATAACATTATTTGGCTCCTCCTTCCCTTTTGGTTTTGCGGGACTCGTGGAGAACTTCGCCTTTGTAAATCCAAATCTTAACGCCGATACGACCATAAGTTGTTTTTGCTTCTGCAAAACCATAGTCGATGTCAGCACGGATTGTCTGAAGCGGAATAGTTCCTTCGTGGTACTGCTCTGTACGAGCAATTTCAGCACCACCGAGTCTTCCGGAAACCTGAGCTTTGATACCCTTTGCGCCTGCTTTCATTGTGCGGCCGATTGACTGCTTAAGAGCACGACGGAAAGATACACGTTTCTCAAGCTGAGCTGCAATGCCTTCAGCAACGAGCTGAGCGTTGAGGTCGGGCTGCTTGATTTCAGTGATGTTGATGAATACATCTTTGTCACCGCCAAGCATTTTCTTGACTGTTTCTTTAAGTTTTTCGATTTCTGCACCGCCACGGCCGATTACGATACCGGGTTTTGCGCAGTAAATATTGATGCGAACTCTTTTAGGATCGCGCTCGATTTCAACCTTAGGAACACCTGCGGGAGCAAGGAGTTCAAGAAGGAATTCACGAATCTTGTTGTCTTCAACAAGAATATCACCGAACTCACCCTTCTTAGCAAACCAGCGAGATTCCCAATCTTTGATAACGCCTATTCTTAATCCTGTAGGATTGATTTTCTGGCCCATTATATTTCCTCCTCTCGCTTATTCTGCATCCTTGAGTACAAGGGTGATATGTGATGTCTTTTTGTTAATTCTGTTAGCACTGCCTCTTGCGCGGGGTCTGATTCTCTTGAGAGTGGGACCCTGGCAAACCCAGCACTGTGCAACGTAAAGTGAATTTACGTCCATGTTTTTGTTTTCCGCATTTGCGATAGCGGATTTAAGAAGCTTCTCAAGCGGCTCACAAGCGACCTTCGGTGTGTGCTTGAGAATTGCCATTGCTTCGTCTGCAGGCTTGTTGCGGATAAGGTCAAGAACGATCTGAACCTTACGGGGAGCTATTCTTAAATAAGTAGCTTTTGCTGTTGCCTCCATTTTTAACACACTCCTTTCGACCTATTATTTACCGTTATTTGAAGTTTTTGATCCCGCATGACCTTTGAAGGTTCTTGTGGGAGCGAATTCACCGAGTTTGTGACCAATCATATCCTCAGTTACATAAACCGGAACATGCTTACGGCCATCATGAACTGCAAAAGTATGACCAACGAAATCAGGGAAGATTGTTGAACTTCTGCTCCATGTTTTGAGAACGATTTTTTCACCGTTTTCATTCATTTTCTGAACTCTTTCGTAGAGCTTGGGCTGAACGAAAGGTCCTTTTTTAATGCTTCTGCTCATTAGTAATGCTCCTTTCCGGCTTATTTGCCGTTACGACGCTTCACGATAAGCTTATCGGAGCGGTTCTTCTTAGCTCTTGTCTTATAACCGAGAGCGGGTTTACCCCAAGGAGTAACAGGACCGGGACGACCGATGGGTGATTTACCTTCACCACCACCGTGGGGGTGGTCATTGGGGTTCATAACAGAACCACGAACTGTAGGACGGATACCCATGTGACGTGTACGACCTGCTTTACCGATTTTAACGTTTTCGTGATCAAGGTTACCAACCTGACCTACAGTAGCCATGCACTGTACGGGAACGTTACGAAGTTCACCGGAGGGAAGTCTGAGAAGAGCGTAAACGCCTTCTTTAGCCATAAGCTGAGCTGCGTTACCTGCTGCTCTTGCAAGCTGACCACCTTTACCGGGGTAAAGTTCTACGTTGTGAATGAATGTACCAACAGGGATATTTGTAAGAGGAAGCGCGTTACCGGGCTTGATATCCGCTGAGGGACCTGCAACAACTGTGTCGCCTACTTTGAGACCAACGGGAGCAAGGATGTATGCTTTCTCGCCGTCTGCGTACTCAATAAGAGCGATATGTGCTGAACGGTTGGGATCGTATTCAAGAGTTTTAACTGTTGCTTTAACATCAAACTTAGCTCTCTTGAAGTCGATTACTCTGTACTTTCTACGGTTTCCGCCGCCACGATGACGAACAGTGATTCTACCATAGCTATTACGACCTGAATTCTTTTTAAGAGGCTTTAAGAGACTCTTTTCAGGTGCAACTTTTGAAAGTTCGGAGTAATCTGTTACCGACATATTACGTCTTGCGTTTGTTGTCGGCTTAAACAATTTTATAGACATATTATTCACACTCCTATAATGGTTTTGCGGAGAATGTCAACTCCATACTATACCATACGGGTATAAGTTCTATTAGTTTAAATCAGATTACATAATGCCATCGAAGAATTCAATTGTTTTTGAATCTTCTGTAAGAGTTACGATAGCTTTTTTCCAAGAAGCTTTGTAGCCTTCGAATCTACCGTATCTTCTCATCTTACCGTTAACGGTAAGTGTGTTCACCTTAGCAACCTTAACGCCGAAAAGCTCTTCAACTGCTTTTGCAATCTCAACTTTGTTTGCGTCTGCTGCAACTTTAAAGGTATATTTCTTGAAAGCAACACCCATCATAGAAGCTTCTGTGATAATAGGCTTAATGATAATGTCCTGTGCGAGTTTCATTATGCATATACCTCCTCAATCTTAGTAACAGAGTCCTTAAGAACTACGAGTGAATCGCAGTTAAGGATGTCATATACATTAAGAGTATTAACGGTGGAAACCTTTGCACCCTCAATGTTTCTCATGCTCTTGTAGATTACTTCGTTATTTTCAGGAAGAACTACGAGAACTTTCTTACCTGCTTTAATAGCAGCAAGCATTTCTGCCATTGCTTTTGTTTTGATTGCATCAAGCTTGATGGAATCAAGAACAATCATTTCATCAGCAGCAACCTTTGAAGAGAGAGCGGACTTCATAGCGAGTCTTCTAACCTTCTTGTTGATGGAGATGCCATATGTGCGAGGCTTGGGACCGAGAGCGATACCACCGTGATACCACTGGGGAGCTCTTGTTGAACCCTGTCTTGCACGACCTGTTCCTTTCTGACGCCACGGTTTCTTACCGCCGCCGCTAACTTCGGAACGAGTTTTTGTGGACTGAGTGCCCTGACGCTGATTTGCTAAGTAACCAACTACAACGAGGTGCATAGCGGACATATTGGGCTCAATAGCGAAGATAGAATCGTTAAGCTCGATGCTGCCTGCTTTTTTACCTGCCATATCAAGTACTGATAATTTACTCATCTGTTACACTCCTTCCTTAAGCTTTCTTTACACTGTCAGCGATAACAACGATGCCACCTTTGGGACCGGGAACGGAACCTTTGATAGCAATAAGGTTGTTTTCAACGTCAACCTTAACTACGCTGAGGTTTTGAACAGTTACACGCTCTGAACCGAGGTGACCTGCCATCTTTTTGCCTTTGAAAATACGAGCGGGGTCAATAACACCTAAAGAACCGCCGTGTCTTGCAACAGGACCTGTACCATGAGACTCTCTGAGTCTGCCAAAGTTCCAGCGCTTGATAACACCGGCTGTACCTTTACCTTTGCTCTTGCCTACAACGTCAACATACTCGCCTGCAGCAAAGATGTCTGCTTTAAGAATGTCGCCAACGTTTACAGCAGAGGTATCAGCGAGTCTGAACTCTTTGAGTACCTTCTTGGGAGCAACGTCCGCTTTCTTGAAGTGACCACCCATGGGTTTTGTCACTTTGTTGGCTTTAACGTCGCCGTAGCCAACCTGAACAGCTTCATAGCCGTCGTTTTCAGTTGTCTTCTTCTGGACAACTACGCAAGGACCAGCTTCAATTACTGTTACGGGAATCATATTTCCGTTTTCATCGAAAATCTGAGTCATGCCGATCTTTTTTCCGATAAGACCTTTTTTCATTTTGTTTTCCTCCTTCAGATTATTGGTTGAGTTTCCTCAACATGACCTGCGACCTATATTATAATAGGTATATTCAAAATTAAGCTTTATATCGGATTAAAGCTTAATCTCAAAATCAACACCAGCGGGGAGCTCAAGACCTGTAAGAGCCTCAACAGTTTTGTTTGAGGGTCTGAGAATGTCGATGAGTCTCTTGTGAGTGTGCTGTTCGAACTGTTCACGGCTGTCTTTATACTTGTGAACTGCGCGAAGCACAGTAACAACCTCTTTTTCTGTTGGGAGCGGAATAGGACCGGAAACCTGAGCACCTGTACGCTTAGCTGTTTCAACGATCTTTTCTGCTGCTTTGTCAACGAGATTGTGATCGTAACCTTTGAGTCTGATTCTGATTTTTTCCTTAACTGCCATTTTTTACGCCTCCTAAAATTATTGGCGGGCTGCGTAAGTTTCAACAACTCTCCCGGGCTTATCGCCCACTCCATTTAAAAACCGGAATGGTCATTCCGGGATGAACTCACGCTCCGAAACAGACTCGTAGCCTCAGTTAAGGACGGCAAACGTGTTTGTATTCGGTATTTAATCGCCCGGTTTAAAATCGGACATACTCGGCGGAAATTCCCTGCCTCAAAGGGCAGCCACCTCCCGCGTCATCGCATATCTGCTCGCGTCAGGGCATAAAAAGATAGGGACACGCCCTTCGCGCGCCCTATCATAATATCACAACTCTTTCAACAATGCAAGAGTTTTTTGGTATTTTTTTAAGAAATTTTCCAAGTTTTTTTGTTACAATATACCAAGGTGTTTTTACCAATTTTTATACTCAATTTTCTACACCTGTAAAGTAATCAGGATATTGAGGCATAACTATTTTTTTAATCATATTAAAGCATAGCATTCCCTCTGCATAGGATATGTTTTCATTACCTGTAGTTTTTCCTGTTGCTACACATATATTTTTATTTTTGTCAATTGAATAAACTTTTGCAAGTGTATCAGGGCTCTTTACAATATTCCCATCTTCATCCTTTTTACCATTAAACTCAAGGACAAAATTATTACCGGTATCCGGTTCTGAATAAATTGCAACAAGGAGATCCGTATCAACATTATACTTTCCCGAAACAAGTTTTATAAATTTATTATTGTGGTGATCAGAAAGCTGATTATCACCATTTTTTGTAAGCTTTTCATACTCAGCTATTGGGTCATACTCTTCACTTGGTTTAGTAGCAGAACTTGTAACAACGTCTCCTGCTTCCACATCAACAAACCCATCTTCAATATTATTGTCGTTACTTTCTAACTCAACATCTTCTTTTTGTGTTTCTTCCAGATCAAAAAAGTCGTTTTTGCCGTTATCTTTAGTTGTGTTTGTAACATCAATGCGTGAATACAACGATGTATCTTCCGCCTTTTTTAAACCACCATTCTCTTTTATCATATTTACAATTGCAATTGTTGCCACACTAACCACCAGTAAAATAGCGACAGCGAGCGCTATAATAACGCCCATACCTTTTTTGTTTGATTTTTTCTCCATAACGCACCTCGTCATCTATGTTTCTTCCAGACTTGCTTATATTATAATGGTATATATATATAAATGCAATACCTCAAAAAAAGAAAGTGCGGAAACCCGCACTTTCTCTGTGAAAACTATTGCAATAATTCACACTAACTTTTAGTGTATGTACTAAGAATTAAACTGTTGTTTCGGGTACAGGGGGAGTAAAGCTTGCGAATGCTCTAAGAACCGCACCGATGATGGGGAAGTCGATAAGAGCTGCTAAATCACCAGTAACATTACCTGCTTCATCAATCTTGATAAGCTCACCCATACCTGCAGCAATTTCTTTTGTATCAAGACCGAAGTTAATGAGAAGCTGCCAAATAGAATCTAACATGTATTTTTCCTCCTTTCTTCCTATTGTTAACTGTATAATAACACATAAAAAAACATTTATTTTTCTTTTTTAGAAAAATAAATGTTTTTTTTAGTTTTCAGCAAAAAGACCTAAACGTGAAACTGTTATTTGTTCATCTTTGATTATTTTCATTGGATTGACACTATAAGCTCTTTGTAAAACTTCTGCATTTATATCATCTGAATAATTTATGAAACAAAAATCCATATCTGTATTACGCATAATTAAATCATGAGCATCGGAACCAACAAAATCTGCATAACCTTTATTTATCATTTTTTCAGCAAATCTTTGAACCTTTGAACCAAACATACCTGCCGCAGAACCACTGTTAATCTGAAACAGCACCCCCATTTGAGAAAGTTCATCGATAACGCTTTCTTCCTGAATAAAAAACTGGTATCTTTCCGGGTGCGCAATTATTGGTATAAGACCGAAAGAAATAAGATAATTACACCAAGATATCACATCATCAACATTTGTCTTAAAAAAATCAAATTCAATAAGAATATACCTTGAACCACAGAGTGTATATGGTTTAAAAAAACTAACGCCAAAAATATCATCATCACAAAGGATCTCGAAGCCTTTGTGTATTTTTATTTCTATACCCTCTTCAACCAAAATTTCCGAAAGCTGTTCATATTTATACTCTCTCTCATCATATAAATCCCCTGCACTATCCCAGTAAATCAGGTGAGGAGTCATAAACAAGTGTTCCGTACCTGAACGCGCTGCCATATCACAAAGATTTATTGTTTCATCAATATCTTTTGAACCATCATCTATATCCCACAAAACATGAGAATGAATATCAATATATTTATCAGACACTTTCTTCACCTTTTACTGCACCATTCTGCTGAACAGCCTCTTGCTCAACCAAAATTTTATTACCTATTACACCCTCATCGTACATCAATTTTAAAACAATGACGGTCAATGGTAGAATTATGATACCGAATGCACCAAATAACCTTGCGCCAATAAACATTGCAGCAATAGTGACTATCGCCGGTAAGCCAACCTGATTTGCAACAAGTTTTGGCTCAATAATTTGCCTGAGAACAGTAATAACTGCATAAAGAACGATAAGAGCAATACCAAGACCAACATTTCCCGTAATAAAATTATACACCGCCCAAGGAAGAAGAACCGTTCCGGTACCCAGAACAGGAATAATATCTACAATACTGGTAACAAAAGCAATAATTGCAATATAGCCGCCTTTATAAACACCTATAAGTTTCATAAAAGAAAGCCCTATAAACATTTCTAAAAACGTTATCAAGATCAAGGTAGCATAAGCTTTAAAAAGCTTTGAAACACCTTTGGTAATAGTCCTTTTTGTATTTATAATTCTCTCGCGATTTTCTACTCTGCAAAAACCAAGAAGCATTTTCTTGATAATTTCATAATCAGCAGTCATAAAAACGCAGGAAACCACAGTAACAAGAAATGACAGGAAAAGAGAAGGTATGCCCTTAACAACATGCCACGCACCACTTATAGGAGCGGACAAAACAGATATATCAATTCCCATACTCTTTGTTCCAAGTTTATCAAAAAAATCAACAACGTATTCTCCCAATGAATCTCCAACGCCTTTAGGAAGTTTAGTTAGCAAATCCATAACAAACACTTCAGCTATATCAATTAATTCAGAAAGTGACGAAATATTACTGAACATATAAGTAAAAAACTCTTTCAACTCACTCCCCAACACAAAAAGCAAACCTGCTGCAGTACCAAGAATCACAACAACAATAAGTAAAACTAAAATAATCGAAACTGCACTGTGGGTTTTAATATGAAGCTTATTGGTTATTAACTTAATGGGTTTTTGAAGAAAAACAGAGAGTGCCGCTGCAAAAATAAAAGGGAAAATATATCCAAATGCGTAATTGATTGTAAAATAGTATAAACCTATAAATATCGCAAAATAAATGAAATTTATAATAAAAGATCTGCGCTTTTGAATTACATCACCCATAACAAAACCTCCTATATGAGCTGTTTGTAATATGAATCAACATTATTTTAAACTATTAAGATTAATAATACAATAAAAAGATTACTATTTTTATAATTTTTTAATATTTTTTCTAAAAATTCATTTTTACTCTTTATTATCTTAGAATTTTGTGATAGAATATTGTGGTATATACCATATCATTACATATACGGAGGTATCCGAATGCAAATCGCAATTATGGGTTTCGGCACAATTGGTTCAGGTGTTGCGGAACTTTTACTTAAAAACCAGAAAAGTATTGTGGCTAAGAGCGGACAAGCCACGCTTGAAATCAAGCACATTCTTGACATAAGAGATTTTAAAGACCACGAATTGGAAAAATATTTCACAAAGGATTTTAACGATATTCTCAATGACCCTGCTGTCAGCATTGTTGTTGAATGTATGGGCGGAACAGAACCTGCTTACGAATATGTTTCAAAAAGTCTTATGGCAGGAAAGAGCGTTGTTTCCTCCAACAAAGAACTTGTTGCTGCAAAGGGTTACGAGCTTCTCGAAATGGCAAAAGAAAACAATGTAAACTTCCTTTTTGAAGCAAGTGTTGGTGGTGGTATTCCAATCATCAGACCTATCAGTCAATGTCTCGCAGCAAACGAAATCGGTGAAATAGCCGGTATTCTTAACGGCACAACTAACTTCATTCTCACAAAAATGATAGTAGATGGTATGGCGTTTGAAGATGCTCTCAAATTGGCTCAGGATAACGGCTATGCAGAGCGCGACCCATCTGCAGATATTCTTGGTCACGATGCCGCAAGAAAAATCTGTATCCTTGCTTCACTCTGTTTCGGAAAACATGTTTATCCCGATTTTGTCGAAACAGAAGGCATTACAAACATAACACCCGAAGATGTTGAATATGCTAAAAATTGGGGCGGAGTTATTAAACTTATTGGTCGCGCCCAAAAGCTCGACGATAACAGCATTAGTGCAACAGTTGGTCCCTGTCTTATTCAGAATCACAGTCAGCTCGCATCCGTTGACGATGTATTCAATGCAATTCTTGTTCGTGGGGACGCTATCGGTGATGTTGTTTTCTACGGTAAAGGCGCAGGCAAACTCCCCACAGCAAGTGCAGTTGTTGCAGATATTATCGACTGTGCAAAGCATACCGCAAAAAGAAAGGCTTTCGGATGGGGTCCTACAGAAGAAAATTATGTTATTGACCCTGTTTTACAAAGCACAGCGCTTTATGTCAGAGCCGAAACCAACGATTACATTACAGCATTTAATGAAATTAATAAAACATTTGATTCACCGCTCATTCTCCATAGAGATAACGCAGGAAAAAATGAAATAGCATTTGTAACGCCCGCAATTCGTGAAAAAGAAGCTCGCACCGCTATTACAAAGCTCCCCATTGAAGTTAAATCAATTCTTCGTGTTCTTGATTATTAATCCGTAACAATTACAGAATGGAGGAACATTTATGGCTTTTTGTCCTAAATGTGGAAGACATCTGAATATTTGGCATATTAAAGCCGAATGCCCTACTTGTGGCATCAATATTCCTAATTTTGATTGGGAAGGGCGACTTAATGAAGATGCTGAAAAAGCTGAAATTGCCTGGGCAAAATTCCATAAATTCACAGGCAATTTTAAAAGTGCATTATTCGGAAACAAATTGAGAATAGTAAGATTCATTTTCACATTCATTCCTTTGGTTGCATTAATTCTCCCATTAGCAAATTATAGCATCAATCTACCCTTTGTTTATGCTGATTCTGTGGATATGACATTGGTAAATTTCACGTTAAATACACTACTATCACTTAATTGGGGTTCTCTTATAAATCTTATTTCATCAGATTTTATAGGTGCTCCCGCAGGAATGTTGATGATTGCAATATTATTGCTCTATCTTGCAGTAGTTTTTGGTGTTCTGAATTTTATATTTGTTCTAATAAGAGCCCCAAAACTCAAAGCGGGATTTAACATTACGATGTGTGTATTATCAACACTATGTTTCGCAGTTGCGGCAATTCTTTTCACCCTTTGTGTATCTTCAGTTGCTAACACTACCATCACTTTCATTTCAGGCTCCGTTCAATACGGAATATTTGTCGGTATAGGCCTTTTTTCACTTAATGTTATACTTAATACCATTACAAACAAAGGCTTCAAGAGACAAAGAGAAGACCAAAACTGAAAACCTCATCACAAAAGCCTTACAGGTTAATTCCTGTAAGGCTTTAATATATTAATATGCTTTTTTATTGTATTGATGATAAGGATTTGGGGTAACGCCCGAATCATTTATATCAACATCCTCGGAAAAAAGGTTGGGGATTGAGGGTACAGGAACCTCACCTGTGGGAGATGATTGGTCTGGAATCAACTCATAATCACTTGAGTTATCTATCACAGGAAACTGAATACCCGGTGATTGAACCTCAACAACTTCCATTTCATAATCATATTCGTTATCAAGATAATCATCCTCAACGACCTCTGTAGTCACACTTGAGTTAACATCGTTATATTCTGTCCTTTGTTCTGATAAAGGTTCTTCAGTTACGGATTCGGTTTCTTCAATCTTTTCTGTCACAGTTTCTTCTGCTATAGGCTCAGTTGTTTCTTCTGAAACTACAACCTTTTCAGTTTTTTCAGCTTTTTGAACCTTTTCCTTTAAAGGTACCTCAGGCTCAGTCATAAAGCAAAGAGAAACACCAACACACAAACAAAGAGACGCTACAACAAGAATTCTGCTTGTTTTTTTGTAGTTAATAACACTTTTAATTCGTTTTTTTATACTCACTTCGCCAAAAGCAACAGGACAAGCAGTAAATTTTACTTTATTAACGCCTAAATCCAACAATGCTTTCGCATACTGTTTGCACCCATCAGAATCCATGTTCTTTATAACGCTTTCATCACAAGAAAGTTCAATATCCTTGCAGAGCAAGAAATAAGAAACCCAGACCAACGGATTAAACCAGTGTGCGCATAAAACAACAAAACTTATCGCTTTAATAATATGATCTGCAAATTTTATATGAGTTCTTTCATGTTGCAAAACACATTTCATAGTTGTTTCATCCAAACCGTACGGCACATAAATTTTAGGCTTTATAAAACCGCAAACAAAAGGAGATTGAATTTTGTCACTTTGGTAAATATTTCCTTTTACCAAAGTACCATCAATAATTTTAAATTTTAATCTTATGTAGGTGATAATTCCATAAATTAAAAGTCCCATGCCCACAGCAGTCCACAAAACAGGAACAGCATCTGCAAAAGGAAAGCCTTGTTCAGCATTGGCAGCAACCTGCCCTGCAACTCTATCTGTAGTCCGTGGAACTCCATCAGGAACAAGACTCAGTGAGCTTTTAAAAGAAAAAGGAATAACAAGCCTTAAACCAACCAACCCCCATAATATTTTACGAAAATACATTGGTGATTTCTGCATAATGGCACGAACAACAATAACCGCAACTATCAGCCATACCGAATCAAGAGACATAGAAAGTATTTCAGAGAATATCTTTTCCATTGTTATTTCTCTTCTCCAAGAAGCTTTTTTAGTTCTTCGTATTCTTTTTCAGAAAGTTTTTGTTTTTTTGCAAATGCTGCAATAAATGCAGGAAGAGAACTTTCAAATCTTTCCTCAAATAATTCGTTCATTTCTGCAAGTTGAATTTCCTCTTTTGAAACCAGTGATGTGATTGTTGAGCCTTCTTTTTTAAGAACGCCTCTGTCACCTAATCTTTTAATAACAGTATATGTAGTTGTTCTTGCCCAACCTAATTTCTCCTTACATAAATCAGAAATCTTTGCGCAAGTAATGGGTTCATTTTCCCACAAAATAAGACAAAATCTGTATTCACTTTCAAAAACCTTTGGAGTTTTCATATTTTCACCTTCTAATTTTTATTTTTCCTTTTTACCGATTAATTATAAAACCAATGTAAATATTTGTCAACCAAACAAATATCCCTGCAAATCAAGAAGCAACATAAAGGAAACCTTCACTACTATAGCTCCCTTTTTGTTCACAGTTATCTGCACGAACAGTATAAATATATTGTCCATTAACATCACTTAGAGTATCAACAAAGTTGTTTTTATCAGCAGAAAGTATTCCTAACCGCTCCCAAAGGTTATCACCGCCAACTACTTTATTGTATATAACATACGATGTAGCACTTTCAACCGGTGTCCATTTGATTTCAATACCATAATCATTTGCTTGGGAACTGTATATTATCGGCATAGCAGTGAAAGGAAACGCTTCGCTTTCTAAATAATGCCCTGTTTTTTTGCCATAGCTAGTATCAATTCTTGCCCTTATGGCATATATATACTTAGCACCATCAGTTTTCTCGCTATTGTCTTCAAATGAATTTACGTCCAATTCCTTGCCAAGTAATACCCAATCAGTGTTTTTTGTTCTTCTGTATATATCGTAAACAGCACCAGTTACAGACTCCCACTCAACATTTATTACATTATCTTTCCCTGCAGAAATCTCTTTAACCGAAGGTGCAGGAACATATATTACAGATTTACCCGATGTCTTATTACTTTTTACTACCATACATTCATCAAAAAGGCCTTCTGCCTCTACTGTGTACCAATATTTAACACCGGCAGTCTTTTTGGTTTTATCTGAGAATGTTGTGTTTAAGCCATTATTTAAGTAAGCAATATGATGCCAATCTCCGTTATTAGTTCGTCTGTAAACATTGTAACCGCTTGCACCGGAAATCTTGTTCCATTTTAAAACGCTGTTATTTCCTTTGATTTTCAGAGACGAGATTTTTGGTGTTCCTACAAAATCAATATACAAACCACTATAATTATATCTGCTTATATTTCCTTTTTTATCCTCAGCTTTTACAGTATAAACGTATGAAGCAGATTTTGATGAAACACTTTTATCAACAAATTTAGTTGCGGTCGTAGAACCCAACTTTTTCCATTTGCTACTACAAGGATTTCTTCTGTAAACGTAATACTTTTTTGCACCTGATAGTTTATTCCATCTTATAACAGGGCCTTTGATTGAAGATTTAACAGATTTAAGGATAACAACCTTCTTATTAAAATTTGCCTTTCGTTTGACTTTAATTTTAAATGTGCGAACTGAGTCTTTATCCGTATCCTCTTTCTCAATATCTTCGGCAGAAAAGGTCATACCGTAATATGTTCCGGATTTCATTTTATCCATATTTAAACTTGGGGTATATGTATATTCACCAATAGAACAATTCTTTGTGCATCCATATGCTACTAAATTTTTATATTTTGAATCCGAGTAAATTGCATAAGCAAAATCCCCATCCGGTATATTGCTCTTTATAAAAAAATTCAGATAATCATATTTACCATAAAGTTTGACTGTTGATAATGTTTTAGTATATTTGTTGTTTTTAGGCACCATATACCCTACATTGTAAGCACCAAATGCATCAAAACCAATACTACAAAAAAGTAATATACTTACAAGGAAAACCGAGAAGCACTTTTTGAACATCCAAACACCTCCAACAATAAAACTAACTTATTAGACATTCTCATTATATAACAATTATTACTACTTGTCAAACAACAATTCAACAGTAAAAAACATCTGCACATAAAAATGCAGATGTTTTTCTATCATTCAGAAAACTCTATATCTGTTTTAAACTCTTTAGTCCTTACATCATACGCCTTCATAATATCTTCTTCAAATGCAAGCTGAGGGTTTTCGACACCCAACTGCTTCATAAGATATTTTGTGAATAAAGGATTCTGAATTAAGAAAGGTCCTAAAAGATATGTTCCGTAAAGGTTATTCTTCCTGATACCCTCTGTTTTAGCATCTATAAATGAGCCGTAACCCTTGGTAACATTAATGAAAGCATCGTTTTCTTTTATATCGTAGGAATGGGAGAAACGGCTTGTGTAACCAACAATTTCAGTTTCACCGAATCTACCTGTAAACAAAGAATTGTTTCTTTTAGGAATAGTCCTCTTAGCATAAAAATCAACTATACCAAGTGCTTCAATTCTCTCTCCGTCAGTCTTTTCGATATAATTACCCATAATCTCAAAAGAGTTGCCTGTCATAAGGAAGATTACACCTTTTTCAATCAATTTTTCAATTCTTTCCTTATACTCTTTAAGACGAGCAAGAATTTTCTCTTGATTTGACTCACTGCAAGAACCGAAATACACCATATCAACATCTTCTGTTAAAAAACGAGGCATTTCGCTAACAGGAGTTTTGATAAATTCTGCCTGAGGCAAACACATTTCAAAATAGCGCATATTGGCTTTGTCACCGAACAAGCAACAAATTTCAGGATACAAAACCTCTATTTTCATACTTGTTCACCGCCTTTATATACCTTTGAAAATTCCCTTTTGATTTTCGCTTCCACCTCACAAGCAAGGTCATAGGTTGAAGTATCATGAAGAAGATACAGCTTGTCAATATCCTTGTCCATAATATCTACGGCTTTAAACTCATCTTGTTCGCAAAGGATTCTTTCTTCTGGAATACCTGCAATCAGGCAACGAAGCTTATAATCATAGCAACGGGGGCCCGCAAGAACAATCTGTTTCACATCGGGAGTATTCAAGAATTCGAAATCCACATCATAAATCCAGCCAACAAATTCTGAAGAATCCCTGCGTTCAAACAAGTCATCTATCATAATAAAAACTGTTCTCGCACCCTTTTCGTGACCTACAAAATCGAAGGTACGTGAGCATGAAACAGAGTTCTGCCCCTTCGCCATTGTTCTGATAATTTCAGTTTTTCCTGCCTTTGCCTCGTTATAGCGAGTTTGCGTTACGCTGATTTTTGCCATATACTCCTTAACTTTATTAAGGTCAACACCAAACTCTGACATAAGACTTATTGCCGCAAGTTCATTGTAAATATTATAAAGAGCTCTGTTTACCATTGGGTAAACATCTTCTTTACCATTGTGCAAAACAGTAATAGTTTTATTGTCATAGTCAATATTTATCAATCTGTAATCTGCATCAAAGGACTTGAAATCGCACTTGGGGCAATAAGCATTACCGATATGGTGATATCTTAAATAATTGAATTTAAGTTTCTCATCACAAACAGGACAAATTGAAAAGTCATTAATAAGGTTAACACATTCTGTTACATCGGTATTTAATTTATCGATACCGAAATATACTCTTTTATTCTTTTTTAAAAGCTGTGAAGACTGCAGGCAATCTGCATTAAGAACAAGCTTTGTTTCTTTAGGAACATAAGTATCAAGAATACTGAAAATGTATTCAGGATGTGCATTTCTCTTAATAGAATCTCTGAAAAGATTCGTCACAATAAGATAATCAGGCTTGATAAAAGGCATAATAAGTCTTGAAAATCTTTCGTCAACCTCTAAAACAAGAGCATCAATTTTCGGCTTACCAAAAACATTAACGCTATGAGTAAGAGCGGTTGCAACACCCGTGTTTATATTAGAACCGTATCTGTTAGAAACAACTTTCATACCGCTTTGAGAAAGAATATCTGCCACCATATTTGTTGTAGTAGTTTTACCATTTGTACCGGTAACGCAGAGAACATTGGGGGATTTCTTTGTTCTTGCAAGGTAATCAGGGCAAATTTTCAAAGCAATAAAGCCCGGGTACATTGTTGCATTTCTTTTAAGGAGACGCAACAAAACAAACACTGCTTTAGATGCCCAAAGGGCAAGAAAATATCTTAAAATTCCCATTGGAATTATTCAACCTCCGAGGTACAGTTGGGGCAACGAGTTGCTTCAATATTAATTTCAGTTTTACAGAAGGGACAAACCTTTGTTGTAGGAGCTTCTTCAACAATTTCTTCTTTCTTGCCAATGCTTCTGGTTTTATTAATTCCCTTAACAAGAAGGAATATGACAAATGCAGTAATAATGAAATCAATAACTGCCTGAATAAAAAGACCGTAGTTTAAAGTTGCAGCGCCTGCTTCCTGTGCAGCCGCAAGAGTTGCATATTCACCACCGTCAAGAGCAATGAATAAATCTGTAAAAGAAACCTTACCTGTTAAGAGAGATATTGCGGGAGTCACAATATTTGTTACAAGATTATTAACAATACCTGAGAAAGCACCGCCTATAATAACACCGACTGCAAGGTCAATTACATTACCTTTTGAAATAAAATCTTTAAACTCTTTGAAAAATCCTGTTGTTTTCTGAACTGCTTTGTTCCCTTTCACGAGAAAAACCTCTTTTCATAAAAATATATGATAAAAATTATCGAAAACAGTATATCATATAAATCGATTTTTTCAAATACTTTTTACAAAATTCTTGCGTTATTTATAGTTATGTTGTATAATCCAGGTGAATAAAGTGCTTTTTGAAAAGTTGAGGTGCAAATTATGATTTTAACTGCTGATATAGGTAACACAAATATCACTTTAGGTGTTTACGAAAATGACGATGTCATCTGCATTTCTCGTCTTGCCACCCAGCGCCACAGAACCTCTGAGCAATATGCAATAGAATTGAAAGCGATTTTCGAACTTGAAAAAATGGGAAACAATTTTGAAGGTGCCATAATCAGCTCTGTTGTGCCTGAACTCACGAGAGTTTTTAAAGATGCTATTAAAAAAGTTATCGGTTGTGATGCTCTGGTGGTAGCATCAGGAATAAAAAACGGCTTAAGAATTGCAACAGATAACCCTAAAGAATTAGGCGCTGATTTAGTTGCCGGTGCTGTTGGTGCAATTGCTCAGTATGAGCTTCCCTGCTTAGTTATGGATTTGGGCACAGCAACAAAAATCTCCATTATTGATGAAGGCGGTGTTTTCGCCGGTTGTACTATTGCTCCCGGCATTGGTATTTCTCTGGACGCTTTATCTTTAAGAACATCCCAGCTTCCCGCTATTGAGCTTTCTGCTCCCGAGCACGCTATCGGAACAAATACAATTGAGTGTATTCGCTCAGGAACGGTTCTTGGTAATGCTGCAATGCTTGATGGTATGGCAGACCGATTGGAAAAAGAATTGGGTAAATCCATAAAAACAATGGTAGCAACCGGTGGTCTTGCAAAGGATATTGTACCGTGTTGTGAAAAAGAAATTATTTTTAATAAAGACCTTGTTCTTCAAGGACTTTTGGTGATATATAAGAAAAACAGGTAATAAAAACCAAAAACGCATTATATCCATTATCGGAATAGTAGCAAAGGAGTTTTATTATGAAAAAGAAAAAGCAACTTGTACGTCTTGTTTTGTGTGCCTTATTTGCGGCATTGATAGTCGTTATGACATTCACACCGCTTGGCTATATTATCATAGGTCCAGGTATTGCAATTACAACAATTCACCTGGTAACAATATTGGGTGCTTCAATCCTCGGAATTAAAGAGGGAGCATTTTTAGGTGCTATCTGGGGCGTTTTATGTGTGATTAAAGCATTCCAAGAACCAATCCCTGCAAACATTCCCTTTCAGAATCCTATGATTTCAGTGGTTCCGCGAATATTTGTAGGTATCGTAACTGCGTTGGTAGTAAAAACATTACTAAAAACTAAAATCAAAAAGCCTTTATCGGTAGGCATAGGCGCTTTTGCAGGAACTTTAACCAACACAGTTTTAGTTATAACCGCACTAAATATTTTCAATGGTTTTGAAACTATCACTTTAGGTGTTACAACAACCTTAAACACCATTATAACAACCTTAATCGGTGTTAATGGTATTATTGAAATTGTCGCTGCAGTAATCTTAGTTCCCGCAATATACACTGCAACTGAAAAATATCTAAAGAATAAAATATAAACCAAACAACCTGTTTTTCTGAATATAAAAAATCAACTGCACCGCCTGATTTCGGTGCAGTTTTTTTGTTTTTCAATCTTTATTTTCAGTTGTTGTAGATGTAATATTTTCGTAATACTGATATGGCTTAAATTCCATATTCTTGCAAAAAGCTTCACTATCTTCAATAGCAGTTTCCGTTTTAGGAGAATTAAAATTTATCTGGTAAACGTTTCCTGAATTTTCAAAAAAATAAACAATAGCAATGTAATCTTCTGCGGACACTGTTAAACGGCAAGCATTTTTAAAATCTTCGCCTAACTTTACATTTTCTTTCCATGTTGTTTCAATATCGTTTTCTTTTAACTGTTCGTACATAAGTACACCTTTATCACGAAGTTCCTCATACACTGTTTCGACTGGAGTAATTTCGGCATTCTGCTGTTTAGCTGAATTTTCAAACTTACCTGATGTCTGGGTACTATTCCAACCTTTGGAGAGAGTTATTTTATAACCATAATCTTCAACTACACCATCATTTTCCAATGCCTCAAAAGGTCTTGCTTGAGTAACTCTTTCACCGGATTCATTAGTTACATCTTTGCCATTTTCGTCCTTGCTATAAACTATAAAACGTCCTTCATCATCAAGAATTTTTTCTCCGTTTTCATCAGTAACAAAATCATATTCTTTGTTATCAATATATATGTTATCTTCATCATTCTTCTCACACGCCGCAAACACGCATACGAAAAGGATCGTGATAATTGTAAGAATTGCAATTATTTTTTTACTCAATTGAATAACCTCCGTCTAAAATTGCAGAGTGGTACAGTCCACTCTGCAACAAATAACAATTTAAATTATTTTACTTCTGCAGTTTCAACGGGACTTGTGGGCAAGCCATTATCCCAAGTAATATCATAATTAGCCTTATCCTCAAGAGTGAACATAACACTAACATCACCATAGCTTTCAAGAGTGCCTGCACCTGTCATATATGCAGTAACATTTGCTGCTTTGTAGTAATTGATGTTTGTAATTTCATTTGTGAGACGATCAACTGTTGCAGTAATTTTACAACCGCTATATACAACATCATAATCATTAAGAACAAGGTATTCTTTAGTTTTTGCGAATTCTTCGGATGCAAGAATTTCTTCTTTGTCGCGAAGATCAAATGCTTTTGTGAGAACATCCTGAGCTTCTGTACTTGTAAGGTCGTTGAAAGCGATTGTTATAAAATATTGATCGCCAATTTCCTTAAGTGTTGCATAATCAATATCTTCTGCTGTAAGCTCTGATGCCCATAATTCACCTTTTACAAAAAGAGATTCAGAGTTATCGTCACCGAAGTTAACTGTTCCTGAATAGCCTTTAATATCTTCAAGAACAAGGTCTTTTATACCTTTTGCCGCATCGTTGATTGCTTTGAGAGAATCATCAATCTCCTCTGCATCTTCTGCGCCCTGCTTTGTAACCTTAAGACTATCGTTAGGAACATTTTTTTCAATGTTGTAGTTAACAACAGGTTTATCATTTTTCACGCCGTTAACAAGGCTGTTAAAGTATGTAAGAACTTCCTCACTTGTTTTACCGACAGTAACAGCACTCTGAGTATATTCAGCCTCTTCTGTTGAATAAACTTCAACAGTCTCATCAGCAGTATCAGAACCACCGCAAGAAGTAAGTGTCATTAAAAGTGCGCAAACAAGCAAAATAGCTGTTGCAATTGTAAAAATACGTTTCATTAAGGTTTGACCCCTTTCGATTTTTTGCATCTGTCGATACTTCGACTTATTCACTGAATAATTATATCACAAAATTCCGTATAGCAACAGTAGTTTTCAACATTTTTTTATCTTTGTATAAAAAGCACAAAATCCACAACACTACTTTGTAATTTACAACTAATTTGTACCTGTTATTTTACTAATTACCATTTGACATTTATCCGATATGACAATATAATAACACTTGTGGATTAAAATTCAAAGAGGTTAAAATATGGCTGTAAAAAACACGAAAAAGAGACACAAACGCACCAAGAATCAAAAAGCCCTGAATTTTCTTTGCATTATGATGGCTTTTGTGGTTATTTTTGTTGCAATTGTTTGCATTTCCGTTGATAAAAAGAATAATTCTCTGAGAGAAAAAGAAAATGTAGTTTCTCAGAACACTGAAACAACTCAAAGAGGCAACAACAAAAAAACTGAAGTAGAAGAGAAAAATAATTCAGGCGATACAACGGCAGAAGCTTCCGGTGATATCACCGCCCCTGAAACAACTCAACCTGTTACAGCTGTTGTTGCTCAACCGGGAACAATGGAAAACCCTACAATCATCACCATTGATGAACAGAATTGGCATTTGACACTTGTCAACTCAAGTTACAGAATACCCGATGATTATCAACCCGATTTGGTATATGTCTGCGGCAGCGGTGAACGACTTGACAGAAAAGTTGCCGAACACTATGAAAAAATGTATAATGCGGCACTTAAAGACGGCATAAAACTTGTCCCTTGTTCGGGATATCGTTCATACGAGTTACAAGAAAGAAACTATAATAACAAAGTAAGCTTTTATGAAAGCCAAGGCTATTCAAATGAGGATGCAAAAGTAAAAGCCGCAACAATTATAATGCCACCCGGGTCCTCCGAGCATAATTTAGGCTATGCTATGGATATTGTTTGCGTTGACGAGTGGTTTGAAGATACCGCAGAGTTCAAATGGCTTACAGAAAATGCCGCTGATTATGGCTTTATTATGAGATATCCCAAAGACAAGCAAGATATAACAAAGGTTATTTATGAGCCTTGGCATTGGAGATATGTTGGGGTTGAATTAGCAAAAGAGCTTAAGGACAGCGGTTTAGTTCTTGAAGAATATATGGGAGTAGCATAAAATGATTGGAATAAAAGTTGAAAAAGCACACGGAGAATATGATCCCGGAACAAGCAAATTTTTTGGTTCACCAACAATGCCTGAGGAATGGCTTTCTGATGGTACAATCGGTGATGAAGATTTCTTCTTCTGTCAGTTAAAATTATCAGAATTCAAAAGTTTTGATACAGAAAACATAATCGACCACAAGGGATTTATCTATATTTTCTTAACGGAAAACAAAGGCAATTTCATTCCCAATGTCCGCTATTGTGAAACCGAACCTGATACCCTGATTGATGATTTCAATGCAGGTTTTGAATTTTTAGGCGATGTTGAAACAGAATTTTCAATCGACTTTTTTGATACGGATAACTCAGAAGACGGAACGAGAATTTTTGTTAAAAACGGTGAAGAAATCATACTTTTGCAATATGACCCCCTTGATGACGGAATGCCCGAATTTCTTGCGAACACAGAAAAAATCGCTTATTTCAAAATAAATATTTCCGACTTAAAGAAACTCGATTTTTCAAAGGTAAAGTTTTCAATAGAATAATTTATCGGACAGTTACAAATTTCAAACAAATTTGTAACTGTCCGATTTACTTTATTTTATCTCTGCAATAGTAACTCCATTTTCACCTTCACCAAATGTACCTAAACGGAAAGTTCTGATTCTTGGGTCACCTTTAAGGTATTGAGTAACGCCTGCACGAAGTGCACCTGTTCCTTTACCATGAATAATTGTGCATTCGGTAAGTCCCGAACGAAGTAAATCATCAAGGAAACGGTCAAGAACAATAATCGCTTCATCAACCATAAGTCCGCGCAAATCGCAACGGTTATTAATTGCCATTGTAGATTTACTTTCACCCATAACTCTGGTTGTGGAAACCTGTCGTTTTTTTGTTTCCTTTTGCTTTGGCTTTTCAACAAGGCGAAGAGAGTCTTCTTTAACTCTCATTTTAAGCATACCTGCGGCAATTTCCACATTACCCTTTTTATCCTTAAGAGCAGTAACATTTGCATTCTTACCGATGGTTTTGCAGTAAACTGTATCACCGATTTCCAAAGAACGAGGAAGAGTGTAATCTTCATCATCTTCAATAGAACCAAAAACAGGATTCACTGCACTGTTTATAGCATCAAGATGGGAATTAACTGCAGATTTTGCTCTTCTTGCCAAATCTGCCGCATCTTTAGTCTGCTTTGCTTCTTTTTTCAGTTTTTCAACTTCGTTAAGAAGAGCATTCGCCTCTCGTTTAGCTTTTTCAACAATACGAAGAGCCTCACCTTGAGCATTTTCAAGTTCTCTGTCTCTTCTGAATTGTGCATCCTTAAGGAGTTTTTCCGCCTTTTCTCTATCTGCTTTGGCAGATTCTGTAATTCTCTTTGCTTTTGATTGCTCGTTCTCCATTTCAAGACGGCTTTTTTCAAGCATATCGACAACATCTTCAAAACGGGTGTTTTCCGAGGAAACAAGTTCACCTGCTCTGTTTATAATGCCTTTATCAATACCAAGCCTTTCAGAAATTGCAAAAGCATTTGAGCGGCCCGGAATACCAATAAGAAGTCGATAAGTCGGTCTTAATGAGTTAACATCAAATTCACAAGAACCGTTTTCAACTCTTGGTGTCTGTAAGGCATAGGCTTTCAGCTCTGCATAGTGAGTTGTGGCGGCAACTTTTGCACCTTTAATATGGAGTTCTTCGAGAATTGCCATTGCAAGTGCCGCCCCCTCAACAGGGTCGGTACCTGCCCCCAATTCATCAATAAGAACAAGCGATTTTTCATCTGCTAGTTTAAGGATATTAACAATATTCACCATATGAGAAGAGAAGGTTGACAAAGACTGTTCAATGCTCTGCTCATCGCCAATATCAACTAAAATGTTATCATAAACACTTACTCTGCTCTCGTCCCCTGCGGGAATCATAAATCCGCTTGAGGCCATTGCGGAAAGAAGCCCAACAGTTTTAATTGCAACTGTTTTACCGCCTGTATTAGGTCCTGTAATAACAAGAGTGTCAAAATCCGAGCCCAAAAGAATATCAGTTGCAACAACTTTTTTCGGGTCAATCAAGGGATGCCTTGCCTTATTTAAGTCGGTAACGCCCTTGTCATTGAGAATTGGCATTGTGGCTTTCATATCGTATGCAAGGTGAGCCTTGCAGAAAATAACATTTATTTCTACCGCACACTCATAGCTCCCCTTAATTTCTTCAATAAATCCACCTGCTTCAACAGAAAGCTCATATAAAATTCTTTCGATTTCCTGGGCTTCCTTACCTCTTAAAACACGAATATCGTTATTTGCTTCAACCACACCTGCAGGCTCAACAAAAACCGTTGCCCCTGTGGAAGAGGTATCGTGAACGAGTCCCGAAATTGATGCCCTGTGTTCGCTTTTAACAGGCACAACATATCTTCCGTTTCTCTGGGTAATAATTGCATCCTGCAAAACAGTTTTAAGCTTTTGAGAACGGATAAGCTTTTCCAATTGGTCACGTACGCTGTTCTCTTTATTTTTAATCTGCCTACGGATTGATGCGAGCTCAGGAGAAGCATTATCGCTCATTTCATCCTCTGTAAGAATTGCAGAAAAAATCTTATCTTCAAGATATTTATTCGGCATCAAGGAATTGAAATATAAATCAATTTTCAATTCATCCTGACCGCCACTGTTATTTCGCCATTCTCTTATACCACGAACAGTTCTTATGGTTGAGCCAATGTCAAGCAGTTCCTTCATTGAAAGAACCCCTCCTGCAGAAGCTCTGGCAAGAGAATTATTGACATTTTTAAGCCCACCAAATGACGGTCCGCCGTATTTCGCCAATAATATGTAGGCATTTTCTGTCATATCAATATGGTTCTGCGCCATGTTAATACTTGTTTCAGGTCTTATGGAAGCAATAATATCACGAGCATCATCATTACAAGCCCTTTTCATTGCCATTTCTAAAACCTTATCATATTCAAGTGCTTTTAAATGTCTGTTCAATTCGCTCATATTTATTCCTTTATTACGTTGTAAAATTCAAGAGTTTTGAATTTTCTTTGGGTTTTGTTAAGTAAATATTCTTCGCTGATTCTATTGAAAGAGGTAAGCGCATCATCACTTAACGAGAAAGAAAAAATCTTTTCAAAATCTGATAACGAAACATATCTCATAGCTGTTATAACTGATAAGCTTAAGCATTTACAAAAATCGCTGGGAACGCAATTCTTACAGTAAAGCTTACCGCTTTCAATGTCCAGGTACATATATTCCGTCTCATATTCTCCGCATTTTTCACAGGCTACCAAATCAGGCATATAACCGCTTGAGGACATTAGCCTAAGTTCAGTTACCGCCTTTATAAAGGAGGGTGTTTTTTTATTTTCTTTTAATAGCCAGAGAGCATTAAGAAAAAGTCGGAGAATTTCCTCCGACTCGAAATCCTCTTCGCAGAATTCATAAGCTAATTCGCAAAAATATTGTGCAAGTGCCATTTTCTGAACATCATTTCGCAGTTCAAAAAACACCTCTTTTATGAGAGCCTCTTCAACGGAAAAAGCCTCCCTCGTTTTTGTGAATGTGAACTCTGCATAGGAAAGAAGAGAAGTGGCAGCAAGCTTTTTGCTTTTGGTCTTTTTTGCACCTCTTGAAAAGGCACGAACAAGCCCGTACTTTGCAGTAAGCACAGTTATAAGTTTATCGGCTTCACCTATATTCTGTTCCCTGATTACAAGTCCCGGTGCAGTTATTTTCACCACTTTTTCTCGACTCTCCGTTCTTCATATTAACGCAGTTGCGGTATTCAATATAATCCGCAATTTTTCCGCCTTTATAAAACTTTTCCCAAAGTTCTTTTTCGTTCATTTTTATCACTCCAAGGAACTAAAATCTATAGTATTTTATTCCTCGGGTGTTTCATTATTCTATAAAAAAGTATATAGTTTTTGCCAAATCAATCCAAGCCGAAATTGTGAATTAATCCCTCACGATTTCGCCAATCCTCTTTAACCTTTACCCAACATTGAAGATTGATTTTACATTCAAAAAACTGCTCCAGTTCGTGACGGGCATTTGTGGAAATCTCCTTGAGCATTGCACCCTTTTTACCGATAACAATACCCTTGTGGCTTTCTCTTTCGCAATAGATAATCGCATCAATATCAATAATGGGCTTATCCTCACGTTCTTTCATTCTTTCGATCGAAACTGCAATACCGTGTGGAATTTCATCGCTTAATTTATGCAAAAGTTTTTCTCTTATCATTTCTGCCGCCAAAACTCTTTCAGGCTGGTCTGTAAGAGTATCTTCCGGAAAGAAAAACTCTGATGGTGCAGCAAGCTTAAGCAACTCATCCTTAAGTTCATCCATACCGTCATTTTCACGGGCACTAACGGGAATAACTGCCTCAAAATCCAAAAGATTGGTAAGTTCAAGAATTCTTCCCATAAGCTCCTGTTTATCGGAATGCATATCAATTTTATTAATAGCAAGAACAACAGGAATATTTTCCGCTTTGAGTTTTTTTAGGAGGTCAAGCTCTGCCTCTCTGATTTCTCCTTTTGCCTCTGTAACAAAAAGGCAGGAATCAACGCCACCGATACTGTCATCAACAGCTTTAATCATCTTTTCGCCTAATTTTGTTTTAGGTTTGTGAAAACCGGGTGTATCTGTGAAAACAAGCTGAACATTATCTTCAGTTAAAACACCCATAATTTTTGTTCTTGTAGTCTGAGGCTTTGATGAAACAATTGCCACCTTTTGCCCCAAGAGGTTGTTAAGAATTGAGGATTTGCCCACATTGGGTCGTCCTACAATTGCAATAAAAGCAGTTTTTCTTTCTGTCATTCTTTTTTTCCTTTTTTCTCAAATTTAAAAATAAATAGCGTAAATCCTACAACACTTAAGATAAACCAAAGTATGTTCAATGGATTTTCTGCATAGTGGTTGAAGAGCAATTTAAAGGCCTCAGGTTGCCAGAGAATTGCTATACCGCAAAGAACCGCAAAAATGGCAAACACCAGAACGGCACCTGCAGAAACATCCTTTGAAACCTCAATGGTATGGGTTTTCTCTTTAGAAACAGAGTCATCTGCCTTTTCAATACCTGAATTAATCATTTCTCCGCCGATAACAAGTCCCGAAGCCAAAAGAAGAATTGCAAATTCTGTTCTTGTTACCATAAAAAAATCATATCGCAACAAGTAATAAAACATATACACAAGGCAGGTCAGATGAATTCTGAAATTTCTTTCGTGAGTCACCATCCACCCGAAGCCCTTAAAAGCATACAAAAAGCTTTTGAAGAGGCTTGCAACATCCTTCATTATTATTCCTCCTCGGAATCCATATAGTATGATTCGTTTCTTTTGAGTCCGAGTTCGGTTAAAACATGTTCTTCTTTTTCACGCATATGTACCGCTTCAATACCGCCATTCACATGGTCATAACCTAAAAGGTGAAGCATTGAATGAACTGTAAGAAAGCCGATTTCTCTTTGAAGTGTATGTCCGTAGGTTTTTGCCTGACGAACTGCAGTGGGAACAGAAATAACAATATCACCCAAAAGACATGCACCTGTATCAAGATTTCTGTCATATTCTCCGTTTTCTCCTAAGGGGAACGATAAAACATCTGTACTGCTATCAATGTTGCGATGCTCTTTGTTAATTTCATGAATTCTTTCATCATCCACGAAAGTTACGCTGATTTCTGCAGGCTCAGAAAAATCTTCGAAAGTAAGAACTGCATTACAGCAACGTCTTACAAGCATTCTGACACCTGTAGGAATTTTAACTTCTTTCTGGTCATTGGTGATAATAACTTTAATTTTCTCTTTCATTTTCTTTTCTTTGCCTCCTCATATTTTTCATAGGCTCTGATTATATCCTGAACAAGCTTGTGTCTTACAACATCTTGTCCTGTAAAACGAACAATATCAATCTGCTCCATATTCTTAAGGATTTTTGTTACTTCAACAAGACCTGAACGTTTGCCGTCAGGTAAGTCAATCTGAGTAACGTCACCCGTAACAACCACCTTTGAATTGAAGCCCATTCGGGTTAAAAACATTTTCATTTGCTCAGGGGTTGTATTCTGAGCTTCATCAAGAATTATAAAACTGTCATCAAGAGTTCGACCTCTCATATATGCCAAGGGTGCAACTTCAATGTTTCCTCTTTCAAGGTATTTGTTGAAATTCTCCGCACCAAGCATATCAAAAAGAGCATCATAAAGAGGACGAAGATATGGGTCAACCTTGCTCTGCAAATCACCGGGTAAGAAACCGAGTTTCTCACCTGCTTCAACAGCAGGACGAGTAAGTATAATTCTGTTAACCTCTTTTGCTCTGAAAGCATTAACTGCCATTGCAACTGCAAGGTAAGTTTTACCTGTACCTGCAGGACCAACACCGATAACAATTGTATTATTTTTTATAGATTCAACATATTTTTTCTGCCCCAGCGTTTTGGGCTTAACCGGTTTACCCTTACTTGTGATGCAAACGCAATCACCGCTCATTGTAACAAGCTTGTCCTCGTTGCCGTCATCCACAAGAGAGATGACGTATCTGACATTTTGCTCATTGAGAGTTTCTCCACGATTTAAAAGCATTAAAAGTCCGTTAATCGCCTTAACTGCCTTGCTGACATTTTCAGGATCACCATTGACTTTTATATCCGAACCGCGGCTGATTACATCCACATTAAAGGATTTTTCGATTATTAAAATATTCTCATCAAAACTACCGAAAAGACTCACTGCCTGCTCCATTCGGTCAACATTAATTATCTGTTCCGATTTAATTACCCTCTTTATATAAATCTAACTATATTATTACGTCTAAATTATAACACAAATTTTGTAAATGTCCACCAATTTTTCAAAAAATAAAATATGAAAAAGTCACAGTTTTTTATCATTCTATTAATATTTCAACTTCTTCTGCAATATCTTCAATACAGTTGATTTTAACGTTGATTTCACCGTAATTTTCTTTATCAACAAAATCATATTCCACATTTTTCAATTCACTTTTGTTATATTTTTTTCTCTTGTTTTTAACGCTATCAAGAAGTCCTGAAAGTCTGGCTTCTTCCGATGAAAATTTGATATCATTCTGACTGGTTGAAAAGTTATCTTCTCTTATTATTCCGAATGGTAAAACGGTTTCTCCACTCTTCAAAAACTTATCGCTTTCCGTTAGAAAATCACCTTTGGTTTTTAAAGTTAACGGAATTTTAAGAGAAAAAGCGTAAATATAATATCTACATTCCTTCCGGACAGTTGTTAAAGCTTTATTTTTATATGGGCAAATTATTTTTTCACTGTTTTTAGTTTTTGCAAAAACTTCACCTTTGGCATGGGTGAAATTTTCTGTGCCATCAAAATTTCTAATCACACCCGATATAAGAAGAGTTCCTTTGGTTACATTATCCCCTTCTTTTACAGCATTTACTCCGTTGTAGCCTTTCAAAAGTACAATTTCCCCTTTTTTCTTCGCGACGATATTGACAGGAGTTTTAGTATCAATTATTTCTTTTTGCTCTATAAATTCGCTCATTTCCACTTGAGCCTTGCCACCAAAAATATTTATAGAAACCCAAAGTAGCTCGTTGTATTCATTCATAAGCTGATTTTGTACCTGAATTATATCAATTTTTGACTTTCTTGCTCCTATTTTCACCCCCAAATCCGCAAGACTTTCTGTAAAGGCTTCAACATTCACACCATCTGTTGCTAAAACTTCCACTTCCCAAATAAATCCTGACATAAAAAACCAAAATAAAAAAGCTAAAGCAACGCCTAAAACCGCACCACACCGCCATTTATGGCGTTTTGAAAAAGTTTTTAAACCTCGGAATTTTATGATTTTTAAGGTCATTCCTGAGTTTTCTGCAGGTATTTTTAATTCCTGAAATTCCCGTTCTGTTGTAAAGGCAACAACTTTTACACCGTCATTTTTTACATTCCAAAGATTTATTCCTCTTATATTGCAGAGATTAATAAATCTTTCAGGAAATCCACCCTCTGCGCAGAACTCAACATACCCTTTTATAAGCCTTAAAACCTCTATCATTTTTAAGCCCTCTCAAATTCAATACTGACTATTTCACCACAAATATCCGTCTGCCCGAAGCAAAAAGAAGATATGACAAGACTATCGCCTCTTACCCTCATATTCATACTTCCCAGATTAAGCACAACGCTCTCTTCCGAGAAATCCACCACATATTTACAATCAAGAACAATCATCCTTTTGTTACCAAAAAGCTCTATTCCTGCGTTCTCCGTGTTTTCAGAAATATTTTTCAAAGGATTAAATCCCAAAGTCATCACCCCTTTGTTATATTTCTATGATTGATAATCATAAAATATTTTGGGGTGTTAACAATGAAACGTTTTTCTTCTGTATTGTTTAAGAATATAGTAAATTTAGCGATTGTGTGTGCAATTGGGGTTTGCCTTATAATTTACCCTAAAAACACTGCTGACGGAATAAAAAACGGCTTTCTGCTTTTAGGCAACAATTTAATTCCCGCTCTTTTTCCTTTTATGGTGCTTTCATCTTACGTATCTCAGAGCAGTATAGCTCAGATGCTAAGTAAATTATTTGAAAAACCTTTTAATATAATTTTCAGAACAAGTGGTTATGGAGTAATTCCATTTATTTTAGGTTCTTTAGGTGGATATCCCATTGGTGCAAAAACTGTCTGTGAATTTTACGAAATCGGAAAAATCTCCCAAAATGATGCGGGAAGGCTTATTTATTGGTGCATTAACCCCAGCCCAGCTTTTTTAATAACTGCAGTTGGAACATTTATGTTAGGAAACACAAAAATCGGTTTTATTCTTTATTTCTCCTGTTTACTGGCTTCTGTAACTGTCGGATTTTTCTGCCGTTTCCTGTCAAATAACGAAATGCACCCAATAGAAAAACAACAGCAAAAGGCTAACGGAAACAACATATTTGTAAAATCTGTATCAAAAGGTAGCGAGGGAATGTTTGCAGTTTGCGGTTGGGTTCTCACCTTCTGTGTTCTCGCTTCTCTTTGCGATGCCTTAAATCTGCCTTATTCACTGTCATACATCATAAAATCCGTTGGCGAAGTCACAACAGGATGCAAAAATGCTGTTGCCGCAGGACTTTCTCTCCCTGTTATTGCAGGAATTTCCGGTTTCGGAGGATTTGCGGTTATATGTCAATGCGCCACTTATTCTTCTGCCTGCAAAGTAGAAATGAAACATTTAATTTGCTCCAGGCTTATAAATTCTGCCTTAAGCGCAATTTTTTGCTCCGTACTTTTAAAAATATTTCCGCAATACGAAAAAGCAAGCGTAGTTATCGGCACAAGCACAACTACGCTTACGCTCTATCACAGTATAGGTGCTACAATAATTTTAATTATTATGTGCGCACTTTTGATTTTAGAGGTTGATAACCGTAAAAAAATATGTTAAAATCAACGTGCAAGTTATTTTTGATTGGGGGCGTTGTTATGGCTCTTAAAATTTTCAATAAACCTGTTGAGCCTCAATGCACCTACTGTGAGCATGGCTCCCCTGTCGGCGATGGTGAAACTGTTCTCTGCCGTAAGATTGGCGGAATTATGCAGTCTTTTTCAAAATGCAAAAAGTTTAGATATGACCCTTTGAAAAGAGAACCTAAGGTTATATCTTTTTCAGGTGATTTTTCAAAAGAAGATTTCAGTTTATAATAATGGTGGAATTTGATGAATTCCATCATTATTTTTATTTTTTGTAACTTTTCACAAAATGCAGGTAGAATATGCCAATAAATTTTAATGTTATATTTTGCCGAATTGACTTGAAAATAGTAAGAATAATTAGTACAATATAAAATATAATAATGTACGGAGGTTTAGGCGATGGCAGATGCATTCGGTATTCCAAACACTATTCCCGTAGGTCCTTTGGGAATTATTGCTACTCCCGGTTGTGAGGAGCTTGCAGAAAAAATCAACAAATATCTCACTTCATGGAGAGAAGAACGTGAAAGCGAGCATAAAGAAACTATTGCTTTCTACGGCTACCAGAGAGAAACATTTATTATTGACGCTGATTTTACAAGATTCGGCTCCGGTGAAGGTAAATGTCTTCTTCATGAAACAGTTCGAGGTTACGATATTTTCATTATCTGCGATTGTTTTAATCACGGCTTAACCTACAATATGTATGGTTATGAATGCCACTACTCCCCCGATGAGCATTATGCAAACCTTAAACGTGCAATCTCTGCAGTTGAAGGCAAAGCCAGAAGAATCAACGTTATTATGCCTATGCTTTATGAAGGCAGACAACATAAGCGCTCAAGAAGAGAATCTCTTGACTGTGCAATTGCACTTCAGGAGCTTTGTATTGATATGGGTGTTGAAAACATTATCACTTTCGATGCTCATGACCCCAGAGTGCAGAATGCAATTCCTCTTAAAGGTTTTGAAAATGTTGCACCTACATATCAGATGGTAAAAGCACTTACCAAAAACTTCAAAGACCTTAAAATTGACCATGATCATCTCATGGTTATCTCTCCTGATGAAGGCGGTATGGGTCGTTGTATTTACTACTCAACAGTTCTTGGAATTGACCTCGGTATGTTCTATAAACGTCGCGACTATTCCGTTGTTGTTAACGGCAGAAACCCCATTCTCGCTCACGAATTCCTTGGTGACGATGTTGAGGGTAAGGATTGCCTTATTATTGACGATATGATTTCTTCAGGCGACTCTATGATTGAGGTTGCAACAAAGCTTAAAGAACTCAAAGCAAACCGCATTTTTGTTTGTACAAGCTTCGGTCTTTTCTGCAACGGACTTCAGGAATTTGACAAAGCCTATGAATCAGGCGTTATCAACGGTGTTTTTACAACAAACCTTGTATATAGAACTCCTGAGCTCCTTCAAAAGCCTTGGTATTTTGAAGTTGATATGAGTAAATATTGCTCACTTATTATCGATACCCTTAACCACGATTGCTCTGTTTCAAGCCTCCTTAACCCTGCGGATAAAATCAAAGCAAGACTTGAAAAATACAAAGAGCTACAGAAAAAAGATGAGCTTTCTCTTTTTGATAACTGATTAATTATCACCATTCAACAAAATTTTTGTTGAATGGTGATTAGTTTTTATAGTTGACATTATAACTTTATTATAGTATTATTTACTATAAGATAATAAATCTCTTATTGGAGGCAATAATTATGATTAAACAAAGAAAAACAGGTAAATTTATTTTCCTCAACATTATAACTCTCGGTATTTATGGTCTTTTCTTCTGGACTAAATGGACTAACGACCTTAACAAAATTTGCGATGGAGACGATAAAGAAAGCGGTCATTACATTCTCGTTTTCCTTCTTGATATTTTCAGCTTCGGAATTTATGCTTTTGTTTGGAACTATCAGATGGTTGAAAGAATGTATCAGAAAGCTAAGGATTACAACATCACTCTCAAGCACGGCGGTATGTTTGTAATGATTTGGAGAATTCTCCCCATCGTAAGCAGCGTTTATAAAATCAAATACTTCAACAAGCTTGCAGAGGCTTACAACGCAACAGTTGAAGCCACACCCGTAGAGGAAGCACCTGCAGAAGAAGCTACAGAAGCTCCCGTTGAAGAAACAGTTGAAGCTGCTGAATAATTAGTCTATTAGCCGTCCTTTTGGACGGCTTTTTTGAAAGGTGATACTTATGAATATAAAGAAAACTGCTTCTATTCTTGCAGGTGCAGGAACGGGAGTTCTTATAGGAAAAGCTCTAAAAGGCAAAAAAATCTGTCCTGCTTGTGTTGTAAAAAAAGCGTTTGCTGCAACACAGGTTCACGTGGCAGAGGTTGAAAAATATAATAACGGCGTTGCCCTCACTCCCCCAATGGGTTGGAGTAGCTGGAACACCTTCAGAAATTCAATTGATGAAAAACTTATAAAAGACACTGCAATTGCTTTGAAAAAAACAGGTCTTCTTGATGCAGGTTATCAATATGTTAACCTTGATGACTGTTGGCAAAGTTCAATGAGAACCCCTGACGGCAAATTACAAGGGGACCTTACCCGCTTTCCCAGAGGAATGAAACAGCTTATTGAAGAAATCAATGAGTTGGGTTTCAAGGTTGGTCTTTACACCTCAAACGGTACTCTCACCTGTGAAGATTTGCCTGCAAGTTTATATAATGAAGCAGTTGATGCAGATACCCTTGCAGAATGGGGCGTTGAATATTTTAAATACGATTTCTGCCATAATGAAGCAATTCCCACAATTGCACCCTCTCTTATAAAAATCACGCTCGGAAAGCCCGGTGAAGAAGATTTCCTTGAAATGCAGGCGGAGCACGGAATAGTTCTTAATGGTGCAAAAATCGTTGCCGACGAAAAAGTTGAAAGTGGATATATGGTAAGTAACCTTTGCGGTGGCTTGGGCGCTCTTCTTTTTGATACAATTGAAGTTCCCGAAGATGGTGATTACAGTCTTACAATGGTCTTCAGAAAAGGCGGTAATATCAGAAAATTCCTTGTTTGTCAGGTAAACGGAGAAAAGGAATATGACTGTTATTTCCCATCTTCAAAAGGTTTCACACCTGACGGAAGACTTCAGATTGTTGTTACTTTGAAAAAAGGCTTCAACACACTGAAATTCTATAACCCTGTTGCATCCCGAATGGATTCCGCACAACGTCAATATACTCTTATGGGAAGAGAGCTTCAAAGAGCAACCAAAGAATATGCAGAAAAAAACGGCACACCCGAAAAGCCCATTTGCTATTCGCTTTGCGAATGGGGTATGAATCAGCCTTGGAAATGGGGCGCAAAGGCAGGTAACCTTTGGCGAACCACCCACGATATAAAGCCCTTCTGGGCATCAATGCTTGCTATTTATGAAATGAATGTACGCCTTTATAAATATGCACAGGTTGGTTCATGGAATGACCCCGATATGCTTGAGGTTGGCGTTGGCAAGCTTAATATGGAAGAAAATAAAACTCATTTCTCACTTTGGTGTATGATGGCAGCACCCCTTATTCTCGGTAACGATATAAGAAAATTCATTAACCCTGACGGCTCTGTTGATGAGGAGAATAAAGTTCTTGAAATTCTTAAGAACAAAGAGCTTATTGCCATTGATCAGGATAAGAGAGGTATTCAGGCAAAGCGCATTTTCAGCGATGGTGTAAGTGATATTCTCGCTAAACCCTTGGAAAATCACGAACTTGCAGTCTGCCTTTTCAATAAATCAAATAAACCCAGAGAAATGTCAATTTCACTTGCAAAGCTTCATAGCGACCCATTTGTTGATTTACCAATAAAAAGTTCTTATGAAGCAACAAACCTTTGGGAAAATCAAACATTCTCTTTAAAAGATAAAATTCAGACTATCGTTGCTCCCCACGGAGTTGCAGTTTATAAGATTAAAGCAATCGATTAACAAATACAAACATTTTCAGGAGGTGCTTTTATGGACAGAAAACAACTTAAACAAGCTGGTAAAGCTTTGTTTCAGAAAAATTTTTGGTATAGCGTTTTAGTTGCATTTCTGATGGCTTTCACAGGTACAGCCACAGCTTCACCTACCTTTAATTTTTCACTCAGCACATCAAGTGCTGATGACACTTCTTTTGAAGGTTTATTCGGTGGTGGGGGAAACGCTGACTTCTTCTTTGATGAATTTATTCAAGAGCCTATTGCCATAGCAATTATAATAACTATAATTGCAGTAATTGTAGTGGCATCCGTATTAGGTTATCTTGTTTTCGCCTCTTTCCGTTGCGGTGGTATAAGATATTTTCTTAAATCAAGAAAAAATCAACCTGTGCAAATTCACGAGGTTTTTGAAAACTTAAAGGATAAAACCAATATTAATATTGCTAAAGCAACTTTTTCAAGAGATATTTCTATATTTCTCTGGATGTTAGTTTTTATAATTCCGGGTATCATTAAATCCTATGAATATTGGGCAATTGACTATATTCTTGCAGTTCGCCCGGATATAGACAAAGATGAAGCTAAACGCTTAAGCAAAACACTTATGGATGGTAACAAATGGCGACTTTTCGAATTATCCATATCTTTTATCGGTTGGCAATTGCTTTCCATTTTTACAATGGGATTATTAAATATTTTCTATGTAAATCCTTATATACAGGCAACATTCGTTGAATTTTTCTCAGAAATCCGCCTTGAAGCCTTGGCAAAAGGTACGATAACTCCCAACGACATTCCAGATTATGAATTCGTTGACCCTCGGGCTCAGTATCAGACACAGTATTATGAACAACCTAAAAATGTTGTTTACAGACCTGACGGTATGCCAATGGGTAACACATTTTATACTCAGCAACCTATTCAGCAACCTTTCCAACAGCAATACACACAACCGGTTGACCAACCCATCACTCAACCGACTGAACCTGTAGATGCAGAACCTGATGAAGAGCTTGTTGTTGAACCCATTGCAGAACCTATAGAGAAAACACCAACAGAAGAATAAACAAATCAACCCCTTGGATTTTCAAGAAATCCAAGGGGTTGTAACTTTATTAATAATTAAGCATCATAAAGACCAAGAATAACTATACCAACAACTGCCGTTGCAATCATAATATAATGCTTAACTGAAAGCTTTTCTTTAAGGAAAATTCTGCCCCAGATAACTGATGCAACACAATAAGCGGAAATAATTGGAGCCGCCATTGCAACATGCTCACTGTCTGCAAGAGCATATATGTAAGCAAACTGACCTGCAGTTTCAAAAATTGCACCAACATATTTGGGTGCTTCCTTTTTAGGAAGATATTTTTGCTTTTTAATAAATTTAGTATAAATAAAGCAAACAATACCGCAAGCAAGAAATGTAAGCTCATAAGCAACGTTTGCAACATCTTCATCAAGGGTTTCAAGAACCATACTATCTGCAAATGTTCCGAGAGCATCAAGCAAACAATAAAGAAGCGGTAAGATAATTGCTAAAGCACTTTTTGAATATTTATAGTTAGCCTTTTTCTGCCTTTCAATTCTTAAGGCTTCATCCTCTCTCGCTTCAACAAAGCCAAGACCGATAACGCCAAGGCAAACAAGTGCAACTGCAATATACTGAGGTGTTGCTAATTTATCACCCATTATAATGCAAAGCACTGCAACAAGTGCTCCTGAAGAATTGCATATTGGTGAAGAAACTGAGAGCTCAATATAACGAAGACCAACATAGCCGATTGCCATAGAGAGAATGTAAAGTGCAGAAACGGGTAAATATTTAAGAAGAGAGCCTATGTCTATTGGTACGCCTTTTGCAAATATTTCATACAAAGCGTGAAGACCCATAACCGCACCAACCGCGGTAACCATCTTCAAATGACTGTATTTGTCGGAATTATCTGCGCAACCGATTTTAGAAAACAAATCGGAACCGCTCCAACAAATGAGGGCGATAATTGAGAACCAAAACCACATAGTAATTTCTCCTTTACTAAAAATTTGCAAAAAATATTCTAGCAACCTAAAACTAAAAAATCAAGAAAATTTTTCTTAATTTAATGATTTTTTTGTTTTTTCGTATTATAATATTTTTTGCAAATACATTTTGGAGGTGGTTTTGTGAATAAACGTGGCATTCTCGATATGACAACAGGACCCTTTTTTAAGAAAATCCTCATATTTTCAATTCCACTTATGTTAACAGGCGTTTTGCAGCTTATTTACAATGCTGCCGACGTTATGGTTGTTGGACGCTTTGCAGGTAGCGATTCTCTTGCAGCAGTAGGTTCAACAAGTTCCCTTGTTAACCTTATAGTTAATCTTTTTGTTGGTCTATCAACAGGTGCCGGAGTTGTAACCGCAAAGCATATCGGTGCAAATTCTAACGACAGAATTCATAAAAGCGTCCATACCGCTATGGCAATAAGTGTTGCTTCCGGTTTTGCTGTTTGTCTTTTCGGCTTTTTTATGTCAGGAAAGCTTCTCAAGCTTATGGGCACGCCCGAAAATGTTTTACCTCTTGCAACCCTGTATTTAAAAATCTATTTTTTAGGTGCACCAGGTTCTTTAGTTTATAATTTCGGTGCATCAATCGTCCGTGCTACAGGTGATACCAAACGCCCTCTTTTCATTCTTGGATTCACGGGAATTATAAATGTAGTTCTTAATCTGATTCTTGTTATTGGCTTTCATTATAATGTAGCAGGTGTTGCAATTGCCACAATAGTTGCACAGTATATTTCTGCTATTCTCATTGTTATAAGATTAAAAAATATTGACAATGCCTGCAGACTTAATTTCAAAAAGGTCAGAATTTATAAAGAAGAATTAAAAGACATAATAAGAATAGGTCTTCCGGCAGGTTTTCAGAGCAGTCTTTTCTCATTCTCAAATGTGCTTATTCAATCAACTATCAATACCTTCGGTTCTGTTGCCATGGCAGGAAATACTGCCGCCCAGAATGCCGATGCCATTATCTACACCTGCACCAATGCAGTAGCACAGACTGCAATGACTTTCTCTTCCCAGAATATGGGCGCAAAAAAATATGAAAATCTGCGAAAAGTATATTTTATGTGCATGGGCTTTGCTCTTTTAATAAGTGTTTGCTTTGGTGCTGTTGGTCTTATTTTCCCCGAGCAGATAATCGGCATTTTCACCACAGAACCGGAAGTTATAGAAATGGGCAAGCAACGGCTCTATATAATGATGACAACCTATTTTATCTGCAGTATTATGGATGTTTCAGGCTGTCAGATCAGGGGCATGGGAAAATCCATTGAACCAATGATAATTACCCTTTTAGGTGCTTGCGGTATAAGAGTTCTGTGGCTCTATACAGGCTACCCATTAAAACAAGAGCTTTGGAATTTATATCTCTCCTACCCTCTTTCCTGGTTAATAACATTCATAGCCCTATTTATATGCTTCTTCGTGTTTGAAAAAAGAATAAAAAAAGAAAAGTTGCAGTAGTTTTGATTACTGCAACTTTTTTATTATACGCTACTTAATATCAACTCCGCCAAAAAGGCAGTTTGCATTAACAAATATTGTATGTGGGTTTTCAGGTGAATTTTTATGATTCTGGCTATCCACCCCGCCGAAAATTGAGGTTGAATGAACCTTAACATTAACGCCCTCGGGAACATAAATATCAATACCGCCAAAAACTGCATTAGCTTTTATTACGCAGTCTTGCTCAATAAACGCACCTCTCAAATCGCAATCAACACCACCGAATATGGCATTAAGCTCTGTTCCGTAAAACATTTCTCCTGAAAAGTTTGCCTGAGTTCCTGAAAAAGCAGCACCGAATTTTTTAGCATCTCCACCATTAATCTGTATATTCTCAAAGACCTTTTCAGTTTTTCTTCTGAATAGTCCTCCAAAAATCATTTTGAGACCAACTGCAACAATGATAACAGGAAGACCTAATTTCCAAAGCATGGAAAATTCTAAAATATCCTGACAGCAAAGAAGCAGAAAAACGCCTACTGCCACACCTAAAATACTACCGAATTTTTCTCTTGAAGTGAATACACCTATAAAACATGGAACGATTATGAACAAAGTCCACCAACCATCGAAAAATATGTCAACATCAGTAATTTCAAGTGCATTAAGGGCGATAATCACACCAACAACCACAAGAACAATTCCCCATATAACGCTTTTAAATTTTTTCATTGATATTCCTCCTCTTTCTTTTTATTTTAGAATAGCATAAAAATTTAAACTTTTCAACAAATTCACATATTGTTAAAGTTGCATTTACATATTTTTTAAAGTATAATTTGTATATAAACTCTATGAAAAGGGTGGTAAAATGAAAAAAGAAAACACAGTATTAAAAAATATTTTTACAGTATTGCTTGGTGCACTGCTTATGGGTCTTTTATGGCGTGTTCGTGGTGAGCACGGTTGGGGTTCATCCTGGGGACTTTTAAATGCAGGCTTTGTTTTCACAATGTTCATTATTGTAATTAAAGGAAACCGTCAGAAGCTTGATATTGGTTGGCTTTCCCTTACTGCTCTTTCCTTTATGCTCACAACTCCCGGTTGGGGTACTCTTTTGAGCCAGATAACAGGAATTATTTATGATGCAGAAGATTGGATTAACGGCGGTATCGATGTTTATACATCTGTTGGTTCTGCTATCTTTTTAATGCTCTGCTTAGGTTTTGGTCTTGCTTCCATTTTTGGAATTATGCTTGGTCGCGGTTTCAGCGAAAAACAATGGAAGTTAAAAGACTTCGTTATTCTTCTTGCAGTTTTTTACATAACCGATTTAATTGCGAGTGCGGTTATTTCCCCTTTTATTTTAAATGCAGTTCAACCTGAAGCAGCCGAACTTTTTGAAAAAGGCTTGGAAATTCAGAATATTGAGGGTTCTGCATATAGTGTTTATATGGAGCATTTTAAGGATGTTTCCTGGGCAAAGAAAATTGATGGCGGAAGGAACTATTTTCAGTCCTGCGATGTTATAACTGCAACAATCAAAGCAATTGCTTCTCTTTTAACTGTTCGCTTTATCATTAAAGATAAAACTTCTGCAAAAACAGGCGCAGTCGTTTGCTCTGCTTTTGCAATTGGTATCACAGTTGCAGACCTTTTCTTCTATTTCGGAAACGGCGGTTATCACGAGCTTCACGCTCCCTATCTTCCCGAATTTTTCTACTCTTGGGGTTGTTGGGAATATTTCACAGGCTTCATAGCAGGCGGAATTATCACTGCTTTCATTTTAAAACTTAAACCTCAAACCGATGTTCCCGAACTTGCTTTCCAAAAAGTTCCTGAAAAAACCAAAGCATTTCTCACTTTCATTCTCGGCACATTATTTATGATTGGCGTAAACATCGTAAGACCTGTTCTTGTAAGATATGAAGATTCTGATTTTATGATTATCGCAACTGTTATTGCCGTTTTATTTGCAATCGGATTTGTTGGAGTTCTTGTAAAATTCTGCGGATTAAACGCTTCAAAAACCCACCTTCAAAAATATTTTGGCTTATTATTGTTCTTCTTTGTTGCGTATATAAATATTGTTTATCTTATTATCGGTACACCTGATTGCATCCACCTTTTCTCTAACCACGGTTTTCAACACTCTATGGCAATTTTTTCTGCAATAGTTCTTATGATGTGGTTAGCGTTCAGCAAAGAAAAGATTTTAGAAGTAAAGGATAAATAAAATGGATTTCAAAGAATTTTTGAAAAATGCAGCTAATGTTGTACCAAGTGAAAATCAATTAAGGCATTTAAGAGAAACTCCCTTTTACGCTTTCGTGCATTTCAGTCCTAATACATATACAAATCTTGAATGGGGCGACGGCACGGAAGACCCTGCCATCTTCAATCCAACAGAGCTTGATTGCGAACAATGGGCAAAGGCTATTAAAGATGCCGGAATGACAGGAATGGTTCTTACTGCAAAGCATCACGATGGTTTCTGCCTCTGGCAAACAGAATATACCGAGCATTCAATGAAAAACAGCCCCTACAAAAACGGTACGGGCGATATTGTCAGAGAAGCTTCTGAAGCCTGTAAAAAATACGGACTGAAATTCGGTTTCTATCTCTCCCCTTGGGACAGAAACTCAAAATACTATGGTACTGATGAATATAATACATATTATAAAAATCAACTTACTGAGCTATTAACAAACTATGGCGAGATTTTCTATGTATGGTTCGACGGTGCATGCGGTGAAGGGCCAAACGGTAAAAAGCAGGTTTATGATTTTGAGGGTTATATTGAGCTTATAAACAAATATCAACCTCAGGCAAATATTTTCCACGATGGTGGAACAATCCGTTGGTGCGGTAATGAAGCAGGTATTGCCCCCTTTGCCCAATGGGCAGTTGTACCAATGGAGCTTTGCCCGATGAATAACCCTCAAACAAACGGACCTTTAATAGATGGCAGTCTTGAGTTTTTATATAATACCGATATTACAATCGGTAGTTTACAACAGATTATGTATTCAAAAGGTCTTGTTTTTGCACCCTCGGAAACAGATATGTCCATAAGACCAGGTTGGTTTTACCACGAAAATGAAGAGCCACATTCATTGAAAAGGCTTTTTGATACATATCTCCGAACAGTTGGTAACAATTCTGTTTTCAATTTGAATATTCCCCCTATGCCAAACGGCAAATTTGACCCTAGGGATTTGGAAATATTAAAGGAATTAGGCGAACTTTTAAGAAATGAATTCAAAACTAATCTTGCAGAAGGCATAGAATTCCAAACTCTCGAAGGCTTTGGTGAGACTCAACCTGAATACACCTTGAAATTAAACAAAAAAGAAACTGTCAAATACGTCGAACTCGCTGAAAGAATAAGCGAGGGTCAAAGAATTGAAAGTTTCATAGTTTTTGTAAAAAATAGAGATAGTTTATGGCAAGAAATTGCTCAGAGTACAACTGTCGGAAGTAGAAAAATATTAAAAATTGATAATTTCGAAACTGATGAAATTAAAATAAGAATATCTGCTGCAAGAGATATACCTGATATAGAATGGATTAAGGTTTATTAAGTTTTTTGTATTGACATATAAAGCCAATATATCGTAAAATAATTTTGTTATTTAATACTTTTAAGGAAGGTAATAATTATGATTAATATGCCTAACGTAAAATTGGGTATTGTAGCCGTTTCCCGCGACTGCTTCCCTATGACTCTTTCCGAAGGCAGACGTTCTGCAATTGTGAAAGAATATGCAAAATACGGTGAAATTTATGAATGTCCCGTTTGCATTGAAAACGAAAAAGACATGCTCAAGGCTTGTGAAGATGTTAAAAATGTAGGTTGTAACGCTCTTGTTATTTACCTCGGCAACTTCGGTCCTGAATCCGCTGAAACTCTTCTTGCAAGGCATTTCGGTGGTCCTGTTATGTATTGCGCAGCAGCAGAAGAGAGCCAGAACGATCTTCTGGACGGCAGAGGCGATGCTTACTGTGGTGTTCTCAACTTAAGCTACAACCTTAAATTGAGAAATATTAAGGCTTACATACCCGAATATCCCGTTGGTGATGCAGCAGATTGTGCAAAAATGATCAGCGAATTTGTTCCTATCGCAAGAACAATTCTCGCTCTTAAAAATCTTAAAATTATTTCCTTTGGTCCTCGTCCTCAGGATTTCCTCGCTTGTAACGCTCCAATTAAATGCCTTCACGATTTAGGCGTTGAAATTGAAGAAAACAGTGAGCTTGACCTTTTCGCATCCTTTAATGCTCACGCAGGTGATGAAAGAATTCCTGAAGTTGTTAAGGATATGGAAAATGAGCTTGGCGCAGGTAACAAAAAACCTGAAATCCTTGAAAAACTTGCCCAGTACGAGCTCACTCTTCTTGACTGGGTTGAAGCTCACAAGGGTTCAAGAGAATATGTTGCAATTGCAGGTAAATGCTGGCCCGCATTCCAGACCGAATTCAAATTCGTTCCCTGCTATGTAAACAGCCGTCTTGCTTCACGCGGTATTCCTGTTTCCTGTGAGGTTGATATTTACGGTGTTCTTTCCGAATATATCGGTGCTTGCGTAAGCAACGATGCTGTAACTCTTCTCGATATTAACAACTCTGTTCCTCGCGATATGTATGATGCAGAAATCGCAGGTAAAACACCTTATAGCTTCACAGATACATTTATGGGCTTCCATTGTGGTAACACCCCTGCTTGCAAGCTTTCCTTCTGCGAAATGAAATATCAGAAGATTATGGCAAGAGCTCTTCCCAAAGAATTCACAAACGGTACTCTTGAAGGCGATATCGCTCCCGGTGATATTACATTCTTCCGTTTGCAGTCAACTGCAGGAAGTGAGCTTCGCGCTTACGTTGCTCAGGGTGAAGTTCTTCCTGTTGCAACCCGTTCCTTCGGTGGTATCGGTGTTTTCGCAATCAACGAAATGGGCAGATTCTATCGTCACGTGCTTATTGAAGGTAACTTCCCCCACCATGGCGCAGTTGCATTCGGTCACCACGGCAAAGCACTCTTTGAAGTGTTCAAATACCTTGGTGTAACTGAAATTGGTTATAACCAGCCCAAAGCTCTCCCATACAAAACAGAAAATCCTTTCTGCTAATTAAAACTAATGTGTCCGTAACAAGTTTTCAAAAAAACTTGTTACGGACACTATTTTTTATTCTACATATTCCTGACCGGGTTCATCCATCAATGTCATTTCTGCATATCTGATACCGGAAAGGTTTTTTGTTGAGTCAGGACCTACAATACCTCTTACATCAACCCATGTGCCATCTTCGGGAATTTCAACATCATCATCGAAAATAACCTCAATGGGTATCATTTCGGACGTATCAATTTCACCCTCTTTGTGATCATGGTTACTATGATTGTGACCATCATGGGCATGGTTTCTATATACCCAATATTGAACTGCTCCGCCTTCAAGCTTTTTAGTATAGAACATACCTTGAAGATGAATTTCAGCACCACCGAAAGCGCCATATACATCCTTATCCTGGGTTTGATAAGAGTCATCAAGCGTAGTAATCCAATAATAGAAGGTTTCGTCAGTAACCTCAATCTTCACCTGACTTTTATCATCGTGAGAACCGCCGTCTTTTTCTATCTTTTCAAGTGCAGATTTTACAGAGTCTCTCTCTTCAAAGAAAGCCTGTTCAATTTGTTCAAATCTTTGGTCTTCAAGCTTTGTGTTGTACCAGCCTGCAACAATAACGGCGATAACACCGATAATAAAAGCACCGAGAATACAAAGATTTATAGTAGTAACTTTTTTTCTGAAAGTCGCATCAGCATAATCTTTTCTGCTCATTCCCTCAGGAATAACTTCCTGCTTGGGTGCTTTTTTATTTTTAGCCATACTAAAAACTCCTTAGTCTTTGAAGAACTGTGGAAGATATTCCTTATGTGCTTCTTTCATTTCTTCATAGCAGGATTTTGCCTGAGCAAAGTCACCGCAAAGAGGATGAAGCATAAGAGCGTTCATAGCGTCCTCATCAGAGCCCTTCATAGCTGCATCAACAGTATATTTCTCATAGGATTTAACTGTTCTCATAAGGCTGATGATATGACGGTTATCGAACTCACCAACAGGAACGGGCTTTGCACCATCTTTACCGATAACTGCGGCAATTTCAACAATATCGTCATCATCCATGAAATGAAGTGTGCCGTTGTTTTTGATGTTAACAACGTGAACATCCTGCTTATCATTTGCAATAGAATCAATAAGAGAAACTGCTGCAAGAGAATATTTATAACCACCGCGCTGTTCAAGAAGAGCTGGTTTTATAACAAGCTCGTTATCGCTGTAAAGCTCAAGAAGCTGTTCTTCAATTTCCATACAAACCTGTGCACGGCTCTTGGACCCCTGCTTTAAGTGAGCAAGCTTTGCTGCACGGCTGTAGTAATACTGAAGATATGATGATGGGAAACCTTTGCAAGCAGCAAGGCATTCCATATCAAAACCGTCATCGTGAATATTCTTCATTACTGTAGGAGCAAAGTTATCATCGAAAATTGTATCAAATTTTTCTTCACCGTTAACCTTAACAGATGTAATCCAGCTAAGGTGGTTAAGACCAAGATATGTAATATCTGCATCCTCACCAACTGCGGCTTTAACATCATCAATCATTGCAATGGGAACATTGCAAAGACCCATTGTTTTAACATTTGTGTGGTTAATAAGGAATTCGGAAATAATACCTGAAGGGTTAGTGAAGTTAATAAGCCAAGCATCAGGGCAAATCGCTTCAATTCTCTCTGCAATATTTTTCATTACAGGAATGGTACGGAGTGCTTTGAAGAAACCACCTATACCGGTTGTTTCCTGACCTATAAGGTCATGTTTTAAAGGAATTGATTCATCAATGTGACGGCAAGGAAGCTTACCGACACGAATCTGGGTAACAACAAAATCTGCACCCTGTAAGGCAAGGTCAAGGTCATCAGTCATAACAACTTCGCAGTCAATACCCGCACTTTTAAGCATACGAACACAAAGACCGCCAACAATAGTGCGTTTTCTTTCGTCAATATCCATAAAAGCAACTCTTTTAAGTTTAAGAGAATCCTTTGCTTCAATAAAACCATAAATAAGTTCGGGGCAATATGTACTACCTGAACCAATGACTGTTAAATTAATTTCTTTCATTTATTTCAAGTCCTTTCAGATATAAAATACTATTTATCTTTTATTAGTCTTCAAGAAGCCAGTTGATGCAACCTGTAACAGGAGCGCAGTTAAGTTTAATAAAATTGAACTTTCTGCCTGTTCTCTCAGCAACAAGCTCTGCCATTCTGTCAGTATATTTATATGAGGGAAGCTTTGTGTGAATTGAACCTGAGAGAACAACATTTATTTCGTCACCGAAGTTCATTCCGTTAACGTGACCACAAATGAAATCTGCACCTCTCTGAGCCATTTCTTCAATAACCTTAAGTGCTTCTCCATCATCATTGTTTGCCGCTTCAAAGAATGAAACAATAAGCATTCTTAGGAAATCCTCGCCTTTTTCTTCATCCTCGAGAACTGCAATTGCATCAAGGAGTGTTGCTCTATCCTTAATGCCTGCTTTTTCGCCCATCAAAGCAGTAATCCGGGATTTTACTTTACCAAGGCAAAGCTCATCATACATAATTTTGAATGCCTGAGCACCAACCCAGTGACCATTACCTTTGTCACCTGAAAGCACATCAAAACCACCAATCTGAAGCATATTGCCATCATTATCAAGGCAGTTACAGCAAGTACCTGTACCACAGTTATAACCAATACCTGCGCCTGCGCCAACACCTGCTTTAATAACGATAAAACCGTCGTTATAAATTCTTGCACCTGTAATGCCAAGCTTTCCTAATTCAACCTGCATTTCATCGTGCTGATAAGGATGGTCGATACCTGCAAGACCCATTAAAATTCCGCTGATATCATCAAATTTAAGGTTTGCTTTATCTAAAAGACCATTGATACCACCTGCAATAATGCCTGCTGCCTGAGGAATTGCACCCTCAAGGTTTTCATGGTTTGAGCCTTCAGTTTCATTCTGCGCAATTACATTTTTGTTTTCATCAAAAAGGGCAAATGCGGTTTTTGTCCCGCCACCGTCAACACCGATATAATATTTCATAAATTATTCCTCAACTTTCTCGAAGCATTCATCGCAAACTTCTTCAAGACAATACATTCCGCGACGGAAGTCTTCTCTGTCAATCCATTTTCCGTTTGTGAAATCAGGAACCGGAACGGGAGCGCCACCCATTGCAACTGACTGTTCAGAAAGGCAAGTGATAACCATCCAAGCTGCAGTATCATAAACATCAATGGGAGGTTTCTCACCTTCATAAACTGCATCAACGAAAGCGGAAAGAACAAGGTAATCCATACCGCCGTGGCCTGCTTTTATTCCGCCTTTTTCATAAGCTACCCATAAAGGATGCTCATATTTTTCTCTCCAGGGAGCAAAATCATCCCATTCGTGAGTCCAGCTCTGATGCTCTGTATGGGTACCGTCAATGTAAATTCTGCCTTTTCCGTCCTCAGGCTCGGAATAGATACCCTTTGTACCCTGAACTTCATAGTCACGGGTATATGGACGAGGAAGAGTACAGTCGTGAGTTAATTTAATTGTTTCACCGCCTGCACATTTGATAATTGTTGTAACAATATCACCACATTTGAAATCTGTGTTATAAAGGTCATATTCTTCGCCTTTATTATCTTTAATCCACTGGTGAAGACCTCTTGCCTTACTTGCAACAGAGTTAACAGTTAAGAAGCGGTTACCTCTGTTAATTCTGAGAGCCTTAGAAATCGGGCCTAACTGATGAGTAGGATAAAGCTCACCGTTTCTGTTCATAAAGTTAAATAGTCTGCCGTGAATATTTTCTCTGCCGAGGGCAATTTCATCACGCAAATCGTGACGATAACCGCCTTCCATATGTACTATTTCACCGAAAAGACCTTGTCTTATCATATTGAAGACTGCCATTTCGTTACGGCAATAACAGCAGTTTTCAAGAAGCATACAGATTTTGCCTGTTTCTTCACTTGTTCTTACCATCTGCCAGCATTCTTCAACCGATGCTGCACCGCCAACCTCTGTTGCAACATGGCAACCCGCTTTCATTGCATCGACTGCAATTCTTGCGTGAGTAATCCAGGTTGTTGCAATAACAACTGCATCAAGGTCTTCCTTTTCAAGCATTTCTTTATAATCAAGATAAGCGTGAACAGGGTATTCCTTGTTGTTTGCTTCTTCAACAATTTCAATACCTCTTTCAGCTCTTTCGGGAATAAGGTCGCAAACTGCAGGAACCTTAACACCCTCTACCTGCAAAAGAAGTCCCAACATACCTGAGCCTCGTCCGCTGATACCGATAAAACCAATATTTGCACTTGTTTTTCTCATTGTAATCACGTCCTAAGTGAGTTATATTATAATCTATATAATTTTAACACATTACATTTATATTTGCAATAAAATACCAAAAGAAAAAGTGTTAAAAAGGTATAAAAAAACATCCCATCTTTTCAGATGAGATGATTTCTTACAATTTAATTATTGCTCAACAGGATAAACGCTTACTTTCTTGCGGTCTCTACCAAGACGCTCGAAGCGAACCTGACCATCAATAAGTGAAAAGAGTGTGTCATCTTTACCCTTACCAACATTTGTACCGGGGTGGATTTTTGTGCCTCTCTGTTTTACAAGGATGTTACCTGCAAGAACATACTGACCGTCTGCTCTTTTAGCACCGAGTCTTTTTGATTCGGAATCACGGCCGTTACGAGTTGAACCCATACCTTTTTTATGAGCAAATAACTGGATATTGATTTTAAGCATTCGTTACACCTCCGTAGTTATCGTAACATTTTTGGGATATTGCTTCTTGAGCTCATTAATATGAAGCTCCAGGCCAAGCAATAGTTCTTTTGTTTTTTCTGCGCTTTCTTCGGAAACTCTCAAAGTCATTTCTCCGTCTTCCTTAACATCAACATCTGCATCTACTTTCATTATTTCGATGATAGTATTAGCAGTCATATATGCAACGGAAGAAATTGCAGCGCAAACTATATCGCTACCATGAGCGGCATAACCTGCGTGACCTTTAAAAGAAAAACCGAAAGGCGCACCGTTTTCAGAATGAAAAAATTTTACATTAATCATTGATTATGCATTAATAGCTGAAATTTCAACCTTTGTATAGGGCTGTCTGTG
>JAZUSD010000115.1:0-6663 GCA_045606545.1 Acutalibacteraceae bacterium | reverse complement strand
TTGGTAAACCCTGTAAACAGGAAAAACCTGAAGAGAAACAACAACAGCTAAAACAGCAAGACATATCGATATTGTGGAAACACATATTCTTTTTATAAGTTTTTTTCTGAGTTTCTTTATAACCTTAACAATAGCTTCTTCATTGATTTCTTTTCTTTCAGCAGAAAAGTTAGTTGCTTTCTGCATACTCTGATAATCAGAAGAACAAGCCGGACAATTTTTCAAATGTTCTTCAATAAAATCAACTGTATCCTCACTGACCATTTTTTCAGCATAAAGAGGTAAAATATCTTTTATAATGTTGCATTCATTTTTCATAGATTCGTTTCCTCCAATTTTTCTTTAATCATATTTCTTGCTCGGTGATAGGTAACGCATGCCCAGTTATCGGATTTATCAAAAATTTGTCCGATTTCTTTGAAATTTAGTTCAGCAAACACTCTCCACATAAATACTTCTTTATATGGTTCGGGAATAGTATGAAGAGCATTCTGAATGAGTTTGGATTGTTCTTGGTTACTGATTATTTGATTAATATCACAAGTGAAATCTTGTATATTTAAAACTTGAATATCATCAATATTTTCAGTTTTTGAGTTTTTCTTTAAGTATGTAAAATAACAATTTTTTGCTATCTGGCATAACCAAACACGAACATCACATTCGCCTCTGAACTTATTAATTGAACTCAAAGCTTTGAAAAAAGTCTGGCTTGTTATTTCTTCAGCAATATTTTCATCTCCGGAGAGCTTACGAATATAAACAAACACATCATTGAAAAAAGTTTTGTAAATTTCTTCAAAATCCATATCGTTACCACCACCTTTCACTTATATGACTGCAGAAAAAAGAAAATCTTACAAATTATTTTAAATTTATGCTAACATATTGCTTTGTAAAAGTAAAATGGAAATGTGTTCAGTGTTTACCTATGTTCAAAATTTTTACTGCATAAATCAAAGAATAAGCGTAACCGCACTTTGTAATTATTGCTTTTTAAAAAGCTTAGTGATATAATCAAGAAAAATACCGGTGGTGATGTGGTTGAATTTATTACATATGAAATATGCTGTTGAAGTTGCAAGGCTCGGTTCTTTGGGTAAAGCATCTGAAACCTTACTTATTGCAACGCCAAACATAAGCCGTTCAATTAAAGAGCTTGAAGCAGACCTTGGTATATCTATTTTTGAACGAACCACCAAAGGCATGGAGCTTACTCCTGACGGAGAGCAGTTCATAAACTTTGCCAAAAGAATTCTCGGTCAGATTGAGCAGGTTGAGGATTTCTATAAAAAAGGCACAGCTAAAAAACAGGAGTTTTCTATTTCTGTTCCCAGAGCTTGTTATATTTCTGAAGCCTTTGCAGAATTCTCAAAATCACTGACCGGTGATGCAGCGGAAATATTTTATAAAGAAACCAACTCCCAGCGAACAATCCGCAATATGCTTGAGCATGATTATAAATTAGGTATAATACGTTATGCTGAAAATTATGATAAATATTTTAAATCAATGCTTGAAGAAAAAGGATTTCAGTATGAGTTAGTAACGGAATTTACATATTCTCTTATTATGAGTGCAGATAATCCGTTGGCAAAAAAAGAAAACATATCGTATGACGACTTAAAAGATTACATAGAAATTGCCCACGCAGACCCTTATGTTCCCTCAATGCCACTTTCGAAGGTTGTTAAAGAAGAATTGCCTGATAATATCAACCGAAGAATTTTTATTTTTGAAAGAGCAAGTCAGTTCGATTTGTTATCAATGAACCCCGAAACATTTATGTGGGTTTCTCCTGCACCCCAAAGTCTTCTTGAACGATATAATTTAGTTCAGAAGAAATGCGGTGACAATAAAAAGGTATATAAAGATGTTTTAATTTATAAAAACGGATATAAGCTTACAAAACTTGATCGCCAATTTATTACTTCTTTGTGTGAATCCAAGAGAAAACATCTGAAAAAATAAAATTCTGTATCAATGTTTTTTACCGATTTGAGTATATTGTACTCAAGTCGGTTTTTTTATTCCTTTGAGTGTTATCATTTTTGATAATACCGCTTATATGTTTTAAGAATTCCATAATCCTACAAAGGTTGTTAAAATAATAACAAAGCCAACGAGGGCGAAGTACGAACAAAGCCCATCCAAACAATGTAATTATTATTAGGAGGATATAATGGACATGAACTACGAAATTGTTGATTGTGTTGAAAAGCTTCAGGAAGCTATTGATCGTACAAGAGAGGCACAGAAGAAATTTGCTACCTACACTCAGGAGCAGGTAGATAAAATTTTCCTTGCTGCCGCATCCGCCGCAAACAAGGCAAGAATTCCTCTTGCTAAAATGGCTGTTGAAGAAACAGGTATGGGTATTGTAGAGGATAAGGTTATTAAAAATAACTATGCTTCCGAATACATCTACAATGCATATAAAGATGCAAAGACCTGCGGTATTATTGAAGAAGATAAAGCGTTTGGTACAAAAAAGATTGCAGAGCCCATTGGTGTTGTTGCTGCGGTTATTCCCACAACCAACCCTACATCAACTGCAATTTTCAAATGTCTTCTTGCTCTTAAAACAAGAAATGCAATTATAATCTCTCCTCACCCCAGAGCAAAGAACTGCACAATCGCTGCTGCAAAGCTTGTTCTTGAAGCTGCAGTTCAGGCAGGTGCTCCAGAAGGAATTATCGACTGGATTGATGTTCCTTCTCTTGAAATGACAAACACAGTGATGAAAGAAGCAGATATCATCCTCGCAACAGGTGGTCCCGGTATGGTTAAGGCTGCTTACACCAGCGGTAAGCCTGCTCTCGGTGTTGGTGCAGGTAACACCCCCGCAATCATTGACGAATCTGCAGATATTCTTCTTGCTGTTAACTCAATCATTCATTCAAAAACATTCGATAACGGTATGATTTGTGCTTCAGAGCAGTCAGTTATCGTTCTTGAAAACATCTATGACGCAGTTAAGACAGAGTTCGCAAGTCGTGGTTGCTACTTCCTTAACGATGCAGAAACAGAAAAGGTAAGAAAGACAATCATTATCAACGGTGCTCTTAATGCAAAAATCGTTGGTCAGCCTGCTGCAAAAATTGCAGAGCTTTCAGGTGTAACAGTTCCCGAAGGAACAAAAATCCTTATCGGTGAAGTTGAAAGCGTTGATATTAGTGAGGAATTCGCTCACGAAAAGCTTTCTCCCGTTCTTGCAATGTACAAAGCAACATCTTTTGCAGATGCACTTGATAAAGCAGAACAGCTTGTTGCAGACGGCGGTTACGGTCATACCTCTTCTGTATATCTTAACGAAGTAACTCAAACAGAAAAGCTCAACGTATTTGCTGCAAGAATGAAAACCTGCCGTATTCTTGTTAACACACCTTCATCACACGGCGGTATCGGTGACCTTTACAATTTCAAACTCGCTCCCTCACTTACTCTCGGTTGCGGTTCCTGGGGCGGTAACTCAGTTTCCGAAAACGTTGGTGTTAAACACCTTTTAAATATTAAAACAGTTGCAGAAAGAAGGGAAAATATGCTTTGGTTCCGTGCACCCGAAAAGGTTTATATCAAGAAAGGTTGTCTTCCTGTTGCTCTTGACGAGCTTCGTACAGTTCGTGGTGCAAAGAAAGCATTTATCGTAACAGATACCTTCCTTTATGAAAACGGTTATACAAAACCCATTACAGACAAGCTTGACGAAATGGGTATAGCTCACACAACATTCTTTGATGTTCAGCCCGACCCCACTCTTAAAAATGCAAAGAGTGGTGCAGCACAGATGGCAGCATTCAAGCCCGATACAATCATTGCTCTCGGTGGTGGTTCTGCAATGGATGCCGCAAAGATTATGTGGGTTCTTTATGAGCATCCCGAAGCAGACTTTATGGATATGGCAATGCGTTTCATTGATATCCGTAAGAGAGTTTATACATTCCCCAAAATGGGTGAAAAAGCATACTTCATTGCAGTTCCCACCTCTGCAGGTACAGGCTCTGAGGTAACACCTTTTGCAGTTATTACTGATGAACAGACAGGTGTTAAATATCCTCTTGCAGACTATGAGCTTCTTCCCAATATGGCAATCATTGATACTGATTTCCATATGTCAGCTCCCAAGGGTCTTACAGCTGCTTCAGGTATCGACGCTGTAACTCACGCAGTTGAAGCTTACGCTGCAATACTTGCAACAGACTATACAGATGGTCTTGCACTTCAGGCACTCAAAAACATTTTCAAATATCTTCCCCGTGCTTATGAAAACGGTCAGACAGATATTGAAGCAAGAGAAAAAATGGCAAATGCCGCAACAATGGCAGGTATGGCATTCGCAAATGCATTCCTTGGTGTTTGTCACTCAATGGCACATAAGCTCGGTGCATTCCACCACCTTCCTCACGGTGTTGCAAACGCGCTTATGATTGAAGAGGTTATCCGCTTCAATGCAAGCGAAGCACCTGCAAAAATGGGTACATTCTCACAGTATGACCACCCTCACACTCTTGCTCGATACGCTGAAATCGCAGATTATCTCGGTCTTGGTGGTACAACTGACTCAGAAAAGCTTGAAAATCTTATTAAAGCTATAAACGACCTTAAAGCAACAGTTGGCATCAAAAACACAATCAAAGATTATGGCGTTGATGAAAAAGTATTCCTTGACAACCTTGATGAAATGGTTGAACAGGCATTTGATGACCAGTGCACAGGTGCTAACCCCCGTTATCCTATTATGAGCGAAATCAAAGAAATGTATCTCAATGCTTACTATGGCAAGCATTTCACAGAAAAAGCAATGCCTACTGCAGCTGATGTTGCAACAGGTATGACTGCAAATGCAGTTAAAACACCCTACACAAAAGGTAAAAAAGCGTAAGAGAGAGGAGATACTAAAATGAAACTTGATAGAGTTATTGCAGTAAGAAATAATAAAACTATTTACCGTGACGGTGACAAATGCGTTAAGGTTTTTGATACTGATTATTCAAAAGCAGATGTTCTTAACGAAGCATTAAATCAGGCAAGAATAGAAGAAACCGGTCTTAATATTCCTAAAATTATTGAAGTAACAATGGTTGAAGGCAAATGGGCTATCGTTTCTGAATTCATTAAAGGCAAAACACTTCAGCAGCTTATGGATGAGGATGCTGAGAAGAAAGATGAATATATCGAATTACTTGTTGACCTTCAGCTCCAGGTTCATTCAAAGGTTTGCCCTCTCCTTAACAAACTCAAAGATAAAATGAACCGTAAAATAAGTGCTTCTGAGCTTGATGCAACAACACGTTATGACCTCCACACAAGACTTGAAGGTATGCCCAAGCACAACAAGGTTTGTCACGGTGACTTCAATCCTTCAAATATTATCATTTCTGAAGACGGCACAGCATATATTCTTGACTGGTCACATGCTACTCAAGGTAATGCTTCTGCAGATGCCGCAAGAACATACCTTCTTTTCTGGCTTAACGGTGATATTGAAGGTGCTAAGAAATATCTTGATTTGTTCTGTAAAAAGAGCAATACAGCTAAACAGTATGTTCAGAAATGGATGCCTATCGTTGCCGCTTCTCAGTCAGTTAAGGGCAATGAGAAAGAAAGAGAATTCCTTCTTTCTTGGGTAAATGTTGTTGATTACGAATAATCAGATAAGGAGTTAAAGAAATGAAAGTTACAGTTTGTATCGGTAGTTCCTGCCATATTAAAGGTTCTCGTCAGGTTGTTGAACAGCTTCAGTACCTTATTAAAGAAAATAATTTAGGAGATAAAGTAGAATTAGGCGGCACATTTTGTATGGGTAAATGCCAGCAGGGAGTTTGCGTAACTGTTGACGACGCTTTCTTCTCAGTAACACCCGAAACAGTTGAAGAATTTTTCAACGATAATGTAAAAGGAAAAGTATAAAATGATAATTCAGGTTTGTGTTGGCAGTTCATGTCACTTGAAAGGTTCTGCAGAGATTGTTGAGCTTTTTCAGAAAGCCGTTGAAGAAAATCATTTAGAAAACGAAATAACACTTGCCGGTAGCTTTTGTATCGGCAAGTGTAATCGTGTGGGCGTAACAGTTCAGGTAGATGATGATATTCACACCGGTATTACAAGAGAAAATTTTAAAGAATTTTTCAAGGAAAACGTTTTAACAAAAATTGAAAGGGTGTAACGGGAAATGCCTAATTGTTTAACATTAAAAAAATCCAACTGTAAAAACTGTTACAAATGTATTCGCCATTGTCCCGTTAAGGCAATACGCTTTTCGGGAAATCAGGCTCATATTATCGGAAACGAGTGTATTCTCTGCGGTCAGTGTTTTGTTGTTTGTCCTCAGAATGCAAAAGAAATTATCGATGAAACCGAAAAAGTAAAAGTATTTTTGCAGGCAAGGGAAAAGGTTATAGTGAGCCTTGCTCCCTCGTTTATTGCGAACTACGATGGCGTTGGAATAAATTCAATGAGAAAAGCTCTAAAAAAGTTGGGCTTTTATGATGTTGAAGAAACCGCTATCGGTGCAACAATTGTTAAAAACGAATATGAGAGAATGCTCAAAGAGGATGATAGAGATATTATTATAACTTCTTGTTGCCATTCTATAAACTTACTTATTCAGAAACATTTTCCTGCAGAATTGGAGTATCTTGCAGATGTTGTTTCACCTATGCA
>JAZUSD010000114.1:0-9148 GCA_045606545.1 Acutalibacteraceae bacterium | reverse complement strand
AAAAAGTAACGCTGATTTTGAGGTGGTATGATTATGAAGAAATCTGTGAAAATTATAATTTCCGTTATCTGTGTAGTATTGGTGATTACCATACTTGTACTTTCATTAGTTTATAAAACAGATATCTGGGGCAACGGAGTTGATAATGTGAATAGGAACTCTTATGGTAAGGTTAATCCTGACACATGGACTGCAGTTGATGGTTTAGGCAGAACTCTTCCAACTTTCGAAGAGGTAGGAGAAAAGAGACAAGAAAAATTTGTTGGTATGTTCTATTGGACATGGCACTACCACCATGCACAAAATCGTCCTGCAAGGAATGCAACAGAATTATTGCTTTTAAATCCTGAGGCAGTCAGAGATTTTGACCATCCTATATGGACTGATGGTGGCGATGGAGTTCCGTATTATTGGAACGAGCCTCTTTTTGGCTATTATACTAATTTGGATGAATATGTTGTAAGAAAACACGCAGAGCTGATTGCAGATGCGGGTGTGGATGTTATAATATTCGACTGCACAAACGGCACTCAGATATGGGAAGAGGGTTATGAGATTCTTTTCAAAATATTCAGCGAAGCAATTGATGAGGGTGTAAATGTTCCTCAAATTGCGTTTATGTTGAATTTTAACGCAGACCAGGATCCAAATACCTCTCTTCATAACCTTTATAATAACATTTATTCAAAAGGAAGATATGAGGATTTGTGGTTCTTATGGGACGGAAAACCCTTGATTATGGCAGACCCCGATGCTCTTGACGAGAAGAAGGAAGACGAAAAAGAAATTCTTGATTTCTTCACCTTCCGGAGAAACGAACCGGCTTATTTTGCGGATGATACATATATCAGTGAAAAGAATTGGGGTTGGTGTAGTGACTACCCACAGACAAAATATGGTAAGACCTTGACAGGTGATGTTGAGCAGATGTGCGTTTCTGTTGCACAGAATGCCGCAGACGGTCAGTTGGTTGCAATGAATAGTGGAGATAATGTTCAGGGCAGAAGCTTCACAAAAGATGGCTATTCATATTCTTACAAAAAAGGTGATGAAATAATTACAGTTGATTCTTCAACCGAGAATTCATTGCTTTATGGCCTCAACTTCCAACAACAGTGGGACTATGCTATTGAATGTGACCCTGAGTTTATATTTGTAACCGGTTGGAATGAGTGGTTGGCAGGCAGATGGAGTGAATGGCAGGGGACGGAAAATGCTTTTCCTGACCAATTCAGTGATGAATACAGCAGAGATATCGAACCTGCAAACGGTATCCTCAAGGACCACTATTATTATCAGTTGGTTGCTAACATTAGAAAATTCAAGGGCATGGATACAAGTACTGTGAAAACAACCGGAGGAACAACTATTGATATTTTCGGTAGCGATTCCCAGTGGGATAGTGTTGCAAATGAATATAACCACTATGTGAACAGTACCAGAAAGCGCAATGCAGATAGCTGGGAAGGCATTCATTACGAAAGCAACACCATGCGTAATGATTTTAAAAATGTTAAGGTTGCTTATGATGAAACCAATATTTATTTCCGCATTGAAACTGTTGAAGATATAACTTCTTACAAAGATAATGCCTGGATGCGATTGTTTATTGATACAGACGGTAGTGGTAAAACGCCTTCATGGGAAGGGTTTGAGTATGTTATAAACAGAGAGAATGCAACCGAGAATGAAGTGATTGTTGAAAAATCAACAGGTGACTGGAATTTTGAGAAAACAGGCACAGCAAAATACAAAACTGAGAAGAATGTCATGTGTTTAGAAATTCCCCGCTCTGCATTAGGGCTCAAAACAGAAAAAGAAGTTAATTTCAACTTTAAATTGTCCGATAATATGCAGGTTGACGGTGATATTCTCGATTTTTATAAAAATGGTGATGTTGCACCCGGCGGAAGATTTATGTTTGTGTTTTGAGTCATAGAGTATGAAATTCTGAAAAGATTTTGGATAACACTCTGATAAAATATTACAACGACTTATATTTGTTTGTGGGGTGATTGCTTGAGCGAATTGAGATTCCGTTGTGTTATTGACGAGGTTTTATGCGATATTAAGCCATTTAAGCCTTATGCAATAAAATGTAATGATGAAGTTGGTTTGCTACTTATAAGCTTTAAGGAAAGCGAAATAGACCAAATCAGAAAGCTTTTCATTGAAAATGTCCGTGAGGAATACACTGCAGCATTAGATAATATTCAGCTTGACGGTAGCGATGGATATTTTTATGTTATGTCAAGAGATAGTGTTGATAAAAAAGAAAAATCATCACATTCACCATTAAAGCTGTATCGATATTATTGGAATTTGAATTACAAGAAGAAAGAGCTTCAAGGTAAGCGGTGGATTCAAAAAAATCTTGAAAAATATGATAGTGGTTTAAAATGTTCCTTAAAGGGTAAGTTTTCAGCTTGTAAGTACATAGATAAAGAGAATGATATGTGTTTCCCGTTCCGTCTCCACGAAAGCCGAAAGGATAATCAACCTTTGTTCATTATTTTTCACGGTGCAGGTGCATTGGGAAATGACAATATAAAGCAGCATATTGAAAATAAGAGGCTTTACAAAAAGCTGTTGAAGCTTGATTGCAATATACTTTCTCCGCAGGCGCCTTTCGGTTCAAACAGAGGCAGAGAGGCGATACCTAACTATATAAAATCTGTAAAAAAGCTGGTAGATGAACTGACGATTGATTTTGACAGGCAGAGAATTTATATTGTAGGTACATCCTTTGGTGGTTTCTGCGTTTGGCATATAGCATATCTTTTTCCTGAATATTTTGCGGCGGCAGTGCCTGTTATGGGTGGGTTGATGTACGACAATTGCAATTGGGAAAGCTATGATATGGAAAGGTTAGTCAAAACGCCTTTATGGGTAGCCCATTCTTCAGATGATACCAATGTTCCCATTGATAATGATGACCATTGTGTTGAAGAACTCCAAAAGCTTGGAGCAGATATAAAATATACCCGTTGGGAAAAATACGGTCACTCAATGTCAAATAAATTTTACAAAACTGAAAATTGGGTTGAGTGGTGTTTGAGTAAAAAACTAAAATAAGAAGAAATAAAGTGAGAGCAGGGAAACTATAATCCTTGCTCTCGTTTTTTGCTATTTCGATGCATGAAAAATTAGTTGTATAGGTCAAAAAATGGCTGAAAGGAGTCTGGTCTTGGGGGAATGCTGATAAAACAGTAGGTGGGAGTATCATTTTATAAAGCCCCACGAATGTCTCAATAGATATGTTATAATATATCTGACTTAAAATACCTTGTTTTATTCCCAAAATGAGCAAAAATCAGCGAAAATAGGAATAATACACCTCTGAAAACACAACAAATCCCTTGATATTGTTCCTAAAATGTGATAATATTGCATTAAATTAGGAATAATACAATCACAGAGGTGATGTTATGGAATATGTAAAAATATCTCAAATGGCTGAAAAGTGGGGGATTTCTGCACGCAGAATCCGTATGCTTTGTGCAGAGGGCAAAATCCCCGGAGTTATCCGTAAAGGGAATTTATATATGATTCCTGAAGACGCTCGGAAACCCATTGATGGAAGATTATCTAATGCAAATCCATATGCAGAAATTGAAGCAAAAAAACAAAAGCTTTCTGAATTTCGCCCTCTCACTCCCGGTGAGGTTGAGCGACTTCGTGAAGAATTTATGGTTGAATTCACCTACAATTCAAATGCCATAGAGGGCAACACTCTTACACTAAAAGAAACTGCAATGGTTCTTGAAGGGATCACCATAGATCAAAAACCAATGAAGGACCATCTTGAAGCTGTGGGACACAGAGATGCGTTTTTGTACGTTCAGGAAATCGCAACCAAAGATATTGATTTTTCCGAGTATGTAATAAAAAATATCCATAGCCTCGTTCTTATGAACAGACCTGAAGATAAAGGCGCCTACCGCAGAATACCTGTTCGCATTATGGGCGCTTATACAATTCCCGTTCAACCATATATGATTGAGCCTAAAATGGCTGAGCTCCTCACAAAAAATGAGGAACGAAAATCAATTATGTCCGACATCGAGCGTATAGCTTTGTTCCATCTTGAATTCGAGGGTATCCACCCGTTTATTGATGGCAACGGCAGAACAGGTCGTTTGATTATGAATCTCGACCTTATCCGAAACGGCTACCCACCAATTAATGTGAAATTTACCGATCGCAAACGCTACTACGATGCATTCGACGCCTATTACCGAGATAACAACCCAACCCCAATGACTGAGTTAATAGCGGAGTACGTCAATTCACAACTGGATGAGTATTTGAATGTTTTAGAAGTGTAAGAGGAGAATAGATATGAAAGACGGTTTAAGTATAAAAATGACCGAATCCGAATGCGTCGCAGAACTTATGAAGATGTATCAAAAGTTAGTTAGCAAAGGAGAATAAACTATGGGATGTCAAAATGGTGGCTTGGATTGGTTTAAAGTTTGGCTCGTTGTAATTGGTGCACTTTTAGGTTTTGCATTAAGTATTATAACAACTATCGTAAATAAAGCAATTGATAAACATGGGAAAATGCGGTTATTTTACAAGTTGGTTTATCAAAAAAGTACGGGAAAAAAGGCAAGAATTGAAGTCTCGGATGGAGATATGTTTTTGACAATTCCTTTATATTTTGAATTGCAGAACACTTCAAATACTACAAGAGTTATTCGTGATGTATGTCTTTACCTATACAACAATGGAAAAGAAGTGGGGAAAATGATTCAAATACAATATACAAAAGATTCGAAAACAGATGAGATTAAAAACAGTTTTGGTGGAGAGAAAAATTCATATTCCTTTGTTTTACCTCCATTGAGCATTCAAAAACAAGAGTGTGAGTTTTTATACAAAGTTCCAATATCAAAGATTGACGAGTTTGCTTTTAACGAAATCAGATTCTCTTATTTTGATGAGAAAAATCGAGTTGTGGAATGTGTTTTCTGTAAGGCAGAACGAGGTTGGGAAGGCATAGACTTCAATTATGAAAACAAATACTTTGAATTGAAGTGTTCAAAAAAGAAAAGATGGTGATAATTATATGGCAGTAACTATAAATCCTTATAGAGAGTTTAATGCTAATATTTCGCCTACTGATTTTGAAATTTTTTGCATGAACACCTTGAAAGCATATGCTGAAAAGGAAGGTTTAAATAATTTTTCTATTACACACAACAAGAAAATTAAATCCGACGATGGAACGTATCAAATAGATGTTTATGCTGAATATACCGCTTTAGGTGCGAAGAATGTTGTGCTTGTTGAATGTAAAAAGAAATCAAATGCCATAAAACGGGAAGTTGTTGAGATTTTGCATAAACGTCTCGAAAATTTGGGCGCAAATAAAGGAATTCTTATTTCTACCTCTGGGTTTCAAAGCGGTGCTACAGAATATGCGGCAAAACACGGAATTGCATTATGGCAAATCTGCGATATTCATATAAAACATATTTGTAATTCCGCAAATCCAGATTTTACGGAAAGAATGCGATTTATTTTGGATGTTGAGAAACATCTTCCGAAGCACTACATGCTAGAGTGGAATTGTGAGAAGGACTATCCGTTTGATGAATTATATCCAACGGAACAAATGAGAATGGATGTCGTTGCAAAAGTTCAAAAGCAAATAGAAAATGCATAACACAAAATATTATGAGGTTTATCCAATGGAAATAGTAGTTGCAATAATTGCAAGTCTTTTTTCAATATGTGTTGCTATTTTCGGTGCTGTTTTTATAAATCTTAATAATGTAAAGCTACAAACAAGAAAGCTGAAAGAGGAGCATTATGTAAGATACATAGAGTCTGTACATAATCTTGCTGAAGATAATAAAAGTATTCAAGCACTAAAAGAATATACGTTTCATCGTGATAAAATGTTTATTGTTGCAAGTGAAAAAGTAGTTAAAGCAATGTTAGAATATGAAAATGTTGCTGTAAGTAAAAACAGTAGTGAACACAATAAATATTTGACACGACTTGTAATGGCGATACGCAAAGATTTGAGTATACGTGACAAATCATATCCAGAAATATACTTGAAATCTTGTAAGAAGAATTAGAGGGATAATATGAATAATGAGAAATTTAATCCTCAACCAATAACTTCACAAACCGAGTTTGATGAAGGTATGCGAGAAATAAGTAGTAAGGAACAAGTTTATTCGATTGCACTTTTCGATATTTTGGGCTTTTCAAAGTTTGTTGAAGCCAATGGCAATCAAGTAATATTGGATTTGTACAATAAGTTACTTGATTTGGTTGAAAAACAAAAAACGGTATTTGGTGAAAGTGATAGTATTGCCGGTAGTGTAGTTCCCGTACCTATATCTAACGATTGGAAGTCAAACGCACTAATTGCTGATGCAAACGGATATATAAACGTTTGCCATTTTAGCGATACATTCATCATATATGTGAATTATCTTTTGGGCAAACAACCGTTTTGGCTTCGAGATACAATGCAAGAACCCTATCCATTACTATTAGGAGAAATAGGAAAAGTACAGTATCCGATTGTTTATGAAGAGCATCGTATATATCTTTCGTTTTTACAGACATGCATGGATTTTTTCTGCCAAGCGATAGTAGCTGGTATTCCACTAAGAGGTTGTGTTTCAACTGGATTGGCTGTGATGGATCCATACAAATCTATATATGTAGGATCTCCCATTGTCGAGGCAGCGCGCGGTGAACCTGCACGAAACTCAATGGGTATTTCCTTTGGGAAAAGCTTTAATAATCATCATCCTGTCTATAACAATTATTTTATTCCATATTTCGATGATATGAAACAGGATAAATCGGATTATCTTAGTCCAATGGTTCTTGATTGGGCTAGATATTGGAGAGATAATCCCGAATTTAAAGAATATGATTTACATAACTGTATTAATAAGATGAATAATGATACCCAATTTTCATATTACTACGATAATGCTATTCGGTTTTATGATTTTTCCGAAAAGCACAAGGATTGGTCTTCAGAAATAAATCGAGAAGGAATAAGCGATATACTTGATTATTATCAACGTACAAAAGATTGGTATGAAACAGTAAAATAATACAGAATAGTTAAATGGGGATATGCTTATGCCACTACAAATAGTACGAAATGATATAACTAAAATGACGGTTGATGCCATTGTTAATGCTGCCAATTCCTCTCTTTTAGGTGGTGGCGGTGTTGATGGTTGTATTCACCGTGCAGCAGGTGAGGGGTTGTTAGCGGAATGCAGAACTCTCGGTGGTTGCGAAAGCGGTAATGCGAAGATTACAGGTGCATATAATTTGCTCTGTAAGTATGTAATACATACTGTCGGACCTATCTATGAGGACGGCAACCATGGGGAGAAAGCGCTCCTTGAATCCTGCTATAAAAAGTCCTTGGAGCTTGCCAAAGAGCATAACTGCGAAAGCGTAGCATTTCCTCTCATTTCTTCGGGCATATATGGCTACCCAAAGGATGAGGCTCTTAAGGTTGCTATTGATGTTATAAGCGATTTTCTGTTGGAAAATGAAATGACTGTCTATATCGTCATTTTCGATAAGAAAGCCTATCAGATTGGCGAAAAGCTCTTTTCCGATATTGCCGAATATATTGATGACAGATATGTTGATGAGCACACGGCTTTTCGTCGAGAGAGTATGCGACTGAATATGCCTATGCAGTCGGTTATGGCGATGGATATGTGCGAGTGCTATTCTGCATCTGTTCCTAAAGCACTCTCTCTTGAAGATGCTGTAAATCAGATTGACGAGAGCTTTTCTCAAATGCTGCTTCGCAAGATTGACGAAAAGGGTATGACCGATGCACAGTGTTACAAAAAGGCAAACATCGACCGCAAGCTGTTCTCTAAAATTCGTGGTGATGTGCATTATAAGCCATCTAAACCCACCGCAACAGCCTTTGCAATCGCTCTCGAACTAACACTTCCTGAAACAGAAGATATGCTCAAAAAGGCAGGCTTTGCCCTTTCACATAGCAACAAATTCGATATCATAATCGAGTATTTCATCACAGAGGGCAATTACAACATTTTTGAAATCAACGAAGCCCTGTTTGCCTTCGACCAGAGCTTGTTAGGAGGGTGAATTAGTGTCCAAATATATATTCCTGGATATAGACGGTGTTCTTAATTGCAACAATACAACTGAGCTTTTTCTTGGTATGACAGGTATAGAAGACCGATTAGTAGAGAAACTCAGTGCTATTGTAAAAGCAACGGGAGCAGAAATTGTTCTTGTATCTACCTGGCGTGATTATTGGGAACCTCAGGAAAAGGAAAAACAGGATGCTGAGGGTACATATCTTGACGATATGTTGCAAAAACAAGAACTTCACATAAGTGATAAAACAGACCCTGATTGGCTTTTCAAAAGGGGTGAGGGTATCATAGAATGGCTCAAAGACAAAAATGTTGAGTCGTTTGTTATTCTTGATGATGAGCCCCATGATTATAAAGAACTGAATCTTGAAAAGCTTTGGATACAGACCTATGATGTAAATGATGGCGGTATCACAGATGAAGATGTGATAAAGGCTATCGGAATTCTTAATACCAAAGGAGAATAGTTTATGCTGAAATTTATCTGCTACCCCAAATGCACCACTTGCCAAAAGGCGAAAAAGTGGCTTGATGATAATAAAATCGAATACGAGTTAAGAGATATTAAACTCAATAACCCGACTTTTGAAGAACTTACCGAATGGTACAAGAAAAGTGGATTACCATTAAAGAAATTCTTTAATACAAGTGGTCTGCTGTATAAATCAATGGAGCTCAAAACCAAACTCCCAACAATGACCGAAGACGAAATGCTAAAACTCCTCGCAACAGACGGCTTGCTCGTCAAACGCCCAATTTTAGTCAGCGATGATTTCGTCCTCGTTGGGTTTAAAGAAACAGAGTGGAAAGATATTATTTGAAAGGATGTTAGGTTATGGCAAACTCGTTGTTAGCGCATTTATATCCCCATATCAGAGGTTCACAGGAAGATATCGCAACTTATTCATTGCAATATCTGCTAGTTCAGTCTAAAGAACTGAATAGAGCTTTTACCAAAAGAATTGCCAATGCTTTACATATAGATGTTGATGATATGCTTCAATATGTGT
>JAZUSD010000113.1:0-5364 GCA_045606545.1 Acutalibacteraceae bacterium | reverse complement strand
TGACTTATGCAGTAAAGTTTTTACATATTAATCAAAAACAACAAGCCGACTGATTTTACTCAGCCGACTTGTTGTTTTTATATTTGGAAAGAAAATGAATCTTATTGAGCAATTAGCGGTTAGCAATTAGCAAATAGAATTTAAAACTATCTGCTATCCGCTGTTTGCTATTTGCTACTATAGGTTTTTGTTCCTAACATAGTGTTTGTAAATGTTGCTGTGTATGAGCCGTCAGCATTCTTTACGCTGTTAACGGTTTCTTTTGCAACGTGCTTATCACAAATTGTACAAATTGCAGTTGCGGTACAGGTGGAGTAGCTGTTACCCCATCTGTAATATACTTTTACATTTTCTTCACATGTTGTTTCTTCAATATCACCATAACGGCTGATAAGTCTGTTTAAATCATCCTCATCAACTTTTCCGTTATAGTTAAGGTCAGAAGCAAATTTCTGTGATGTTGAAAGTGTAGGAGCACTTGAATCAATATCCGATAAAACATGATACATTGCTATAAGGTCGCTTTCAGTAAATGCTTCACCGTCAAGGTCATAGTCACCTTTTTTAATATCATATACTTCATCAATTGTTTTGAGACCATTAACCACAAGTGCCATAACAGCAGCATCAAGAGCATCAAGATAACCGTCCATTACTAAATCATAATGAATCAAATCATCATATTCTGCAGTTCCAATTTGCTCATGGTTGTCTTGGAGAACAGCATTTACAAGAGCCTGATAATCATTTTCATCTATTTCACCATCAAGATTAGTATCGGCATAAAGATTCAATTCTGCATCCTGAGTAACTGCTTCGCCTTTTGCCACAAATGTATAGCGGAAAGGCATATGACCAGCCTTTAAAACTATTAATTCATACACACCTGTTGCAACATCAGGTATAGAATATGTAGTACTATCACCGCTTATGGTTGTGCTGTAAGCTACACTTGTTCCCGCTACATTCCAAAGCTCAATTGTAACAGGTGATGAAGCACCGTGGCTTGATATACTACCACTTACAGAAACTACATCTTCAGTCGTTCCTTCACATATAAACTCCACCGAAACCTTCAGATTATTGCTGCTCGGATAGGAAAGTGTCATAACATATTCCTGCGTGTCAATGCCGGAAAGGATCACGAAGAGATCCTGAATGTCATCGGGGAAATAGTAATCCAACTGGACACGTGTGTTAATGCGAATGTCATAACGGTAGCTGTGGCCTGCCTGGAAGATGTCGCCGTTGCTCACAAAAACATCCTCGTCCGTGGTCGTGTCATACAAGTAGGCATAGCTAAAGGCGTATCCGGCATCTTCGGGAACGCTCATGCCAAACTTGTAGGCATAATTCGGGTCTTCAACAGTAGCACCTGCCACAGGTTTGGTCAGACCATTGATGATAACTTCGTCCACAATAGTTGCGTAATATGCAGAAAGAACAATGTCGCTGTTACGTACCGTGTAAGTGGTCTCCGTGGATTCATCATCTCCGAACGCTCCGATATTGAGTGACCTATTCCAGTACTTGAATACCTTGCCTTCGGGTGCCGGGTCTGCCACGATGTAGATCACCTGATCCTCTGCCGCATGAGTGATGGGCTGAGTGTGGGCTTCATCAGCGTATGCCTTACCGTTCTCCACGGTGACGTTATAAAGTCCTGTGAATGCGGCATTGACCGCGATCTCACCGGTACCTGTCACCGTAAAGGTCTCGCCTGGCTGATAGGTCTTACCGCCGATTTTCCAACCGGTGAAGGTTGAGCCCGAAGGAACGGTTGCACCAAATTCGGCAAGTGTCTTAAAGGTATATGTATCGCCGTCGAGGATTTTTTCCTTTACAGTCTTTCCGTTGGCGGTGATCGTCAAGTTGGAATAGCTTGTGAAGCCGGAGCCGTCACAGTAGATGTCAAGATCCTCGGTAACGTTATCCACATAATATCCACCATTTCCGCTTGGAGTTATCGGTTCTCCATTGACATAGACCTCCAAAGCATCGGGGTCGGTCAGCTCATAATAGTCGTTAGGCAAAATCACAAAGGCACAGGTTTCGCCCTCAACTATTTCATCCCAGCCGTTATCTCCGGTCGCATAGCAATGCAAGCAGCTGTCGGTTACGGTGTAGACACGCTTAACGTCAACTCTAAAATCCTTACGGAAAAAGGCAACCTGCTGTAATAAAGCATCTTCGTCTTCTACAAAAACATAAAGTCCGAAGCTTATATTTACATCGTTGGGATATTCGGAGTAATCAAGTGTTATCTTGGACTTTGCATAGGTTTGGGGCTCGATGTCGGAGTTCGGACGGGTAACGGTGATCATAGGCTGACACACCACCTCACCTTCCAGATAGGAAGGAATCGTCCAGCTCATTTCAAAGGTATCACTTTGCTTGACGGTTCTTGTGAGATTGGTAAGATTGCTCGTTCCTTCGTGTGTTACTTTAAACTCGAAAAGCTCCGAAGATACAACAGTGCACTTTTGCATATCGTGCAGATCGTCCCAAGTCCAGTTCGTAATATCGTAACTCTTATTACCGTCCCTGTCCACACCCACAAAATACGCCGTTTTAGGAATAATTTCGAAAGCAGGGCGGCTGTTCAGGTCGGAGTCACCTTCGCTGTCGGTAAGGGTAAGACCGGTGAAGCCCAGCTGACCTTCAAAATATCCGCCATTGATGGTGGGATAGTTCATATGAAAATGGCTGTTCAAACCAACACAATATACATAGTAGGCGTTGTGCCAATAATAATAATCATAGATTCCATTATCAAGATATGTTTGGCAATTATCAAAATGGTGGAAGGCGTAACCATCGGATACGAATGAACCACCGTTGATAACGGTGCGCCCCGTTTCTTCAAACGGTATCACCGTGCCATATTCAGGATTTTGATCTTCAGAAAAACCGTTTACTTCATCATTGCGAATTATCGTTCCGAAGGCAGAAAGCTCACAGGCATCCTCCTCGTCCGATGTATTATCGGCAATAAAGGTACCACCGTTGATCTCCACATCTACATAGTCGGCGATTACAGTGCCTATGTAACTACTTGGGGCGCTCAATCGAGAGTCGTTACCGATGTAAGTAAATTCGCCGATAAGTTTATATGTACCGCCGTTGAAGGTGACCTTTGCAGGATAAGAGTTAGGATCTTCCGTGTTATAACCTTCGCCACGCTTACCGATTGTGTAAATATAAAGTGCGGAAATATCCAAATCCGTATAACTGTTTGAAGCATCGAAGGTAATACCGCCGCCGCCCACCGAATCAGTAAAGGTGACGTGGTTTCCTTCACGCACTTCCATCTTTATGAAATTTTTCGAATTGCTGCGGACGTTCGTGCCGCTCAGAGTATGGCCGTTGAAGTCAAAAATAACATTATTAAGACCTGCGGATATTATGTATCTTTTAAAATAGCCGTCGTAAAGGTCAGAGTCAGCACTCGTCAATTCCAAATTTTCCATCAGTTTGACGGTCACATAGCCATAGTTGACCATGCTGGCGCTGTCCAGCTTTTCGAACACCTGATCCATATCGTCCCAGTCGTAGACCTCTCGAACCCAGGTGCCGCCTTCCCATTGGGTTTTGCCACCTAAAAAGTAGCCGTGCTCATAGTTGGGGTCTTCGGCATAAATTTCCGACTCCTCAACCGCAAAGACAGGGATCGCCGCCGTGGGCAATAGCCCTACGAGCATTACCATAGCCAGCAGGATGCTCAAAATTCGTTTTGAAAGCTTATGTTTCATTGTTTCTTCCTCCTTTGGGAGTGTTTTCTTGATAGCCCACTGCTTTTCCCATTGTAATAAATCAAGTAATTCTGTTAAGAGTTACATTCCACTATTGAAAAATTCATTACTATGGTGATATAATGTTTACAGTAAAATGTGTAATCATACATTTATTATTACACTACTACACCATAGATTATAATATACTCTACCCCTATTAACCCCATACTAAAAGTATGGGAAAAGGTATTTTTTTGAAAAATATTCAATTTTTTTGCAATATATAGCATCAGAATACGGTCAGAGGAGATTAAAATGAAAAAGCTTTTTGCAGGTGTACCTATCTTGCTGTTTTTAATATTGAGCTTAACCGGATGTAATGCAGTCGGCGATAAAAGTAGCAGTTTATCTGTCATTTACGGAGCTACTGCAGTTCTCTCACTTTTTCTTTTGGTGGGTTGTATCTTCTCTGTGCGCAAAAAAAGATTTTGGTTTATCACGCTGTTTTCATCGGTGCTTGTAGTGAATATCGGTTACACATTTTTAGCATATTCCTCTCATTTAGAAATGGCACTTTGGGCAAACCGAATTTCATATCTCGGCTCGGTATTTTTACCCTTTGCTATGCTGATGATAATTTTGAATGTAACCAATACACCGTATAAAAAGAGGTTGCCGTATTTTCTTTTCGGCGTTGCCGTTGTTGTGTTCCTTATTGCCGCAAGTCCGGGTATTTTACCAATCTATTACAAGGATGTATCCTTTGCAGTAGTTAACGGTGTTTCAACTCTCGTAAAGGTTTACGGACCGCTTCATCCCATATATCTTGTTTATCTGTTCGGCTATTTCTCCTCTATGGTGGCTGTTATTATCCGTGCAAAAGCCAAAAAGACTATCGCTTCAACAGCTCACGCCATCATAATTGCCATAGCGGTTTTTGTAAATATCGGTGTATGGTTTACAGAACAGCTTGTAGCTATTGACTTTGAGTTCCTTTCCATTTCGTATATCATCAGCGAATTATTCCTTTTAGGTGTTCATCTTGTTGTAATCGAAAACCAAAAGCTCAGAGAGATTGTTAAGCAGGTGGAATCGGCACAGGAATATACAGAGAAAGAAACACCTGCATCTGATAACATAACAGAAACACCCATTGAAAACGAAATCATTTCCCCCGAACGAATTGAAATATATATGTTGGGGCTCAAACAGCTGACTCCAACAGAAAAAGCTATATATGATGCATATATTGCCAGAGCTACTACAAAAGAAATTATGGCAAGTATGAATATCAAAGAGAGCACCTTGAAATACCATAACCGCAACATTTACGGTAAGCTGGGTGTTTCCTCCCGCAAGGAGCTTTTGGAGACACATAAAGCTATAAAATCCGTAAAAGCAAAGCTTGATGAAATAGACAATAGGTCTGACAAATAAGATTAAAAAACTCTCTCACCGCTTTAGTGAGAGAGTTTTTACATATCAGTAATTCTTTGACTTATGCAGTAAAGTTTTTACATATTAATCAAAAACAACAAGCCGACTGATTTTACTCAGCCGACTTGTTGTTTTTATATTTGGAAAGAAAATGAATCTTATTGAGCAATTAGCGGTTAGCAATTAGCAAATA
>JAZUSD010000112.1:0-5917 GCA_045606545.1 Acutalibacteraceae bacterium | reverse complement strand
CGATAAATTGGCAATGCTTCATATTTCAAGAGATAAGACCGAAAGAAGATTTACTTTCAAGGATATGAAAAAAGGTTCTGCTCAGGCAGCAAACTATTTCAAATCCTTGGGTATCAAAAAAGGCGACAGAGTTATGCTTATACTCAAGCGCCATTATCAGTATTGGTTTGCGATGCTCGGTCTTAATAAATTGGGTGCTATCGGTATTCCTGCTCCCAATCAGTTGCAGGAGCACGATTTGGAATATCGTTTTCAGGCAGCAGGAATTAAAGCAATTCTTTGCACAACTGATGGCGATGTTGCAAATCAGGTTGATATGGCGGCAGAAAAATGCCCTGACCTTAAAATCAAAATTGCAGTTGGCGAAGACCGTGAAGGCTGGAGAAACTATGATGAAGAAAGCAAACTCTTCAGCTCTCACTATGAAAGAGGAGAGAATGCTCCCGGTGGGGACGATTTAATGCTTATGTTCTTCACATCAGGAACAACGGGCTATCCTAAAATCGCAGCTCACAGCTATACTTACGCTTTAGGGCATTTCCACACTGCAAAGTATTGGCACAATGTTGACCCTGATGGTCTTCATTTTACCATTTCCGATACAGGCTGGGCAAAGTCTATGTGGGGCAAATTCTACGGACAGTGGCTCTGTGAAGCAGCTCTTTTCGTTTATGACTTTGACCGTTTTGATGCTGCAGATATTCTTCCTATGTTTGCAAAGCATAATATCACAACCTTCTGCGCACCTCCCACAATGCTCAGAATGATGATTAAACAAGATATTTCTAAATATGATTTCTCCTCTGTTAAGCATATGACAACAGCAGGTGAGGCTCTTAATCCTGAGGTGTATCGCCAGTTTGAAAAGGCAACAGGTCTTCAGATTCTTGAAGGCTTCGGTCAGACCGAAAGCACAATGATTATCGGTAATATGACAGGCGCACCTCATAAAATCGGTTCAATGGGTAAACCTGCTCCCATTTATGATGTTTGTCTCGTTGATGCAGACGGCAATAAAGTAAATGTTGGTGAAAACGGCGAAATCGTTGTTAATGTTAAAGATGGTGCTCCCTGCGGTCTTTTCAAAGGCTATTACAATGACGAAGAAAAAACCAAAGAGGTTTGGCACGATGGTTATTATCATACAGGTGACGTTGCCTGGATGGATGAAGATGGTTTCTATTGGTATGTTGGCCGTGTTGATGATGTTATCAAGTCATCAGGCTATCGTATAGGACCGTTCGAAATCGAAAGCGTTATTATGGAGCTTCCCTATGTTCTTGAATGTGGTGTTTCTGCCGCTCCCGACGAGGTAAGAGGACAGGTTGTTAAAGCAAGTATTGTTCTCGTTCCCGGAACAGAGGGTACAGAAGAGCTCAAGAAAGAAATTCAGCAGTATGTTAAGGAGAAAACCGCTCCTTATAAATATCCGAGAATTGTTGTATTCCGTGATGAACTTCCAAAAACAACAAGTGGAAAAATCCAAAGAAATAAATTATAATGTATATGAGGTGATGATAAGATGCAAAGCAAACGAATGACCCTTTTCGCAGGGCACTATGGTAGCGGTAAAACGAATATTGCCGTTAACTACGCTTTGTATCTTAAAAGCCTCGGTGAAAATGTTGTTATCGCTGACCTTGATATAGTAAATCCTTATTTCAGAACTCGTGATAGTCTTGAAGAATTGAACAATGCAGGAATAAAGCTTATTTCTTCTGCATTTGCAAATTCAAATGTAGATTTACCTGCTTTGCCTCAGGATGTTTATTCTCTTCTTGACAAACGCGAAGAAAAAGCCATAATGGATATTGGCGGTGATGACCGAGGTGCTTATGCTTTAGGAAGATATGCAGATGCTATTAAAGAGGAAAACGATTATGAAATGCTTTTCGTTTTCAATAAATATCGTCCTTTAACTCCCGATGCAACTTCCGCATTCGAAATAATGCAGGAAATTGAAGCGGCGTGTAAAGTTAAATTCACAGCTATTGTCAATAACTCCAATCTTGGTGTACTCACCACAGCAGAGGATGTTATAAATTCGGTTGACAGTGCCGAAGAGTTATCAGCATTGACAGGCTTACCTGTTAAGATGACAACTGTCACAGAAAATTTAGTAAATAATCTCAACGGAAAAGTCGAAAATCTGTTTCCGCTGACTTTACAAAAAAAGATAATTTAGGAGGCAGAAAAATGGCAAAAGTAACATTCGCAGAAAATGTTTGCAAGGGTTGCGGTTTGTGCGTAACTGCTTGTCCCAAGAAAATCGTGGAACTTGATTCTGCAAAGCTTAATGCAAAAGGACATCATCCTGCACATTGCATCGATGAAAGCAAGTGTATCGGTTGCGCATTCTGTGCAACAATGTGCCCTGATTGTGCTATAACTGTTGAAAGGTAAGGTGAAATAAATGGGTGAGAAAGTTTTAATGAAAGGTAATGAGGCTATTGCCGAAGCAGCAATCAGAGCAGGTTGTATGCATTATTTCGGTTACCCCATTACTCCTCAGACAGAAATTGCCGCATATATGGCAAAAAGAATGCCCAAAGTAGGTGGCGTATTCCTTCAGGCAGAAAGTGAAATTGCTGCTATTAATATGGTTCTCGGTGTTGCCGCAACAGGCAAACGTGTTATGACATCATCTTCGAGTCCCGGAGTTTCGCTTAAGAGCGAAGGTATTTCTTACATAGCAGGTTCTGATGTTCCTGCACTTATTGTTAACGTTCAGCGTGGTGGTCCCGGTCTTGGTGGTATTCAGCCTTCTCAGTCTGACTATTTCCAGGCAGTTAAAGGCGGTAGCCATGGTGACTTCAAGAAAATTGTTCTTGCACCTGCATCAGTTCAGGAAATGGCAGACCTTACAAGCACAGCATTTGACCTTGCTGATAAGTATAGAATGCCTGCAATGATTCTTGCAGACGGTACTCTCGGTCAGATGATGGAGCCTGTTGAACTTCCTGATACTGCTCCTAACAGCTTTGATAAGCCCTGGGCACTTACAGGCACAAAGGGGGAGAGAAAACATAATATTGTCAATTCTCTTTACCTTAAACCCGAAGAGCTTGAGAAAACAAACTTTGAACGTTTCGAAAGATATAAAACAGTAGAAGAAAACGAAGTTCTTTTCGAAGAATATCTTATGGATGATGCAGAAATCTGCGTTGTTTCCTTTGGTATCACAGCTCGTGTTGCTAAAAATGCTATTGTTGAAGCTCGTGCAAAGGGTATCAAGGTTGGTATGATTCGTCCCATTACTCTCTGGCCATTCCCTGAGAAAGTTCTCAGAGCTGCGGCAGATAAATGTAAAGCATTCCTTTGCGTTGAAATGAATATGGGTCAGATGATTGAAGATGTTAAGCTTGCAACAGAATGCAAGAAACCTGTATATCTTTGCAACCGTACCGGCGGCATGATTCCCGCTCCTGAAGAGGTACTTGCAAAAATAGAAGAAATCAATGAAGGAGGTAACAAATAATGGTAGTATTCGAAAAACCGAAAACATTAACTGATGCACCGCTTCACTATTGTCCCGGTTGTACTCATGGTATTATTCACAGACTTGTTGCCGAGGTTATTGATGAACTCGGTATTGATGGCAGAACTATCGGTGTTGCTCCCGTTGGTTGTTCTGTTATGGCTTATGATTATTTCACCTGCGACTTCATTCAGGCTCCTCATGGTAGAGCTCCTGCAGTTGCAACAGGTGTTAAGAGAGCAGACCCCGAAAACAATGTTGTATTCACATATCAGGGTGACGGTGACCTTGCTGCTATCGGTACTGCGGAAACTGTTCATGCTGCTGCAAGACGTGAAAATATCACAGTTATTTTCGTAAACAATGCAATTTATGGTATGACAGGCGGTCAGATGGCTCCCACAACTCTTCCCGGTCAGGTTACTCAGACCTCTCCCTATGGTAGAGATGTTAATACAGTTGGTTATCCCGTTAAGGTTTGTGAGCTTCTTCAGAATGTTGATGGCGCTGCATACCTTGAAAGAGTTTCAGTAAATAATCCTTCTAATGTAAAAAAGGCAAAAGCAGCTATCAAGAAGGCTTTCCAGAATCAGCTTGACGGAAAAGGCTTCTCTCTTGTTGAGGTTGTTTCCACTTGTCCTACAAACTGGGGTATGACACCCGAAAAAGCACTTAAATGGCTGGAGGAAAATATGCTTCCTTATTATCCCTTGGGTGTTTATAAAGATATCTACGCAGAGGAGGCAAAATAATGAGTAAAGCATGTAACATTCTTTTTGCCGGTTTCGGCGGTCAGGGTATTCTTTTTGCAGGTAAATTCGTTGCATATAAAGGTCTTCTTGAGAATAAGCAGGTTTCCTGGCTTCCTTCATATGGTCCTGAAATGCGTGGCGGTACTGCAAACTGCAGCGTTATCGTTAGTGACGAACCCATCGGTTCTCCCATTGTGGGTAAACCCGACGTTCTTGTTGCAATGAATCTTCCCTCACTTGATAAATATGAAAATGAAGTTGTTCCCGGCGGTAAAATTTTCGTTGATTCAACTCTTATTTCAAGAAAAGTTGAGAGAACAGATGTTGATGTATATTATATTCCCTCAACTCAGATTGCAAATGAGCAGGGTATCAGCACACTCGCCAACATGATTATGACAGGTAAAGTTCTTAAAGAGGTTGAAACACTCGGCTTTGACGGCATTGATGCACCTCTCTCAAAGGTTGTTTCAGCTCGTCATCAGGACCTTCTTGAAGTTAACAAATCTGCTCTTAAACTTGGTTACGACTACTAATCAGTAATTATTCAGTATTGAAAAGAGGTATTTTCAATGAGTTACGAATTCAAAATTGAAAGAACAACCGCTCCCAAGGCAAAGCCTCAGGACGAGAGCAAGCTTGGTTTCGGTAAAATCTTTACAGACCATATGTTTATTATGAACTATGATGAAGGTCAGGGTTGGCATGATGGCAGAGTTGTACCTTACGGTCCTCTCGCTCTTGACCCATCGTCAATGGTTTTCCACTATGCTCAGGAGCTTTTTGAGGGTCTTAAAGCATATAGAACAGCAGACGGTAATATTCAGCTTTTCCGTCCTCAGAAAAACATTGAAAGAATGAACAACACTTGTGACCGTCTTTGCGTTCCCAGACTTGATCCCGATATGGTTCTTGAGGCTATTAAAACTGTAGTTGATGTTGATAAGGATTGGGTTCCCCACAATGACGGAACATCACTTTACATTCGTCCTTTCATTATTGCAACTGATGCTTTCCTTGGCGTTCACGCTTCTCACAGCTATATCTTTGCAATAATCCTTTCTCCTGTTGGCTCTTACTATGCAAATGGTATGGACCCCGTTAAGATTTACATTGAACGTGAATATGTTCGTTGTGTAAAAGGCGGTACAGGTATGGCTAAAGCAGGCGGTAACTATGCTGCATCTCTTATCGGTCAGGAAAAGGCGGATAAAATGGGTTATGCTCAGGTTCTTTGGCTTGATGGCGTTGAGAGAAAGTATATTGACGAAGTTGGCGCAATGAATGTTTTCTTCGTTATTGACGGTACTGTTGTTACACCTTCTCTTGAAGATGGTAACATTCTTCCCGGTGTTACAAGGGCTTCTTGTATTGAAGTTCTTAAAGCAAACGGCTACAAGGTTGAGGAAAGAAAGATTTCTGTTGATGAAGTTAAGGCTGCTTATAAAAATGGCACACTTACCGAATCTTTCGGAACAGGTACAGCAGCAGTTATTTCTCCCGTTGGTGAATACATCGATGGTGATGAACATATCATTATTAACGATTCTAAAATTGGTCCCGTTGCTCAGTTCCTTTATGATGAACTTACAGGTATTCAGTGGGGCAAACGCGAAGATAAGCTCGGTTGGATTGTTAAGGTAGATTAATTAATCTTTAAACACTCCTTGCATTTTGTTGCAAGGAG
>JAZUSD010000111.1:0-17914 GCA_045606545.1 Acutalibacteraceae bacterium | reverse complement strand
AGGTGTGGCAGGGCGGTAGTTTGGCTTTAAAAGCACGGAGAGCGTTCCATTGGTTTCCACCACTGCATATTCAACCTCTTCAATATCAAAAACATCCTTTTGTCTTAAGCCCAGCAAAACATCATTTATTGTGAAACGCAGTTCTTTAAGTTCGTTTTGTAAAAGTTCGCCATTTCTTATTATTGTTACAGGTTTTCCTTCTGTAAGATGCCTGAATGCTACAAATTTTCTGTCGATGAGTGAATTGATTATTTCAAAGCTTACAAGCAGTAAAAGCGGAATTATACTGTTTAATATTGGAATGTTATTATCTCCGATTGGCATTGCCGCAATTTCCGAAATAAGAATTGTTATAACAAGCTCACCCGGTTGCAGTTGTCCTAATTGACGTTTACCCATAAGTCGAACGCAAACAGAAACAACACAATATATTATAAATGTTCTGAATATTGTTGTTAACATCAAATCACCATTCTTGTTTTTTCCTTTAATCTTTGGAATATGCAGTAAAAAAAGGGGAAAATAGAAATGGTGATTTTATGGGAAATAAAGAAAATGTTCTTTCGCCTTTGTCAGAATATAATGAAAAAAACTATGGTGATATAAAAGAAAATGCCGTTGAAAACGGAAGGATAATCAAAGAAGCCTTTAAGGGCAGTTTTGATATTGTCGTTAAAAAAGGCTATTGTGACGGAAAATGTGTGGTTTTTGCCAATTGTGACGGTCTTTGCAGTGCTCAGAGAATTGCGGATAATGCTATAAAACCTCTTTTGACATTTGAGGGTAAGTTACCGGATGAAAATCCGCTTGATTTTATACAAGACAGAATTATTTATGGTACTGAACAAAAGAGAGAGAAAAGCCTTGATAATGCAATGATGCAGATACTAAGAGGAACTCTTCTCATTTTTGTTGATGGTCAGAAGGAATGTATAGTCCTGGGTGTGCAAAATCCGCCTCAACGCGCTCTTCAGGAACCTGATAATGAGGTTCAGGAGTTCGGTGCAAGGGAAGGTTTTGTTGAGAACATAAAAACCAATTTAACTCTTATAAGAGAAAGACTTTGCACAACTAATTTCAAAATAGAAATGAATGAAATAGGCAAAACAAGTAAAACGAGAGTTTTGCTTTGCTATATGAAAGACAGGGTTAATCCCGATACTCTCGCAGAGGTGAAAAAACGTCTCAAATCTGTTGATATAGATACAGTTTTAGCGGCAGGGTATTTAAGAAAAACCTTTGATACTAGAAGAAAAAGTCTTTTTACGATGGTAGGGCAAACCCAACGTCCTGATACTCTTGCGGCAAAGGTTTGCGAGGGGAAAATAGGAATAATTGTTGACGGCACACCCTTTGCCCTTATTGTGCCAAGGCTTTTTATTGAGAATTTTCAAACTCTTGATGACTATATAAACCGACCGTATTTTTGTGCATTTATGAGGGGTGTACGATTACTTGCATTCCTTATAAGTGTATTCCTGCCCGGCGTTTTTGTGGCAATCGGTCTTTTTCATCAGGAAATGTTTCCTGATGATATGTTATATAACATTGTTATAATGGAAAGCAACACCTTGTTCACGCTGACTGTTGAAGCGCTGATAATTCATTTTGTTTATGAAACAGTAAGAGAAGCGGGACTTAGAATGCCAAAAGCAATAGGCCACGCAGTCAGCATAGTTGGTGCTCTTGTTATCGGTGACGCGGCAGTTACTGCGGGTCTTATCGGTGCACCAATGCTTATTATTGTTGCTTTAACTGCAATCTGCTCGCTTGTTTCATCGGATTTATATCAGCCTATTTCGGTTTTAAGAATTATTTTTATTCTTGTGGGCGGTATATCAGGTCTTTACGGAATTATGATTGGTGCGGCGGCACTTTTGATAAATCTTGCTTCAATGACCGATTACGGAGTACCGTTTTTAGCACCTGCAACACCTTATAATAAAACTCTTTGGAGAGATTCTGTATATAGATTAAGTATGGAAAAATTAGGTAGCAAGGTCTTTGATATAAATGCCTTTAAGAAAGGTGGTAAGCAATGACAAAATCACAGGTGAGTGCTCCTCAGTTCTTTGCACTTTTATATCTTTCTATGCTGGGAAGTATGTTTATGTATATTTCATCTCCTCAGATAACAATTGCAACAGCAGAATCTCTTTTAAGACCTGTTGCCTTTGCAATTATCAGTATTGTTTTTGCAATACCCATATATCTTCTCTGTGTAAAAGGTAATTTAAAGGAAAACCTGCAAAGTGAAAAGAAAAGCAAGGTCTATAAAGGGGTAGCCATATTTTATGGTGTTGTTTATTTTATTGATGCTCTTATGACTGTTGGTCGTTTCGACCTTTTTGCAAGCTCGGAGCTTTTCCCGGGAACGGAAATGACCTATTTTTTAATTGGCCTTGTGGCGGTTTGTGTTGTTCTTACCTTTTCCGGTATTGGTGCGTTAGGGCGAGCAAGTACCATTTTTACTCTCGTTGTTGTGTCAGCAACTGTTTTCGCATCCTTTACCCTTTCAAAAGAGGTGGATTTTCTCAATTTCACACCACTGTTTGAAAATGGTGTTGGTAAATTCATTACTGATAGCCTGATTTTTTCGGTGCAAGCTTCCGAAATAGGTGCAATTGTAATATTCTTTCCCGAAATTAAAGGCAATGTTAAAAAGCACTATATTATTTGGTCGGTTTTGAGTGCTCTTTCTTTTTCGTTTATTTTATTTTTTGTTGTAGCAACGTTAGGCACTTTCTCTGATACTCAGCTTTTCCCAACCTATACTGCAATTACTCTCGCCCAATTCGGTCTTTTTGAAAGGCTTGATGCATTGGAAACTGCAATATGGATTTTATGCGTTGTAACAAAGCTTACACTTTATATTTCTGCTATTGTCAAATGCATTTGCTTTGCTTTTCCGAAGCTTTCCGAAAAGATAACCTCTGTTTCAGTCGGTGTGGCTATAACAGGGCTTTTAGTATTTATTTCGGGAAATATTTTGAACTTTGGTTTCATTTCCTTTACACCTCTTGTTGTAGGTATCTATCTTGTTCCTGTAGTAGTTCTGCCGTTGGTTCTGCTTATATATAACCTCATTAAAAGGAGAAAGAACAATGAAAAAATTGCTTAAAATATGCTCTTTAATTTTTCTTTCTGTCCTTTGTTTGTTATCTTTTTCTTCTTGTGAAAAACCCGGTACAGAGCTTTCGGAACTGATGATAATGCAGGGAATTGGAATTGATGTTTCCAATAATGAATTTAAAGTGACTGTTGAAATTCTCAATAATGAACAAAGCGGTAGTCCCGGTGGTAATGGTAATAGTGATAACAAAACAAAAATATACACCGCAAAAGGTAAAACTGTTGGCGAAGCCCTGAGAAAGCTTATAACAAAAAGCGGAAATGAGCCTATGTTTGCTCATAACAGAGTTATAGTAATTGGTGAAGAGGCTGCTAACAGAAGCCTATCAGATATTCTTGATTTTTTTGAAAGAAACTATGATTCGAGAGCTTCGCAGCTTCTCTGCATTGCTAAAAATTCAACAGGCGAAACACTTATAAGAGCAAAGCTTTTAACAGATAGTATAAAAAGCAAAATTCTTGAAAATATGCTTGAGGAAAGCGCCAAGCAATCTCTTGTTCCCAAGGTCAGAATTATTGATGCTGTGAATTATATGAAGGATGAAACCTCGGGTATTTGCATTCCTGCAGTTAAGGTTGAAAAAAACGGAGAAAACGAAAATTACGAATTGGAGGGATGCGCTCTTTTCGGAAAAGACAGTACATTTTCAATGTATATTGATAGTCAGACCGCCGAGGGTATTGCAATTCTAAATGATAAAATAGAAGAGGGTGTAATAAGTGCAGATTTACCTAATGGGCAGAATGCATCTTTTTATATCAATAAGGGGAAAAGCAGATACAAAATAACCCAAGAAAACGGAGTGTTGCATTATAATTTAAAGGTGGCAATTTCCTGCGACCTTGAGGGTGTTCAGGGGGATGAATATTTCAGTACGGATACAGGTGTTCTTGAAACTTTTCAGACTGCGGTTGCTGAGTCCCTTTGCAGGAAAGCGGAAAATAGTTTAATAGTTCTTCAAGGTAAGCACGGTGCAGATGTTGTGCGCTACGGCAAAAGATTAAGACTTAAAGAAAATGATTTGTATCAGAGTATAAAAAAAGATTGGGACAAAGTATTTCCGGAAATAAAACTGACTATAACTGCAGATGTTACCATAAGAAGAATCGGAGAAGAAACTTTTCATAGTAGGAAACAATAAAAATGGGGCTGTAAAAAAAGCGCAGACCGTATAAAACCAGATATAGTAAGGGGTTCTGTAGGTTTAATAAGCCTATAGAACCTCTTAAAGATATAAAAAATCTAAAATTGATGAAAAAAATGTTTTATACTACGAACAAACTTCGCCACTCGACGTACCCTTGTACGCCTTCGGGTAAACAAAATCAAGTCTGAAGCCTTGATTTTGCTCAGTTTGTCCGTTCTGAATCTTTTTTTATTTTATTCTAAATCATCTTCATCCAAATCGGGTGCACCATAATCGGGCTCGATATTTTCAACTACTTTTTTGCCCTCTACAAATCCATCCTCAACAATAATTGATTCATCAATCCAATTATCGTCATCCTCTTCATCGTCAACAGCAAAAATATCTTCGTCAGGGTCTAAATCCGCGTTGAAATCACGTCTTTTCTTAGTAACGATAATTACTAAAACAAGTATAATTACAACAACTACACCGACTATAATGAGCAAAGGCAGTTTAGATTTATCTTGTGCCCCTGCATCTTCCGGAATATCCTCAAACTTTGCAGATATTGTAACTTTACCTTCAGGCATAATAAAAGTCAGAAAATCTGTAGCTTCACCGTTTATGCGGATACTTCCTTGAACAAGCCTTTTTCCTTCATCAGGGATAACTGTTATAACAACAGGCTCGCCCATACTTGCTTTTTGAGGATTAGCCTCCAATGTTCCTCCAACAGTATCGTCAATTATAATGTCATATACAACAATATCTCCGATTGCAGTCCACTTTGCATATATTGTCATTTCTTTTTCTGCTATATCGGTAAAAAAGTTCCAAGGCTTTTTAAATTTAGAATCTGCATACCATCCTGAAAAAACATAACCTTCTCTGGTCGGCACCTCAACTTCAGGAACATACCCTTTCTTTTTCATAAGGGTTCTCAGACGTCTTTGACCATTATTACGTTCAAGGTAAACATAGAATTCGCCTTTTTTAAGTTTTTCATCCGTTGTGTCTTCAGTGGTAGTTTCCTTCTGAGTAGTAGGATTATTCACCTGAACATTAACATTCTGATTTCCGCCTGAAGCATTATCAGGTTCCCTGTTTTCTTTTTTTGTTGTTTGGGGAACTGTAGGCTTTTTATCAGGTTTCTTTGTAGGTTTTTCAGTAGTCTCTTTTTCTGTTTGTTTTTCAGTCTGCTTTTCTGTTTCTTTCTCAGTTTCTTTTTCTGTTTCCTTTTCAGTTTCAACAGGAAGTATATCCTCCTGGGTTGTGGGAACTTCGGGTTGAATATTGAAATCAAAATCCAAATCACTATCAACTGCAAAAGCTGTTACAGAACTACAAAACAAGCATACAACAGCAATTAAACATATACTGATTTTTAAAATTTTATGTGTCATATTTTTCCGCCTTAAGATTAATTAGAAATATTAATAAGTAGAGTCCATATTTTCATTAACGATCTCTTTAACTTCTTTAACAAAAGTTGAGCTTACAATCTTTTCCTGAAGCATTTTATAGAAAAGGTCTTCATCAACAGGAAGCGTAACCTTTTCGCCTAACCATGAAGAAAGGAATGCGGCATTTGAAATCATAAGTCCGTTAATACCTTCCTGACCCGATGCAACAAGAGGCTCTCCTCTGAGAATTGCACCTGCAAATTTATTCATAACCTCCGGGTGCTGAATATTTCTTCCGTCAAGCTCTGCTTCATATGTTTCATATTCAATGCTACCAAAGCCATCTTCAGCTGTTTTAGTAAATTCAGAAACAGATTTTTTAAGCTCGTTAACAATAAGCTTTCCGTCTTCGCAAATAAGCTTTGCTCTGTCAAGAGTGATTTCAAGTCTGTTTGTGCCGGGGTAATCACCTGTTGTTGTGATAAATGTACCTGTTGCACCATTGGGGTATTCAGCATAAATCATAACATCATCTTCAACTTCAATATTATGCCATTTACCCTCGTGGCAAACCGCGGTAATTTTTTCAGGCATTCCGCAAATCCACTGCCAGAGGTCAAGCTGATGAGGACATTGGTTAAGAAGAACTCCGCCACCTTCACCGGACCAGGTTGCACGCCATCCGCCTGAATTATAGTAAGCCTGTGTTCTGTACCAATCAGTAATAATCCAGGTTACACGTTGAAGTTCACCATATTTTCCACTATGAACAATTTCGTGTGCTTTTCTATAAAGGCAATTTGTGCGTTGGTTAAACATAATAGCGAAAATTTTATCGCTCTTATCTGCAACTGCATTCATTTCCCTTACCTGCTTTGTATATACACCTGCAGGCTTTTCACTCATAGCATGAAGACCTTTTTCGAGAGCCTCAATAACAAGTGGTGGATGGTCATAGTGAGGCGTTGCAATAAGAACTGCATCTACTTCTCCTGAATCCATAAGAGCAGAAGCGGTATCGAAAGTTTTAACCTCAGGCAGTTGCTCTTTAGCCCATTCTAATCTATCCGGCTTAATATCTGCAACTGCAGTAATTTCAATTTCAGGCATTTTGCCCTGAAGAGCATTTTTTATGTGGCTTGAACCCATATTACCGATACCGATAATACCTAAACGAACTTTTTCCATAAAAATCAAATCCTCCGTTTATTTTATATATAACTCGCCATAATATAAGCGAGGTGTTTTATTATGAAAAATAAAAATCCAACTAAAAAAGCATTGGAAGTCACTGAAAAATTCAACAACGATGAAATTCCCAGCGATGTTAACGGTTCTTATACAGGTTGCCCACTGAACAACGAGCAACCCGTGCAAGATGCCGATGATTTGTAATTATTTTTTTGTTTTCTTCTTTTTAGCTTTTCCGTTTGTTGCAATATGACTTCCTGTCATAACAAAAATAGTAAATGCTGCAAAGAAGCCTTGAACAACTATTAACTGAATGCAATTCAAAGAGGAAAGTCCTGAAACAAAAGCAAGAGCACTTACGATAGCAAGACCTATACCCATGGCACATGTCTGGAAAATATTAAGAATATGCTTAACCGAGCCTAATGACAATGCCGCATTTATTGCCGAGAGGAATGAATGCGGTTTTCCGTCATGCATTAAAAGGGCATCCGCCGCAGATGTAACTCCTGCACAATAATTCTTATAAATATCACCCGAAACAGCAGAAATAACCTTAACGCCACTTTGGGGAAGAGAGAGCTTTGTTGAAACCATTTCATCTGTAATGTTCGCATCGTCCGAACGAACAAGAAGAGAAATGCTGTTCTTTTCAATTGACTTAAGAAGTCGCGCGTTTTCACTATTCACATCATAAGAAACAATGAAAACTGCCGCCGCTTTGCCGTCAATTGCAAGATAAAGAGGATATCTGCCTTCACATAAATGACGTTCAATAAGCGCCATATCAGGAATATCTACATTATGATTTCTTAAAAGGTCGCCGTTACCGACAAGAATTCTTCTGTTGAAAATCCAAGCAGAAAGACCTAATTTATCTTCATAAGTAAGCGAATCCACAGGTGGCAAAAGTGAGGTTTCGCCAACTATTATTCTTTTAAACAGGTTACCTAAAGGTCCACCTGATTTTATAAGAAGCGAGGCAGTATATAAAATCGCTTCATCAATCTGTATATCATAAAAAGGATGGATACCGAAAACATTACCGCCGTTTTCATCGAAAATATCAGCACTGTCAAAGGCAATTGCGTTTGCAGAACTGCATTCCTTGAAGGCATCCCACCCTGCCAGCATACCGCCTTTTTCCAAAAGCTTTTTAGAGGTTTCCGAAATTATCAGTGCATCAACAAGATATGAAAAATACGGAACACTTACGCAAACTGCGCCTGTAAATGCGGTTATTGCCGAAAGAGTATCCTTTGTAATAAGTAGAGTTATTGCACCAACAAGAACAGATGCACCAAAGCTAATGGGAACAAGGCGTCTGTTGACATCATCTGATGGGTAAAATTTTTGAGAAAACTCAATAAATCGCCTTGGAAAGCTTGTTTTCTGCGATGCTAAAACACTCGGGTCATCAAGAAGAAGTCCTCTTCCGATTTCAAATGCCGTCTGTTTTTTCTCAATTTTACCAATTGAATACAATTCATTATTTGAAATATACTCAAAGTTTTCTGTAATTCTCTTATATTCAAAATATTCTGCGGTTCTGTTGAAAGCTAAAGGTAAAACCGCCGCAGCTGCAAGAAGTGCAAGACCATTTTCGAAAGGCTCCGCAGAGGAGAAAAGAAAAACAATATTCTGGACTAATGCCGCAAAAACAGAAATAACAGAGCCTGTATTTTTTCCGAATCTCATACCTTTAAAGGAACGAAGACCGTCTAAAATCACGTTAATATTAGCAACAATGGTTACTATCAAAACTATTAATGAAGCAACAAGAACGCCTTTTTCTGTTTCAGGAAAATTCCTTGCAAATATTGAAAGTGCTGTTAACAAGCCAAAGAAAACATAACTTGCAACCATACCCACAAAAGAAGCGTTTTTATTTTTCTTTAAATAATACGAAACCTTAAATTTATCATCAGGAGTACGATATTCATCTGTTCCGTACCTTTTTGGAGAATCGCTTTTTTCCTCTTCCGTAATATCACTTGTAATAGTAAAAGTACTTGCTTTTACCTTTCTTTTTTTGATAAGTTCTTCTTCAACTTCTCTTTCATCAACAATATTGACCTCCTGAGTGTGAAATCCTTCAAAGGTAAGTTGAGAATCATCATATTCATCAGGAAGCTCCTGCTCATGAGCATTGCCATCTGTAACAGCTAAAGAGCGAAGACCGATTGTCCGTGTTTTTGCATCCTGATATTTATCGTCTTCAGGAGCTTCTTTTACATCACCGAAAACAACAGTTTTATCAGTTGCCACATCTTCATTTAATCTGTCATCAGGAACAAGAGTAGGAACAGGCGAAAGGTCGGCAGTGTGTTCAAAACTGCTTTTTTGCTTAACAAAACCGCTTCTTTCATATTTTTGTTCCTCTTCGGGAATAAACTGATGCTCTGCGGTTTTTTCAAGATTCTGAATAGGTCTGTTAAAAAATCTATCTCTGTATTTTTCGCTGACGAATGCCCCATAAACCTGAGGTTCACCGCTACCCTCGGAACGCTCTATTTTTTCTGAAATAATCTGATGGTCAATGTCTTCATTTCTCATAGGACGCGGATTTATTGCCTCCGCCTTTTTAACAGGCGCAGACTCTTCAATTGGTTCCTCTTTAGGAAGCATTCCGCTATCCTGAAGAAGCTCGTCTATTTCTTCAAGAGACCATTTTCTCGGAGTTTTTCTTTCGTCAGCCATTTGCCATTTCCTTCTTTTTACTTATATATCTCTTTGCTTTGATATTTCGTACATTAAAATGCCTGCAGCCACAGAAGCATTAAGGGAGTTTATTTTTCCCTTCATAGGCATTGAAAGTATCACATCACATTTTTCCTTAACAAGTCTTCCTACACCTTTACCCTCAGAGCCGATAACAAGTGCAACAGAACCCTTAAGGTTTGCATTATAAAAGGTTTCCCCATCCATATCTGCGCAGTAAATCCAGACACCACGTTCTTTAAGCTCTTCAAGGGTCTGGGGAATATTTGTAACTCTTGCAACGTGCATAAATTCCACCGCACCTGCACTCGTTTTAGAAACCGCAAAACTTAAAGGCGCACTTCTTCTTTTAGGAACAATAACTCCGTGAGCACCTGCAGCTTCTGCGGTTCTTATAATTGCACCAAGATTATGGGGGTCTTCAATTTCATCGCACACAATAATAAATGGCGCCTCACCTTTTTCCTCTGCAAGAGCGAAAATATCATCAACAGTTGAATAGGCTTTAACTGCACCAACTGCAACAATTCCCTGATGATTTCCGTGACCGCAGAGGTAGTCCAACTTTTTTCGGTCAACTTCTTTAACAGGAACATCTGCATTTTTTGCATCTGAAAGAATTTTCGGTATTGAACCGGTTCTCTCGCCTCTTGCAACAAGAATACTGTCAAGAGGTCGCTCAGCCTTAATAGCTTCGCTGACAGAGTTTCTACCAAAAATTATATCTTTATCGGGTTGATTGTCATTATCTCTTATGAAATCATCCCTATCATCAAAATCCCTTTTTTCGAAATTTCTTTTATTCTTTTTAAAATTATCTTCTCGTCTATCTTTATACATAAAATTCCCTTATTATAATCGGACGCGTAGCGTCCCCTTCATTCCGCATTCTGCATTCCGCATTTTGCATTGAAAAACTTATACTGTCGGTATAAGCTTTTCCTTACCGCCCATATAAGGTCTTAACGCTACAGGGATGTTTACGCTACCATCCTCATTAAGGTTGTTTTCAAGGAAAGCAATAAGCATTCTGGGAGGAGCAACAACAGTATTATTAAGAGTATGGGGAAAATATTTTTTATCTTTGCCGCCTGCACGGATTTTAAGTCTTCTTGCCTGGGCATCGGAAAGGTTAGAGCAAGAGCCAACCTCAAAATACTTCTGTTGACGAGGGCTCCATGCTTCAACGTCAATAGATTTAACCTTAAGGTCTGCAAGGTCGCCTGAGCAGCATTCAAGAGTTCTTACAGGAATATCAAGCGAACGGAAAAGGTCAACTGTATTTTTCCAGAGCTGGTCAAACCAATAGGGGCTGTCCTCAGGCTTACAAACAACAATCATTTCCTGTTTTTCAAACTGATGAATTCTATATACACCGCGTTCCTCAATACCGTGAGCGCCTTTTTCCTTACGGAAGCAGGGTGAATAGCTGGTAAGTGTCTGAGGAAGCTTTTCTTCAGGGATAATTGTGTCAATAAATTTACCAATCATAGAGTGTTCGCTTGTACCGATAAGATAAAGGTCTTCGCCCTCGATTTTATACATCATTGCATCCATTTCAGCAAAGCTCATAACCCCTGTTACAACATTACTTCTGATCATAAAAGGAGGGATATAGTAAGTAAAGCCTCTGTCAATCATAAAATCTCTTGCATAAGAGATAACTGCTGAGTGAAGTCTTGCAATATCACCGCAAAGGTAATAGAAGCCGTTGCCTGCAACACGACCTGCACTGTCAAGGTCAATACCCTCAAAGCGTTCCATAATTTCTCTGTGATAAGGAATTTCAAAATCGGGAACAACGGGTTCACCGAAACGCTCTACCTCAACATTTTCGCTGTCATCCTTACCAATAGGAACAGACGGGTCAATGATATTGGGGATATTCATCATAATATCATTAACCTTCTTTGAAAGCTCTTCCTCTGCTTTTTCAAGCTCTGCAAGGCGAGAAGCATCCTCAGAAACTTTCTTTTTCATTTCCTCGGCTTCATCTCTCTTACCCTGTGCCATAAGAGCGCCAATCATTTTGCTGTTTTTATTTCTTGAAGCGCGAAGATTATCTGCCTCGCCCTTTACCTTTCTGCTTTCTGCATCAAGGGCGATAACCTCGTCAACAAGACCTACTTTTTTATCCTGGAATTTATTTTTAATATTCTGCTTTACAATTTCGGGATTTTCTCTTAAAAATTTAATATCAATCATTTTTCTATCTCCTCTGCCATTTATTCATTATCAAAAATCTTCAAAAGCTTTTTAAGGTCCGCATCATCGAAAAACTCAATTTCAAGAGCACCTTTTTTTGAAGATTTTGTTATTTTTACTTTTCTGCCGAGAACCTCTGAAAGAGCAAGTTCAGCCTCATCATAATAAGGATTACGTTTTTTTGTTTTTTTGCTCTTAGGAACTTCTTTCACCATATTTCTTGCAATTCTTTCAGTTTCTCTTACTGAAAGGTCATTTGCTATAACAAGTTTTGCAAGGTCGGTTTTCATTTTATTATCCTCAAGCGACAAAATTGCTCTTGCATGACCCATTGAAAGGCTACCGCTTGAAACCATTTCCTGAACATCCTCAGGCAAGTTGAGAAGCCTTAAAGCGTTTGCTATTGAAGGTCGGGATTTACCAACAATTTCGGAAATTTTTTCTTGAGTGTAACCGAATTTGTCGCTTAACTCCTTATAACCATTCGCCTCTTCAAGAGGGTTAAGGTTTTCTCTCTGCAAATTTTCAACGAGAGCAAGCTCTGCCACCTGAGCATCGGTTAAATCACGGATTACAACAGGAACCTCTGTTAAACCTGCCATTCTTGATGCTCTCCAACGTCTTTCACCTGCAACCAGCTGATAGCCACCATCGGGCATAGGTCTTACAAGTAATGGTTGAAGCACACCATGTTGAGCAATACTGTCGGAAAGCTCTGACAAAGCCTCTTCATCAAATTGTTTTCGGGGTTGATCGCGGTTAGGCTCAATATCAAGTAATTTAACCTTGACCGTGCTGACACCCGTAGAAATATCTTCAACGGAGTTATCGGCAAAAATTGCATCAAAGCCTCTGCCGAGTCCGGATTTTTTCACTGCCATTTTTTATCTCCTTATATCTGACTTTTTAAAAATTCTTCTGCCAAAGCCATATAACTTTCGCTACCTCTTGAACCTCTGTCATAGTAAATAACCGGTTCGCCGAAGGACGGTGCTTCAGAAAGCCTTACATTACGAGGAATTACAGTTGCATAAACTTTTTTAGGAAAGAAGTTTTTAACCTCTGCAACAACCTGTTGAGTAAGATTGAGCCTTCCGTCATACATTGTAAGAAGCACACCCTCAAGCTCAATAAGAGGATTATAAAGTCGTTTGATTGTTCTCACTGTTGCCATAAGCTGTGAAAGACCCTCAAGAGCATAATATTCACATTGAATGGGAACTAAAAAGCTGTCTGACGCTGTAAGGGCGTTGAGGGTTATAAGCCCTAAAGAAGGCGGACAATCGAAGAAAATGAAATCGTAGTTTGCCTGTAAGGGAGCAAGAGCATTTTTGAGAACCGCCTCGCGCTTTTCAATAACCGCAAGCTCAAGCTCTGCACCTGCAAGGTTTATGTTTGAGGGAATAATATCTACACCCTGAAATTTAGTTTTGATAATCGCAGATGCGGCAGTTGCCGAGCCTATTAAAATCTCATAAGAGGTTGCCGTAAGATTTTTGCGGGAAATTCCGTAACCGCTTGTTGTATTGCCCTGAGGGTCGATATCAACAAGCAAAACTCTTTTTCCGAGAGCACCCAAAGCCGCTGCAAGATTCACAGCGCTTGTGGTCTTACCAACGCCACCCTTTTGATTAACAATGGAAATAATTTTTGCCATTTAAACTGTCCTTCCGTATTACAAGGGCGCAAAGCACCCAATACACCTAATTATACATATTAAAGTATAACATACACACAGCAAAAATGGAATAGTAAAAAACAAAAAATCAAAGAAAACCTCAAATATTTTTAATCTTTTTCCTATTGACTAACAAAACCTAAAATGCTATACTTTTCCGGTAAACATTTGGGGCATTAGCTCAGCTGGGAGAGCGCTACACTGGCAGTGTAGAGGTCAGCGGTTCGATCCCGCTATGCTCCACCAAAAAGAAAAGTCGCTTTAGCGGCTTTTTCTTTTTGTTCTTTTCGCTGTTCTCTCTTCTCCTTTCATTTTTCTCTGAAATCCGGTGCAACTTTTCCAGTGAAGAGATAAAAGAGATGAATGAAAAGTACAATAAAAAAGTTCTTGACATTCATCTACTCAATATGTATAATATTCCTTGCTTGATTAAGGCATGCTTATATAGCTCAGGTGGTAGAGTGCATCCTTGGTAAGGATGAGGTCACCGGTTCGAATCCGGTTATAAGCTCCAAAAATCCGCATACGAAAGTATGCGGATTTTTTACTTTTTCACCACAAAAACCGCTTTATATTTGTAATATAAGTATATAAACAATTTTATAGAAAATATTTACAAAAAAATTTTTTGTGTTATAATTTATCTGTATAAATTTACATTCTTGAAAGGAATGGTAGTAATGAAAACATCTAAGAAAATTATCGCGTTGATTCTTTCCGTGATTATGTTGATGGGTTGTTTTTCTGCAACTGCTTTTGCAATTGAAGAAGCTTATACACCCTCAATCGTAATCCCTGGCATTTTCCAGAGCGAAACAAAGTACTATGAAGACGGCAAAGCTACAAATGCTGAGCCCCCCTTCTTTATGGGTTCAACCATTGAAATTGTAGGCAAGGCTCTCACTGATGCCCTTATACCCATCGCTAAGCTTCTGACAAGTCAGGAGGATAAGGATAATCAGGCTGCTCAGGCAGTTGCAGATATTCTTGGTGAGGCTCTTATGGAAAAAAACCGTTGTGATGAAAACGGTAAATTCGTTCATGATATCCGTGCAACAAAATACAATGACAGCTTCGCAGACCTTAGCGCACACGATCAGGAATACATTCTCGACCAGATTCCCTTGCAGAATTATATCGACAAAGCCGGCGAAGAAAATCTTTATTTCTTCTCATACGCCTCTTTCGGAAATATGATTGACACTGCTCAGGAGCTTTATGATTTCATTCAGTTTGTTAAAGAGGATTCAGGTTCAGATAAAGTTAACATCGTTCCAATCAGCCAGGGTGGTTCTGTTGCAAATGCACTTATGCAGATTTATGCAGATAATGAGCGTTCAGTAGCAGAAGATATTAACAGAATCATTTATGTTGTTCCCGCTCTTGATGGTTCAATCCTTATCGGTGAGATTTATCAGTACGGTCTTATTGATGATGCAGAGCTTTACACAACAATGCTTCCCTCTCTTATGGGCGAAGAAGATATGCTCAGTTACCTTATTAACATTGTTCTTCGCATTATGCCCAATGCAAATGTAAACAGCATTCTTGATACTGCAGTTCATACTCTTATTATGGACTATATGAGATATTCAACGCTTATGTGGGGACTTTGCCCATCAGGCAACTATGAACCTTGTCGCGAAATGTATCTTATGGACGAAGGTCTTGAAGAAATCTGCAGACAGACTGATTGGTTCTATGGCGCACAGTGCAACCGTTATGACAATATCCTCAAAGCAATTGAAGATGGAGTTAAGATTTTCGATATTGTTGACTACAACTACCCCCTTTACCAGCTCGTTGATTCCTACGATGATGTAAATGCAGACGGTATCATTCAGCTTGATTCAGCATCAATGGGTGCTTTCAGCTATGGTGTTGATGTTCAGCTTGGTTCAGATTATGTTGCAACCCACAACAACTGCTCTGACCCTCAAAACCACGACCATTCTGACCCCAACGGAATTGTTGATGCATGCACAGGTCTTCTCCCTGAAACAACATTCTATTTCTATAATCAAGACCACGAAAAAACAGGTTCAAACGATGTTATTATGAAGCTTGTTACAGAGCTTCTTGTTGATGAAACATTTGTTAATGTTTTCTCAAAGCCCGATAAATTCCCCCAATTTAACGTTGGAAGAAACTCAAAAGGTCTTATGAGAGACGTTGAAGAAATGAAAAAATATGACACAAGCGATCTTACAGAAGAAGAAATTGCACTTCTCGAAGATGCAATTGAAAAAGCAGAAGCTCAGCTGGATCAGACAAATGTTGACATTGAAGCATTTGAAGATGCTAAGGATAATTTCTATACTGTTCGCGACCAGATTCTTAACAGAGACAAAGAACCTGAAGAAAAAGAAAACGGCGCATATCTGAACTTTGAAGATGCCCTTAAGCAAATCTTCCAGATGTTAAGCGATATTCTCTATCTCTTCTTCGGTAATGCAGGCTTCAGCGAAATGTAATTAACCTTGATATAGCAAAACACACCTTCGGATTTTTCTCCGAAGGTGTGTTTTTTATAGGACATGGTTATAGGACAGGGGATTAAGGCTCAATCACAGAACCGTCCCCTGATTGGTCCCCTGATTGTCCTGTCTTGCACCCTGTGTTGTTGTCCCCTGTCTTGTCGCCATTTAAATAGTCATCTATAAAAAAATATAATACTTGTATTACAACATAAGCAACTAAAAACAGTTGAATCGGTGCATTAAAGAAGACCTTAAAAATAAACAAAAACCACAAGCATATAAGAATCCACAACTTCACATTTTTCTTAAAACTGATTTTTCGGTTTTGAATAAATAACAATAAACTATGAATAAATAAAACAAAAACAGTTATTACAACCCATATTCCTGACTTTTCTCTATTGTACATATTAAATATTAATGTTGAGGATAAAATATATGTAATTCCACAAAGTATTATTACTATTTTTTTCATATGGTTAGCCACCTCAAGTTAATGTTGCAGAAAAACAAAAAGCAGTCAAATATGTTGTTGTAGGCTTTGACACCAAACTGCTATATGTATATTTAACATACCAGTTGAATAAGTAAGACAGGGGACGGTTCTGTGTCTTGATTGCTTTTTGACAAAACAATCCCCTAATCCTATTTAAATTTAATGTAAAACCTTGATTTTAAAGGCTTTTTAAGACTTTTCAGAACGAGACATAGAACCGTCCCCTGTCTTGTTCTTTCAAATCCTATTAATTTTTAAAGGTCAAAACCCTTGATTTAAAAGGCTTTTCATGACTTTTCAGAGCAGGACATAGAACCATCCCCTGTCCTGTCTAAAGTAAAATATTCTTTGTAAAAAATGCTACTGATTTCAGCCGCAAATATAGAACTGTTGCGTTTGTCTTTAATTTGAGAGAAACAAATTCTATCAATTTGCGAAGAAATAAAATCGTCATCAACATGTGGCATATATTCTCTGTTTACATAAACATCGATTCCGATAAGATAAGTATCTTCTGGGTCTATAAAAACAGCTTCTTCATTATTTATAGGACGCGGAACAATAATGAAATTATCACTATAACTTTCAACGTAAAAAAGCCCAATCGTATTTGAAGAATTGTTTTTCACATATAATGAAACCGTGTATAAATCATATTTTGTGTTATAAGAATATATATTTTTATACTCGTTAAAGCTAATACCATGGGAATGGTTAATGAAATAATCATCAAATATTTCTTTTTCAAATATAGATATATCTTGATTGTGTTCATAAGTTTTTAATACACCTATTTTTTGAACGCTTAAATCCTTTATTTCAACTAAATTTTTTTCTGTTTTAATTGGTAAAAAATATCTAATAAAAAATATGAATACGATTAATAACAATATTACTCTTGATAACTTGATGAATGATTTTTTGTTTAAAGTCATTTTACACCGCCTTTTTTCTTATACTAATTGCAAATATACTTACAATACTCTTGTTTTTCAACAATTCTATAAGACTCTCATTTTTGCGTGGATTAGAATGTGCAGATATTTTTACATCAGTCTTTGTAACTTCTGTCACAATAACAGCATGATAGATATCATGATGTTCATATGAAGAACTATAAAACATTATATCCCCTTTTTCAACAAATCGAGCCATACTTTTAACTATACTCTTTATGTACGTTGTTGTTTTTTCGTCAACATTATACCATCCTGTTCCATCACTATATTTCGTTTTTAAGAAATACAAATATAAATATTTTGCAAAATTCCAAGCATATGTATAGATGAAATTTTTCCCCATTGAGACATTAAATCCCTTAACATTGATGTAGGACAGGGGACGGTTCTATGTCTTATCTTATCTTGTTAAAAACTATCTTTAACCGCCCGTTCTACAACACCTTTTGGTGTTCCTGTCAACCTGCTTATTTGCCTGATAGACAATCCTTGCTCTTTCAAAACTCGCAAGAGCTTGTC
>JAZUSD010000110.1:0-9432 GCA_045606545.1 Acutalibacteraceae bacterium | reverse complement strand
CAGTTTGTAAAGGATATTAAAGAAGAAAACTATTACGGCACACCTATGGAGGTTGTTCTGTATCAGGACAAGGACGGTAATACAATCTCAACTAAATTTGTTGAAGATTTAGACCCACCCCCACAAGGGTTCAAGAGAATTCCAAGTCCGTATCTTGAAAAAAATCTTTCAGAAAGACTCGTTGACTTTTTTGAAAACTATGATTTCTACGGTTTCAGAGATTCACTTGAAATCAGTGAAACAAAAGAAGATGCGGCAGATAAACTTGCTTTTGATTTACAAAATCCTCAATCATTGGATTCTGCTATTGCAGAGTTGGAAAGCATTGCATCAGCTGAGGAAACAGAACCCGAAGATAAGGAAACAGCTCTTGAACTGATAGAAGAACTGAAACAAGAAAGAGAAAAAATCTCATATATACCTGATTCTGAACTTATCGGTAAAGAGGTTATTATTGACGGTGACAAATATATCATCGAAAAGATTGACCCTGTATTTGGTGATGTATCAATGAGAGATACAACATCAATTTATCCTATAAACAGAGTTGAGAAAATAGGTTTTGTTCGTGAGCATTTGGTACCTGAAAAACAGGAATATACAACTGAAAAGGTTGCTGAATATCCCACAGTAGAAAACGGTCTCCCGTATGATATTGTTATTGAAACAATAAAGACGGAAGAATCTACACTTACTCCTCCCGCTTGGGAAGAAAAGAAAGAGAAAGTAACAACACTTCATCCTACTATTCCCGATAGTGAAAAACACAATTTCAGAATAACTGATGATAATTTAGGTGTTGGCGGACCGAAAGAGAAATTCCGTAATAATATGGCTGCTATCAACCTTTTGCACGAGCTTGAATTTGAAAGCCGTCTTGCAACTCCCGAAGAACAGGAAATACTTTCAAAGTATGTAGGCTTCGGTGGTCTTGCGGATGCTTTTGATGAAAGCAAATCAAATTGGGCAGATGAATACAAGGAACTAATTGTTACACTCTCTCCCGAAGAATATGCTGCAGCAAGAGAAAGCACACTTACTGCTTTCTATACGCCTCCTGTAGTTATCCGTGCTATGTATGAAGCACTCGGTAATATGGGATTCAGTGAAGGTAATATTCTTGAACCGTCTTGCGGTACGGGTAACTTTATCGGTATGCTTCCGGACGGTATGCAGAAGAGTAAGTTCTTCGGTGTTGAGCTTGATAGTTTAACAGGTCGTATTGCACAGCAATTATATCAGAAGTCCGGTATCACAGTTCAGGGATATGAAAACGCATCACTCCCCGACAGCTTTTTTGATGTAGCAATAGGTAATGTGCCTTTCGGACAATTCAAAGTAATTGATAAAAAGTATGACAAGAATAATTGGCTCATACACGATTACTTTTTCGGAAAGACACTTGATAAGGTTCGCCCCGGTGGTGTTATTGCATTTATCACTTCATCGGGTACTATGGACAAGAGAAATTCTAATGTCAGAAAGTATATCGCACAAAGAGCCGAGCTTCTCGGCGCCATTCGTTTGCCAAATAACACTTTTAAGGCTAATGCAGGTACGGAGGTAACATCTGATATTCTCTTCTTGCAGAAAAGAGATACTCTTGTAAACGATGAACCCGATTGGGTTCACCTTGACCGTGATGAAAACGGTAACGAATACAACAAGTATTTTGTTGACCATCCTGAAATGGTACTCGGTGAAATGGTTATGGAGTCCTCGCAGTTCGGTCATTCCTTGACTTGTAAGCCGTATGAGGACAGAAACCTCTCTGACCTTTTAAGTGAAGCAGTACAGAATATTCACGCAGAAATAACAGAGTTTGATGTTTCGGAAATCGGTGAGGTTGAAGATAATTCAGTTCCTGCAGACCCGAATGTTAAGAATTTCAGTTTTACTGTTGTTGAGGATAAGATATATTATCGACAGAACAGCAGAATGAATCCTGTTGATGTTTCTGCAACTGCCGAAAACAGAATTAAGGGTATGATTAGAATCCGTGATTGTGTAAGAGAGCTTATACGACTTCAAACGGATGATTATCCCGATTCTGCTATTCTTTCTGCACAGGAAAGATTAAACACCCTGTATGACGATTTTACAAAGAAATACGGACTTCTCAATGCAAGAGCTAACAGGTTAGCCTTTGCTGATGACAGTTCATATTGTTTACTTTGTTCTCTTGAAATCGTTGGTGAAAACGGTGAACTTAAACGCAAGGCGGATATGTTTACCAAGAGAACCATTAAACCTCATATTAAGGTAACTTCTGTTTCAACTGCAAGTGAAGCACTCGCTGTTTCAATCGGTGAAAAAGCAAAGGTTGATATGGACTTTATGTGTGAGCTTACGGGAAAGACAGAACAGGAACTCTTTGAAGAACTCAAAGGTGTTATCTTCTTAAACCCGGAATACACATCTGAACACAGTAATGATGCAAGGTATCTTCCTGCGGATGAATATCTTTCAGGAAATGTTAGAAAGAAACTTGAACTTGCAAGAAGAACAGCAGAGCTTTATCCTGATGATTATAATATCAATGTGGAAATGCTTGAAAAGGTTCAGCCTAAAGATTTGACAGCAAGCGAAATTTCTGTTCGTTTGGGAGCAACTTGGCTCCCGCCTGAAGATGTTGAGAGATTTGTATATGAGATTTTACAGACACCTCGATATGCTCAATGGAATATTAAGGTTAAATATACCGAGCTTACGGGAGAATGGACTATCGCCAACAAGTCTTATGACCGTACTAATATTGTCGCTAACAACACTTACGGTACTAACAGAGTCAGCGGTTACAACATTATTGAAGATACTCTTAATCTGAAAGATGTCCGTAGCTTTGACTATGTTGAAGATGAACACGGAAATAAGAAACCTGTTCTTAATAAAAAAGAAACTGCTATTGCTCAGGGTAAGCAGGAAATGATAAAACAAGCCTTTCAGGATTGGATTTGGAAAGACCCGGAACGAAGAGAAAGACTTGTTAGAATTTATAACGATTTATTCAATTCTATGCGAGCTCGTGAATATGACGGTAGTCATATCACATTTTCGGGTATGAACCCTGAAATATCTTTACGACCACATCAGATAAATGCGGTTGCACGAATTATGTACGGTGGTAATTCCTTACTTGCTCATGTTGTTGGTGCAGGTAAGACATTTGAGATTGTAGCTGCTGCACAGGAAAGCAAAAGGCTCGGACTTTGCAATAAATCACTTATTGTAGTTCCTAACCACCTTACTGAACAGTGGGCATCTGAGTATCTTCAGCTTTATCCGTCAGCAAATATTCTTGTAGCTACTAAAAAGGATTTTGAAACAAAGAACCGTAAAAAGTTCTGTGCTCGTATCGCTACGGGTGATTATGATGCTATTATCATAGGTCACTCACAGTTTGAGAAAATCCCTATAAGCATTGAAAGGCAGAGAGAAATGCTTCAGCGACAGATTGATGAAATCACTCTCGGTGTAGCACAAATCAAGTATGACAGAGGTGAGAAAATCACCGTTAAACAGCTTGAGAAAACGAAGAAGTCATTACAGACTAAACTTGATAAGCTCAATGACCAAAGCCGAAAAGACGATGTTGTTACCTTTGAGGAACTCGGTGTTGACAGACTCTTTGTGGACGAAGCTCATAATTTCAAAAACCTCTTTTTATATACAAAAATGAGGAATGTCGGTGGGATAGCTCAAACCGAGGCACAGAAGTCATCTGACCTTTATATGAAATGCAGATACCTTGATGAAGTGACCGGAAACAAGGGCGTAATTTTTGCAACAGGTACTCCTGTTTCAAACTCAATGGTAGAGCTTTATACAATGCAAAGATACCTTCAGTATGATGCACTTGAAGATAAGCACTTGCAACATTTCGACTCTTGGGCATCAACCTTTGGTGAAACTGTTACTGCTATTGAGCTTGCCCCCGAAGGTACGGGATACAGAGCTAAAACACGATTTGCCAAGTTCTATAACCTCCCTGAACTTATGATGATGTTCAGACAGGTTGCTGATATACAGACGGCAGATATGCTTAATCTTCCCGTCCCTAAAGCAAACTTTCATAATATTGCAGTTAAACCGACAGAACATCAGAAGCAGATTGTTGAATCTCTTTCTGAACGAGCCGAGAAGGTAAGAAATAAGATGGTTGATTCAAGTGTTGATAATATGCTTCTCATTACCAATGACGGCAGAAAGTTAGCACTTGACCAAAGACTATTTAATGAAATGTTACCTGATGACCCTGACAGCAAGGTTGCCGCTTGTGTTGATAATGTTTATGGAATTTGGGAACGAACAACTCCTCAGAAGTCAACACAGCTTATCTTCTGTGACTTATCTACTCCGCATAATGACGGTAAGTTTAATGTTTATGATGACATTAAGAAGAAACTTATTGCAAAAGGTGTCCCGGAAAGTGAAATAGCCTTTATTCATAATGCAGACAGCGAAGCAAAGAAAAAAGACCTTTTCGGAAAAGTTCGAGCAGGTCAGGTTCGTGTTCTTATAGGCAGTACGGCAAAGATGGGTGCAGGTACTAATGTTCAGCAGAAGCTTATAGCAATTCATCACACCGACTGTCCGTGGCGACCCGCAGATTTGCAGCAGCGTGAAGGACGAATAGTTCGACAAGGTAATGAAAATCCTGAAGTTGAGATTTACAGCTATGTTACGGAGCAGACATTCGATGCCTACCTTTATCAGTTGGTTGAGAATAAGCAAAAGTTTATAGGTCAGATTATGACTTCAAAATCGCCTGTGCGTTCAGCAGAAGATGTTGACGAGCAGGCGTTATCTTATGCCGAGATAAAGGCTCTTGCAACGGGTAATCCGTATATAAAAGAAAAGATGGATTTGGATGTTGCAGTATCAAAGCTCAAACTTTTAAAGCAGAACCATTTAAGTCAGAGATACAGCCTTGAGGATATGATTATAAAATATTATCCTCAAAGGATAAAAGAAGGCGAAGAAAGAATTGCCGGGTACAAAGCAGATATTGAAAGAGCAAAAGAAAACACCTTCCTTAACGCAGATAACTTCTCTCCAATGGTGGTCGAAGATGTTACCTATGACGAAAAGAAAGGTGCAGGTTCAGCAATATTGGTAGCTTGTAAGGCGATGACTTCACCTGAACCGAAAGCAATCGGTTCATATCGTGGCTTCAATATGGAACTTTCCTTCAACTCTTTTGAAAAGGAATATGTATTAACTCTTGTAGGTTCTCTCAGACATTCTGTATCTCTCGGTGCTGATATTTACGGTAATATCACCCGTCTTGATAATCTCATATCTTCTATGCCTGATAAATTAAAGGCTTGCGAAGAAAGACTTGCTGATACAAAGGTTCAACTTGAAAATGCAAAAGCAGAAGTTGAAAGACCTTTTCCACAGGAAGAAGAACTCTCACAGAAAATGGAGAGGTTGGCAGAACTTAACGCACTTCTTGATATGGACCACCATGACAATGAAATTGTTGATGGTGAGGTAGAACAAGAGGAAAGAGATAAAGCAGATAGGGTTAAATCTTTTGAAAGATAACTCTAATTCTTATCATTTTCATTATGGTGAGAAGCAAAATATTCGTTCCAAACTTTTTCCGCCTCTTCATCTGTATCAAAGTATAGATGTTTTTCTAAATATTCACCAAGCAATATGACAAGTTCGGGATTATGATTTTCGGCACCATATAGTTGCCAACTAATCATATCTTGAATCTCTTCTTCGGTAAAGTACAAGCCTTTATTATAATAATCTTTAACTTCTTCAACAGTATATTCAAGAGGTTCGCAAACAACCCCCATATGTAATGCAACAAAGATTTCACTGATTAAATCTTCTTCCGCCTCAGTAAGTGATTCCCTTTGTTGCTTTAACTTTTCTAAATCATCAGGCTCAAACAAATCAGGACGATTTTTAACAAGTAAAAACAATCGAAATAAGTTATCATACTTTCTTATTATCTTTTTCTTTTCATCCATTGATTCAATATGCCAAAGGCTTCGTATTGAAATGGCAATTTCGTCTGTGATTTCTTTTTCTTTTTTCAAATAAAACACTCCTTTATTTTTTCTCTTCATTATATAAAGTGTCGAAACTACAAAAAAGTAACACTTTTTTTTTGAAAAAAATAAAAATTTTTTAGTTTCTATATATATATGACGAAAAAACGAAAAAGTAACACAAAAAAATCGTTTATTTACAATTTGTTTACAATTCAAAAAGAAAAAAGATTATAAATGCTTTATTTTCCGTACTACTACGGGCAAAATACACCAATCGTCAAATAGGATTTATCTTAATGAACAAAGTATCGTTTAGAGAAAATCTATCGTCTAATTGGAAAAAATGGTGCCAAAATGACCGTAGTACAAGGTGCGTTTTTACTTCAAAAAAGCCTTGTTAAAAAAATTTTGAAAAGAGAGAGTTTATGTCAGAAAAATCAAAAAAGAAGGGGCAGACAACAGATATATTTTTTGATGACTATTACCCCACAGTGACTATCATCACCTATAACTATAAACTCAAAAAAAAGTTAGCAAAATTTTATCAGGAGCATCCGGAATGCTGTAGAAAAATTTATGAAGATGATGACGGTGAAGTAAGGTATGAAGTTGAAAAAAGCAGAATGTCACTAAGGTTTATTTCACCTTGCTCCGAAGAGAAAAAAGAAATGTACAGAAATATTATCAATACTATAAATCATAAGGAGGGCGATTCTATGTGATTGTAAACGATGATATGTCATTTTTTAAACAGAACGGTACAGTTGAGTACAACAATAATTGCTGTAATTGCCCTAAAGATTGTAAACAGAGCTTCAGGGCAGAGATTCTATCTTGCTCAAAGCTCAGGGAGGAGGAAAAAGAAAATGACACTTGAACAGTTAAATACTGCATTATACGAAAAGCTTTATGCAGAGCAACAGGAGTTCATAAGTTCATTAAAAACTATGACTCCTGAAAATATTATTCAGTATGCTTACGAACTTGTTATCCGAGAAGATATATTGTTGTCACTTGAAGAAAATGACCTTGATGCAAAACAGTGTAAAGCTCTTTTGAGAGAAAATAAACCTCTTGATAAATTATTCCTTGCTTGGGAGAAACACGAAGGTGACCATATGAATGAAATTCGTAATTGCATTGAAAATAAAGCCAATGAACTTATCAAACTTGCAAGAGTAAGAGCAGACAGGGACAGTAGATAGAATGGCATATTATTCTCAAAGTGCTATAAATCGAGCAAGAGAAATGGATCTTCTCACTTATCTGCAAACCTATGAACCTGACGAGCTTGTGAGGATTTCAGGCAACACTTACACTACAAAAACACACGATAGTTTGAAAATATCAAATGGAATGTGGATGTGGTGGTCGAGAGGTATAGGCGGAAGAAGTGCTGTTGATTATCTTATGAGAGTGCGTGATATGACTTTCATAGAAGCTGTTTCACAAATTGCAAATGATGAAAGTGCTTTAAGAAAACAATATGAAAAACCAAAACCGAGAACAGAAAAAAATCTAATACTTCCAACCAAAGCAGAAAACAATGATATAGCAATCGAGTATTTGAAGCAAAGAGGAATTAACGAAGATGTTATTTCCTACTTCATCGAAAACAATATGCTTTATCAATCTGTGCCGATGAACAATATTGTTTTTGTCGGCTATGACGAAAATAATATTCCTAAATATGCAGGTATGCGTGGTACAAAAAAGTACAGATATATCGGTGATGCTTACGGTAGTGATAAAACTTTTCCTTTTCGGGTAGTAAATAAAGACAACACAAATATTCATATTTTTGAAGGTGCAATAGATTTATTATCCTATGCAACACTTCTTTATGAGCAGGGTTCTGATTTCAAAAGTCAGAACCTTGTTTCTTTGTCCGGAGTATATAAGCCAACAAAAAATATGACTAATGCACAGATACCACTCTCATTGCGAACTGTACTCAAAGATAATCCTCAACTGAAAACAGTTTATCTTCACTTGGATAATGACTCTGCAGGCCGTAAAGCTGCAGAGGTAATAAGCAATCTATTGAAAGATAAATACACAGTAAAAAAACATTTTGTACCCGTAGGTAAAGATGTTAATGATTATTTATGCTATTCAAAAAATCTACCATACAGAACTTTTGAAAAGGAGGTCGCTTGTAGATAATGAAAAAATTTGAAGTAACAATAACTGAAACTTTAAAAAAGAAAGTTGAAGTTGAAGCAGAAACTCAGGAAGAAGCAGAACAGATTGTAACCGATGATTGGTACAAAGGTGAACACATTCTTGATGCTGATAATTTTTCGGAAGTTGTTTTTGATGCCAAAGAATATGAACCTGAAAAAATAAAAGTTGTTTTACTTGAACCCGGTAAGGTTGCAAGAGCAGCAGAAATAGATGCAACACTCGAAGGTATGCAATCAGTTGTCGGCGGGTTAATTCAACCCGGATATTATTTTGAAGAGCCTGTTTGTTGTGTTGTCAATGAAGAAGGAAAAATGATTGGTTTGGATTTAAACCGAGGAGTATATGATGATAACAAACAACTTATTGACATTATTGCAGGAACAGCTTTTATCTGTGATTGTTCAGGAGAGAACTTTGGAAGTCTGACCGAAGAACAAATAAAGAAATATTCAAAACAATTCAAATACCCTGAAAGGTTTTTTAAAATCAATGACCAAATCAGAGGTATAGCATATAACCCAAATAAAAATAAGGATTACGAAAGGTAAGGTATAAAATATGAAAAAGTATAAGGTAATTATTAATCAGGTTAAAACAGTTGAAGTGAATGTAATGGCACATTCACCTAAGGAAGCAGAAAGACGAATTAACGATATTGTTCGCAATACAGATGTTCTTTCAAAGTGTGAAGCAGACGAAGCGTTCCTTATTAAAGCATTTACAGAGGGTGAACACGGAACAATTTGTTGTGATGCAGATTGTGAAAATTGTCCTTTTGATGATGACGAAGAGTGCTTATATGATGAGCTGTATTAAAGGTAAAAGCCTGCGGCTAAGTCTTAACAAGCACTGAATTTGAACGGTCAAATTCGCTTGTTAAGGGTTTAACACCCCTAACACCCCGAGAGAAAGGAGTTGATTCCAATGGACACATTGGCTTATGTAGCAGTTATGACATTGGCATTTGCATCAAACATTACTGCTGCTGTGTTAGTTGAAAAGTATAAAAGGAAAGGTCTGATAAAATGCGAAGAAGACCTATTAAGGTAACATCATATTATACAAAAGAAGAATATATGCAATTATGTGAGCTATCAGAAAAATTGAATTTGGGGAAATCAACCCTAATTCGTTATCTTGTTCAAGGCTACAGTCCACCTGTTCCTCCGCCTGTAGATTATAAAAAACTTATCAGAGAGTTGAGAATGTTAGGTAATAATATAAATCAAAT
>JAZUSD010000109.1:0-6263 GCA_045606545.1 Acutalibacteraceae bacterium | reverse complement strand
CTTTTCAACACACTGATAGCCCCGCCACCAAAAAACTCACTTATTTTCTCCATACTCGCAGATTCTCTGCTCGTTGTCGCGGTATTCGTCAAATGAAACTGCGAGCAATTTCATTTTCCTCATTACTCGCGCAAAAAAATGCCCTACATCAGCCACTTAAACTGATATAGAGCACCTTATTTTTTCAACTCAACTATTCAATTTCTCAATCAAGGCAAATACATAAGTATCTGTATCAATAAGATTTTCTTCAAATAACTTATTTAGAAAGATTCGAACCATTACATAACTACTGACTAATCCCTTGTTGTTATTATTGGATTCCATGTCTTACCACACCTCCTTTTATCTTAAAGTATGTGGTATGTTAGCATAAAGACTACAGTTAAACAACACTTAATGCAACTTGCAGTCGCAAAAAAACAAATCTGATGGCATAGCTAAACTGAATTTGTCTACTTCATCAAACTGAAGATTCACGTTCTTTGTACTCTCTATTTTTTTGCATTTATCTAAAATAAAACATATAAAATAAATAACAATTCCAAACACCACTACTGTTAACAAAAAATTAATGGGTGCTATATGGATTGAAACATGAGACTCAATCGGATTATCCGCCAAACTTAATGGATATAATTCCAAAAGTTCAATACCAAAACCATAAGTCACCGAAGCCTCTCCACCCCAAAATTTAATTCCTATAATTTTTTCAAATAATGTACCAAGAATAAAATTAATTATACCCATAAGCGTGGTAATTCCCAATGCAATACACCCTGCCCTAATTGTCCTTTTTTTCACATCCATCCCTCCGTAAATTTCAAATTGTACAATTCAAAGTTTTCTGGTTTTATTCGTTTGTTTCCCTATAAATGGTTATTCCAAACATCTTGACCTCTAATCCATCAATATACGGTTTTACGCTGTCTACATCTGGTGCAAGCTGATGAATTTTTGTAACTTCATAAACCAAGGATTTATACATAACACTTCCACCATCCTTTAAATCCATCCGAATCGGAATCAACAAAATTACCAATATGAATATGATTGCTATTATAATTAATTTCTTCTTTTTCAAACTGAACACCTCCGTTAAAATCAAAATTGCTCATGTATTTCTCTAACTTTCTAGCTTTTACGAGATTTCCTGCCCATCAACATCTATGTAATTTGTACTTTTCCCTTATTTTTTCCCTTGTGAGATATCTATAAGGGAAAAAAGCAAAATATTATTTCCCTAATTGTTTCTTATCAATTGCTTTAAAAAAAGTCTTCTTCAATTCTTGTGGCTTATAGAAAAACTGCTTTTCTGATTTACTCAATCTGTTTTCATTTTTCTTTATTTTTAGCAACTCCATACTACAAATAAAATCAGCAGCCTGTAGCAAACGATATTTTTGCGGTTCTGCCTTTCGAAATTCAACATTGGAAAAATGAATTGAAAATACAGTATTTAGAATTGCACCGAGTTCAATTTGTCCACTATCATAATATACAATAATTTTGTCGAATCCGTCAAAAAACGTCTTATGTCTTACTATCACATTTGATATTTCACGTCCTAATCTACCAGAGAGTGAAATCTTATCCGGCGCTTCTTTTCGATTTACCATAGCCATCTCATAAGCAATTGGACTGCTAACAATAAAATTTAACATCTTAAAAAGCAGCTTTCTGCGTTCGTCTATAGACAATCCAGAAAACACATCTTCACGTCTAATAACAGGTCCTGTATGTATATACTCAAAATCAAATCCGGAATTCTTGGTACTATCCTCAAGTTTTTTTACATTTGAAGCTATATCATTCTTTTGGTCATGAAATAAAAGCGTTACCAAGTAATACGCCGGTCGCTCCGTGATTTCTCCAAAGTCTCCTGATTCATCTATAAATACACTAAGTTCTTTCATTAACTCCTCCGAAACTTACCACTATAGTAAAAATGGCGGGAAATTCTTCCCGCCTACGGTGGTCCAAAGAGCTTTCGCCCAGACCAAAACTGTAACGCATTACAGTTATATCCTACACATATAATACCACAAGTATTCCCTTTTTCCAATAGAATTTAGAATTTTTTCAGCCTCGCAGAGCGAAATACCCTACATTATCCACTTAAACTGATATTCCAACTAAAACATCTCCTATTCTTTAATTGCTCTATTTATGTAAAAAGCATAACTCAGCGAAACAGCAACTATAAATACAGTTATTACGTACGACAACAATTTGTTTCTCTCACTAAATATGCTCAAACCATTAAATGCTGCATGTGTGATAATACATGGAACAAGTGATTTGCTCTTATAGAAAATAATAACAAGTATATATCCGATTGCTATTGCGTAGCAAATTTGCATTAATGTTGAAAATAAACTTGCCCCATTCAACAAATTCACAATATGCCCCATTCCAAAAGTAATAGCACTAACGATAATGGCACTTTTTAAATTGTCTTTTGCCATCATCTTAAAAAGAAATCCACGGAAAATCATTTCTTCTAAAAAGCCCACATTAACCATGGTTATAGTGTGAAACAGGATTTCGCTTGGTGTATTATTGATATTAATACCAGTCCACAGTTGAACAGATATAATCAACAGTAAGGGAAAAAAATAGAGATATTTCTTTACCTTTTCCACCTTGATTAATCCATAATAAGATACGCGTTTCAGGCTGATAACCAGTGCTAACAATGCCACAGAAAATAGGGTGTTTACAATTGCACTTCTATAATCTGCCGTTCCAAAATTTTGCATACAATAAGAATTAACTACCACATACAAAACAATTAGTAAAATACAAAATAAAGTTTCATGCTTTTCAAATATCTTTTTCATTTTGGTCTCCTTTCACTATAAACGCTGCTCCTTCAAATATTTTATCAAGTGTCTTTATCACATCCTGCTCATTATAGAGCATTGTATTATTGGCATATAAACTTGCATACCCATGAGAAAAAATAAATAATGTACTAAATACTTCCTTTGCCGCCTCCATCGATATGTCCAGTTCATTCTGTAGCATACCAAGCATGGGAAACAATTCTTCCGTTTCTAACAGTTCCAGCATACTAACTCCTGAAAACTCATTGGATTGAAACAGAAAACGAAAAAGATTTCTTTCCTCTATGGCGAATTTTATATAATTCATACCTATTGTCAACAGCGGATTTTCACAAGTCATTTCCAAATTCATCAGATAAACCGTATGATACTCATCTGCCTTTTTATACACCGCTTTCTTAATCTCTTCCACAGTCGAGAAATAATATAGTACCGGCTGCGTGGAACAGTTTAACTGCTCTGAAATGCTTCGAGCCGTCACCTTGTCTGCACCTTCCTTCCGCACAATCTCAAACGCAGTGTCCACTATCATTTCTTTTGTTATTTTTGCTTTTGGTGGCATAATTCCTCCTTAAACATAATGTATGTTATATAACATATATTATGTTTCACCTTTTGTCAATAATAAAATATGGAGCATGTGCTATTTTTACACATACTCCATACAATAAACTAATGCGAAAATTTAAATTTGTATTATTCGATTCCAAGTTTAATATATTTGCCATCTTCGTAATTATATACTCGAAATAATTGTTTTATCTGATTTACTAGATTTCATCTGATACCACCCCTTTATCTTAAAGTGTGTGGTATGTTAGCATAAAAGTTACAGTTATACAACACTTAAAACAACTTGCTATTTCTAAAAAATCAAGTTACACGACACCAATAAATTGGAATTTACTTGCTGCAATACACCTTAATTGCTTCACCGATAAACGCAGCAGTACCATCAGCGTGCTTGTCGATGTTGTTCTTAAAGCGTTCATCTGCAGCATACATCTGACCGAGACCTGCTAGAATTTCGTTTGTACAAAGATAGTAATTCTCGGTAATATGGTTCTGCAGCATTTTCACAAGGTTCTGTACCTCGGTGGAATCAGGCGTTTCGACCTTTCTCTTGCACACCGCAAACTCTGCCATGATGAGGTCCATTCCCTCGGTAAGGTCATTCCACTGCTGTTTGGAGTAATTCTTGGTCCGTTCTGCATGTTCCTTGTATGCATCCGTTTTGCCCCATTTTTCTTTGGCTTCAGCCTTATACTTTTCAAATTCGCTGTTGTCAAACGCTTTCATAATATTTTCTCCTTTCACGGCACCATCAATGGCAGAAATTAATCGCTCTAACCGCTCTTTTTTGAGTGTAAGAAGGTGTTTTTGCTCGTTCAGCGCCTTGTTTTTGTCATAATTCGGGGATGACAAAAGCTCTCTGATGCTTTTTAAGGAAAAATCGAGTTCACGGTAAAAGAGAATCTCTTGCATACGAAAAAGAGAGTTTTCGTCGTAAAAACGATAGCCTGTAGACCTGTCGACAAAGGCAGGCCGCAACAATCCTATTTCATCGTAATAATGCAGTGTGCGCACACTTACTCCTGTAAAATCAGCAAATTCTTTAATCTGCATTTTCATTTTGTCACCTCACAAGCAGAGCATACACTATAACGCAGCGTGAGAGTCAATACCTTTTAGAAAAAGGATTACCGTTCATCAAATTCAAAATTCTATTATTCATCAAGCATAATCTTCCCTTTTTTTGCCTTAGCCTTAAGCCTCGCCATCTGTTCTCTTTCAATCTGCTGAATACTTTTTTCCGGCTTAGGCATATCTTCCGGCATAGTTCCACCGATTTTTTCAATCGCAGTTCTCTCTTCTTTACCTACATTGTAATGAACACTTGTTGCTATCTCTGCGCCCACCACTTGATCTTTACGAAGTTTTTCTTCTGTCTGTGAAATTCTAAAAAGATTAGCAATCAACTCCGTACTACCCATATAATCAAGAATTTTCTGTCCAACCTCAAGTTCTTTACGCTTATGTATATCTTCTACATCAAGCCCACCATACAATCCCATATAGCCCGCATTTTGAAATATTGCAAATTCTTCATTTGTTATTACTCCCGCATTATGTGCTGTTTCTGCAAGCATCTGATTCCACTGTTTTATATCGCCTCTAATTACCAAACGCCTATTATCTTCATCTAATTGATTGAAGTGGTCTGCAACCTCTTGCCTATATGTCTGAATAGCAAAATAGGTCTGTCCTAATGCAATAACCTCTTTGCGTGGATCTCCGTTCTGTACTATTAAATAACACGCATATCTTGAAAGTTCATAATCTATTACAGGTTTGCTACTTATTCCTGCATCAACGATTTTCCTGACCTCGGGAAAATCGTCTTCTGTACGATGCCCGGAGTTCTCACAAGCAATCATTGCTCTTTTTATTACTTTTGAAAAGTTCTCCCATTTACTGTAATCCACTCTACAGCATAAAACGGTGTTGCATAAATATCCCCACCTAAATAATTATCTAAGTAAATTCCCCAATAAGTATCTGTATCAATTAGATTTTCTTCAAATAACTTATTGAGAAAGAATCGGACCATTACATAGCTACTGACTAATCCCTTGTTATTACTAGATTCCATGTCTTACCACACCTCCTTTTATCTTAAAGTGTGTGGTATATTAGCATAAAAGTTACAATTATACAACTCCTAAAGCAACTTGCTGTAAAAAACAAATCTCACGATATCACTAAATTGAAATTACCTTTTCAGCAAACTGAAAATTTCATATGTTCGACAAATTGGAATTTGTCTAACAGCTTTACATCTTACATCTTAGCTATAGAGGTCTATTAGAACGGCTCTACATGGAGAACCGTCTGCACCTGATAAATTCAACGGTGCAGCATTCAAGAAATAAACACCTTCAGAAACCTCATCTAAGCGAATGCCTTCAAGCAAGACGACATCAGCACCTAAAAGTGCAAGATGTACTGCCATTGGCGCAGTTTGCGGACCAATCGCCTGGGGCTCATTTCCCAAAAGTAAAACCTCTGAAGCTGCAAATGCTTTTGCTGCCTCTAACGATACTTCAACATCGCCTTTAAGCAGAATCCTTTTAGCTGCTTCTGGATTCTGCTCCTTTGCTTTTTCAATTATTTCTGTGGCATCATTGTAAGTGACAACTCCATGATGTTCTGCCACATAAGCTGTTCCCACAAATGCCTCTAAGCATAACTCATCAACGGTTTTCCCATCTTTAATAAAATGGAATGGTGCATCTATGTGTGTACCATTATGTGCGCACATACTAAATGCGGTCAAATTATACACTTCACCGTTTTGCATTGATTTCAGCACTTTTTTCTCTGGTGCAGGGTCACCAGGATATACTTCGCAAC
>JAZUSD010000108.1:0-51630 GCA_045606545.1 Acutalibacteraceae bacterium | reverse complement strand
TTGGTGATGGTGTTATTGTAGCAACACCAACAGGTTCTACGGCGTATTCTCTTTCTGCCGGCGGTCCTGTTGTAGAGCCTTGTGTCGAAAGTATTCTTATTACCCCTGTTTGTCCTCACAGTATTTTTTCACGTTCGATTGTTCTTAACGGTAATTCCGAACTTGAGCTTGTTCACGATAACAGCGGTGAGGCAATTTTGTCTTGTGACGGACAAAGTGCGGTTGTCATTCCCGAAAATGCAAAAGTAACAATTAAACGGTCTGACAAAACTGTGTCATTTATAAAAATAAAGTCAGACACTTTTATTGATGTTTTAAACAAAAAAATTTCCGGTTAGGTGAGAAAGATGAAAAAAAGAAGACATAAAGCGATACTTGATTTGATTGAACAATTTGACATTGGAACTCAGGAAGAGTTGCTTGCGTTATTGCGTGAAAAGGGTTTCGGTGTTACTCAGGCAACGGTTTCCCGCGACGTTAAAGAATTACGTCTGTTAAAAACGCTTGGTTCTAACGGAATTTATAAATATTCAGTAGAGAAAAATACTGATAAGGGTTATTCCGATATGTTTGATACACTGTTTCAAAGTGCAATGACAAAGGTTGATTATGCCGGAAATATTTGTGTTATTAAGTGTTCGCCCGGTCTTGCAAGTGCTGCTTGTGCCACCATTGATGCAATGAATGTTAATGAGGTTGTGGGAACAATTGCAGGTGACGATACAATTTTTATGCTTTGCCGAACAACCGATGAGGCTCGTGGTGTGGCAGAAGCACTTAACAGAATGATTGGCAGGTAAAACTTTATGCTTTCCGTTTTAAAGATTGAAAACATAGCTATAATTGAAAGCGCCGAGATAGAATTTTCAAGGGGCTTTAATGTGTTGAGCGGTGAAACGGGAGCAGGTAAATCAATTATATTAGATTCTATTAACGCAGTGCTTGGTTTCAGAACCTCCCGAGAGCTTATAAGAACGGGAGCGAGTGAAGCCAGGGTAACTGCGTTGTTTTCGTCTGTAAACGAAAATGTTGAAAAAAAGCTGCTTGAGCTTTCCTTGCCACTTACTCCTGATAAGACCTTGCTTGTTTCAAGGGCTATAAGTCCTGATAAAAATGTTTGTAAAGTGAATAATGCTTTAACAAATGTTTCTGCATTGCGTGAAATCGGTGCGGAGCTTATTTCTATTCACGGTCAGCAGGACAACAGAGAACTTTTAAATAACGAAACCCATATTTCATATATTGACTCAATTGGTAATTTAACAACTGTTGTAGAGGATTACAGAGCCCTTTATAACGAGCTTTTAAGTTTGAAATCACAAATCAAAAAGCTTTCGGGTAATAAAGAAGAAAAAGCAAGAAGGATTGATATTCTTTCCTATCAGATTGATGAGCTCGAGAAAGCAGAAATCAATCCGGGAGAATGGGAAAGCTTGAAAAAAAGGCGAACAGAGCTTCAGAATTTTGAAAGAATTCAGGAAAGTCTTTCTGCAACCTATGATGCACTTTCTGGTGGGGATTCATATAAAGGCGCAGTCGAAATGGTTTCGGGTGCTTTCAGAGAGCTTTCTTCAATTGGTAAGTTTTCAAATGAAATTCAGGCAATTTCCGAAAAATTAGGAGACTTATATTACGAGCTTTCTGATGTTGCTGATAGCGTCCGTGACAGTATTTCAGGTGATGGCTATAACCCTCTTGAGCTTGAAGAAATTGAAAATCGACTTGATTTACTTTATAAATTAAGTAAGAAATATGGCGAAACAGAAGATGATATGCTCATTTATCTTGAGAATGCCAAGAAAGAATTAAGCGAAATCTCGCTTTCCGATGAGGTTCTTGATGAACTTAAAATAAAATATTCACAAATCCTTGTTGAAACACGGAATATAGCAAAAATTCTTTCTGAAAAAAGACAAATAGAAGCAAAAATTTTCTGTAAAAAGGTTTGCGAAGAACTTCGTTTTCTTGATATGCCAAGCGTTCAGTTTCTTGTGGATTTCAAGGAAGTTGACCTGTGTGAAAACGGTATTGATTGTGTTGAATTCCTTATTTCTGCTAACGTGGGTGAAATTCCCAAGCCTATTGCAAAAATTGCAAGTGGCGGTGAGCTTTCAAGAATTATGTTGGCTCTTAAAACTGTTCTTGCCGATAAGGATAAAATATCTACAATGATTTTTGATGAAATTGATGCAGGGGTCAGCGGCAGAGCAGCTCTCAAAGTTGCTTCAAAGCTTAAATCTGTTTCCAATGGTAAGCAAGTTCTTTGCGTTACTCATCTTGCTCAGTTAATGTCTTATGCTGATAGCCATTATCTTATTGAAAAAGACGTGCGTGACGGAAAAACCTATACAGGTGTAACTCTTCTTGATTTAGAGGGCAAAAAAAAGGAAATAGCAAGAATTACAAGCGGTGGTGAAATTACACAGACCCAGCTTGATAATGCTTTGGAAATGATAAATAGTGCAAAGGGATAATTTTATGAAATTTGGTGTTTGTCGCGGTCTTGATGACTTCGAAAGTATAAAAATTGCATCCGAAAACGGTGTTGATTATTATGAATGTGGTTTCGGAAGTCTTGTAAAATATGACAATGAAAAATTCAATAAATGCAAAGATTTTTTGAACGAAAACAACTTGCCTTGCCTTGTGGCCAACGGCTTTTTACCCGGTGAATTAAAGGTTGTCGGTGACTGTATTGATTATGGTGCTTTGTCAGAATACCTTGATAAAGGATTTGAAAGAGCAAAGCTTCTGGGTGTTAAAAAGGTTGTTTTCGGTTCAGGTGCTGCAAGAAGCTTTCCTGAAGGATACTCTTTAGAAAAAGCCAATGAACAGCTTGCATTCTTTTTAAGCCAATATGCCGCACCAAAAGCTGAAAAAGCAGGTTGCATAATCGTTATGGAGCCTTTAAGATTCTCTGAAACATCAATGATTCATATGGTTTCTGACGGTATCGAAATTGCCCGAATGAGTAAGAAGAATGTGGCAGGTCTTGCTGATCTCTATCATGTTTATGGAAATAATGATAGTATCGAGGGTATAAGCGAGTTTAAAGGTGAACTTTTACATTCCCATATTGCAGAGCCTGAAAAACGAGTTTACCCATCAACAAAAGATAATGAAGAAATTATTGGTATTTATAAGAATTTCTTTAATGCTCTAAAAAATGCTGGGTGTGAAACCTGTTCAATAGAAGCTCATACGGATAACTTCAAAACTGATGTTGCTGATGCACTTGCAATTCTTAAAACTTTGGTATAAAATAAATTTATAGATATTTTAAAACCGAAAGGATGTTAAATATGGGAAAAATTGTTGTAATGGACCATCCGCTTATTCAGCATAAGCTTTCCATTCTCAGAGATGTTAATACAGGTTCTAAAGAGTTCCGTGCTCTTATTTCTGAAATAGCAAACCTTATCTGCTATGAGGCAACAAGGGATTTACCTCTTGAAGATGTAGAGGTTGAAACTCCTATCTGCAAAATGATGGGTAAAACTCTTGCAGGTAAAAAGGTTGCAATTGTTCCCATTTTGAGAGCAGGTCTGGGAATGGTTGACGGTATGCTTGCTCTTGTTCCTTCTGCAAAGGTTGGTCACATTGGTCTTTACAGAGACCCTGAAACAGTTCAGCCTGTTGAATATTACTGCAAGCTTCCTGCAGATATTGAGCAGAGAGATGTTTTTGTTGTTGACCCAATGCTTGCAACAGGTGGTTCTGCAATTGATGCAATAACTCAGATTAAAAAACGCGGTGCAAAGCATATCAAATTCCTTGGTATTATTGGTGCTCCCGAAGGACTTGATGCTCTTGCAAAAGCTCATCCTGATGTTGATATTTTCCTTGCTTCTCTCGACGAAAAGCTTAATGACCATTGCTACATTGTTCCCGGTCTTGGTGATGCAGGCGACCGTATTTTCGGTACAAAATAATTTATGTATGAAAAAAGCGTACTCTTTTTGAGTGCGCTTTTACTTTTCGGTTTTATTCAACCTTGTCATTAATCATATCGTTTGTTGATTCAACCATTTCATTTTCTCTGAAGAGAAGGGAAATGCACCAGATACCTGCAAGAGCAATAACCACGTAAACAATTCTTGAAAGAATAGCCGCCTGGCCACCGAAAAGCCACGCAACAAGGTCGAATTTGAAAAGACCAACGCTACCCCAGTTAAGCGCACCGATTGTTACAAGAATCAAAGCAATTCTGTCTAACATAATTAAATCTCCTTTCTTCAATTGTTTCAAAAATATTATTTGCATAAAAGAATGATTTATAAAAATATTTTTTATTTTTAAAAATCTGTTACAGTACCATTTATTGTATTTTGAAATTTGCAATTTGTATGTTAAATATGTTATTATAAATTTAATTAAACTCAGGTGGTGAATTATGTTACATTTTTTAAAGGGTAGGGCAGGAAGCGGTAAAACTGTCAGAATGCGTCAGGTTATTTCTCAGCTGGCAGAAAATGGCGATAGCAGACCATTGCTTCTTGTTCCTGAACAATTTTCCTTTGAGACCGAAAGAATTATGTTAGAACTTCTCGGTCCCAAAAAAATGAAAAATATTGATATATTCAGTTTTCCGAGAATGGCATTTTCTGAATTGCAAAAGAAGGGTATGGCAAATATTAAAACTGCGGATAACGGCATTAAAGCCGCAATTATGAGCGAAGCTCTTATGCAGTTGGATGGAAGGCTGGATATTTTTTCTAATGTAAGGCATAATTTAACAGCTCTTTCACCACTTGTTGATTTTTGCAAGGAGCTTAAATATTGCTGTATTGACAGCGATAGTTTAACCGAAAAACTTGAAAACTCAACTAATTCATTTTTGAAAAATAAATTGACTGAATTGGATTTAATCAGAAATACTTATGAAGCACTTTTAACTCAAAGCTATTTTGATGATGCAGACGCTTTAAGTGTGTTTACTGAAACTGCGCTTGAAAGCGGTTGTTTTAAAAATAAAACCTTGTTTCTTGATGGATTCAGGGATTTTTCAAAACAGGAATTAGAGTGTCTTAAAGTGGCTTTTTCTCAATGTGATGATGTTTATATTACTGTTTGTGTTGATGAAAAGGTTAGAAAATTTTCATCTCTTTACTATATGAAGGAGTTTGAAAACAGACTTCGTACAGTTGCGGCTAAAACCAATACTGCCGTTGATGAATTTTATTGTGAGCAAAATAAAAATGCTTTTGCCAATGATATTTCAATGCTTGAAAAATCACTTTTCGAGACTGAAAAACTAAAAAAAATAAAACATAACGGTGATATTATAGTTGCAAAATGCTCCGATAGTGAAAATGAAGCACTTTTTGTTGCAACAACGATTAAAAAACTTCTTAAATCAGGAGAATACAGATGCCGTGATATTGCGGTAATTGAGCGTACCAACGGCACTTATAAAAAAAGTGTTATTGATGCGTTAAAACGCTTGTCTATTCCTGTTTTTGATGATAGCAGACAACCTCTTGCTACCGAAACGCTTTTTATAAATATCTGCTCCGCTCTTGAATGTGTTTCAACGGGCATTACAACTCAAAATCTTATGAGTTACCTTAAAACCGGTCTTACAGGTCTTTCAGTTTCCGAAATTTCAAACCTTGAAAAATATGCTCTTATTTGGGATATGAAAGCGTCGGGTTGGCAAAAGGATTTTACAATGCACCCTGATGGTTTTGGTGAGGAGTTGGACGAAAAATCTCAAAAACGTCTGGCTGAACTTAATTCAATCCGCAAAAAAGCGGTTTTACCGCTTTTGAAATTGAAAAAAGATTGTGAAGATGCAGATGGTAAGAAAATCGCAACTGCCGTTTATGAGTTTATTATCAACTCGAAAATTAAAGATAATCTACTTAAACTAACAGTTGAGTTGGACAATGGTGGTTTCTCAGTTGAAGCAAACCGCCAAGAATATTCCTGGAATGTTTTAATGCACATTCTAGATACAATGGCACTTATAACTGATGGAAAATTTTATTCTTTAAAGCGTTGGTATGAACTGTTTATGATACTTGTTTCCTCAGGTGATATGGGTGAAATTCCTCAGGGGCTTGATGAGGTTACAGTTGGTTGTGCCGACAGAATCCGCCTTGAAAAAACAAAGGTTGTTTTTCTTGTTGGTGTTAACAAGGATGAATTTCCGCTTGTAAATGTTTCAGGTGGTATATTAAGTGATGCTGACAGAGTTTTATTGACAAATCTCGGTATTGAAGTTCGTCCGCCATTTGAAGATACAGTTGATGAAGAGCGGTTTATTGCTTATTGTGCTGTTACCGCCGCTTCAGAAAAGCTTTATATGACTTATAAATGCAATGATGGTGAAGGTGGCGCACTTTTTAAATCTGAAATTATAACAACTGTTGAAAAAGCCTTTGATAATTTCGATACTGTTGTTACATCTGAATTACCTGCTGAATATTTCATAGAAAGCGAAGAAAGTGCTTTTTCCGCATTTTCTAAAAATTATCTTTATAATAATGAAATTAAATCAACCTTAAAGGCATATTTCGAAGATAAAGAAGAGTATGAGGGAAAGATTAACGCCATAGATATATTAAGCGGTAATGAACCGTTTGGTTTTAATGAACCTGAAAATTCTAAAAAGCTTTTTGGTGAGAATGTATATATATCTGCAAGTAAGGTTGAAAGCTTTTATAACTGTCCTTTTGCTTATTTTATGCGATATGGTCTTGGTGCAGAGCCATTAAAGGAAGCAACTCTTGACCCGGCGCAAAGCGGTACAATAATTCATCTTGTTATGGAAGAAGTACTTAAAAAATATCCTCAGGCGAAGTTTATTGATACACCCGATGATGAATTACGAGATACAGTTTCATCGGTTTTAAAAGCATACCTTGAAGAGAAAATGGGTGGCGTTGAAGAAAAAAGTGAAAGATTTATGAAGCTTTTTTACCGCCTTGTTGATATTTCAATGTCTGTTATTGAACGCTTAAAGGTTGAATTCGGGGTAGGGGAATTTGCACCCTGTGACTTTGAATTGCGAATTGGCGGTAACGATATTCCCGCTTATGAATTACCTTTAGATGAGGGCAAGGTTCGTGTTACAGGCTCAATTGACCGAGTTGATTTAATGGAAAAGGACGGAGTAAAATATATTCGCGTTGTAGATTACAAAACTGGTCAGAAAGAGTTTAAATTATCGGAGCTTTTTGATGGGCTTAATATTCAGATGGTTCTCTATCTTATGGCACTGGAGAAAAACGGTAAGAAATATTATGGCGATATTATACCCTCAGGTGTACTGTATCTTCCCTCAAGAATTGGTCTTAAAAACTATCTTGGTGAACGTAATCCTGATGGTGTGACTATTGAAAATCAAAAGAGAAAAAGCGGTAAATTATCAGGTATGATTTTAGATAGTCCCGTTGTGTTTAACGGAATGGGTGTTGATACCTATCCCGATTATTTCCCGGCAACCTTTAATGCCAAAGGCGGTGCAAAGGGGAACTATTATTCATTACCCCAGTTCCATTCTCTTTCCCGACTTATTGATGATAAAATTATTTCAATGGGTAACGCTTTACATAATGGTGAAATACCTGCTTTGCCTATTGGTGACAGCGATAAAAAGGACGGTAAAATGTGCGAATATTGTTCCTATCGTTCTGTTTGCGCAAGAGAGGGTGGGGAAGATTTTAATAAAATTACAAAACTCACCCACTTAAAAGCCCTCGAAAGATTGGACGGTGAAGAGCATGAGTAGAAATTGGACAGATAATCAAAAAAAGGCTATTGAAGCGAGAAATATGCAGATTTTAGTTTCTGCTGCCGCAGGTTCAGGTAAAACCTCAGTTCTCACCGAAAGAGTTAAAAGAATACTTTGTGATACTGAAAATCCTTGTGGAGTTTCCGAAATACTTGTTGTTACATTTACACGTGCCGCAGCAAACGAAATGCGCGACAGAATTTATAAAGCTCTTGGTGACGAAATAGAAAAAAATAACGAAAACAGTGATTATCTTCGCCGTCAGATGACTCTTTTGCCAACAGCTGATATTTGCACTATGGACTCATTCTGCGCAAAGCTTGTCAGAGAAAATTTTCACCTTGCCAATGTTGGCGCAGATTTCAAAATTCTTGATGAAAAAGACGAAAAAGAATTAATGAAATATGCAGTAAAAGATGTTGTTGATGCTTTTTATGAAGAGAATGACCCTGATTTTCTTGCTTTAAGCGAAATGTTCCTTAGTGAGCGCGATGATGTAAAGCTTGAAGAGGTTATAGAAAATCTATATACATTTTCACGCGCATATCCGTCACCAAGCTTGTGGCTTGATGAAATTAGTGAAAGGTTTTCTCCTGAAAAAGACCCTCTTTCAACAGGTTGGGTGGATTTCTGTTCAAAATATATCTTGATGTTTGCAGATTTTTATTATCACAGATTGCGCCGATGTGTTTCTCTTATTGAAGAAGATTCAGGCAATACCTCGAATTATACCGACCGTTTTAATATGAGCGCTGAAAACCTCAGAATTCTCAAAGAACTTTTAGAGAAAAAAGAATGGGATTCTGCAATAAATCATTTAAGAAATGGTATCGCAGTTAAGCCTCGTCTTAAAGGAAAAAATGATATTGATGAAGAAGTTAAAGCAGTAACCGAAAAGGTTTTCGGTAGCTTTGAGGATAATTTAAAATCAATTAATAACCATACTTTACCTTTGCTTTCGGAACACAAAGAGGATTGCAAAACCCTTTACCCAATTGTCAAAAAGCTTTGCGAAGCGGTAAAAAGGCTTACAAATGCACTTGATGAAATGAAAAAAGAACGCAATTCCTACGGCTTTGACGATGTTCTCCATAAAGCAATTGATTTACTTGCGGATTTTTCAATCGGTGAACCGAAAAAAACACCTCTTGCAGAGGAGTTGACCGCTAAATATAAAGAAATTCTTATTGATGAATATCAGGACACTAACAAAGCACAGAACACTATTTTTGAAATAGTTTCAAGAGATAAAACCAACCTTTATACTGTTGGAGATGTTAAACAGAGTATTTATGGTTTCCGTCTTGCAAGTCCTGATTTGTTTATGGATTTAAAGGATTCGCTCTCTGATTATGATGGCGAAGCTAAACCTTCACAGATTATTCTGGAAAACAATTTCCGTAGCAGAGAGGGTATAACCAAATCTGTTAACGCCGTTTTTTCAAACATTATGTCAAAGGAAATGGGCGAAATAGATTATAACGAAAAAGAATATCTTAATTACAGTGCAAAATATTCCGAAAAAGCAACTCCCGATCTGGAGGTTGTTTGCGTTAATGCAGATAAAAAGGATGAATTTGCACCAACCGAGCCAGAAACAGTTGCAAAATATATTAAAAGCATTGTTAAATCAGGAGCAACTGTCAAGGATGAGAATGGTGAAAGGAAAGTTCGTTTCGGTGATTTCTGTATTCTTTTAAGAAGCGCAAAAGGCAAAATGGGTGTTTATGCTGAAGAGCTTAAAAAGCTTTCAATTCCTGTAACAAGCTCTGCAGACTGTGAAGCCGCATTATCAAAGGAGATTCAGTTTTTAACTTCGCTTGTTAAGGTGGTTAATAACCCGTTAATTGATATTCCGCTTATATCTGTCCTTATTTCTCCGATTTTCGGATTCACTCCCGATGAGCTTTCAAAAATCAGAATGATTGACAGAAAGGCAGATTTCTATGTTTGCCTTTCAAAATATGCAGAAGAAAATAAAAAAGCGAAAACATTTCTCCAAAAAATTCAGCTTTATCGCAATATTTCCGCAACATATCCCATAGATGAATTTGTGAGGTTTATTGTTAATGATACTGCGGTTTCTGATATTTATTATGCCGCAGGCGAAGGTGATATAAGAAGCGCCAATATCAAAGGCTTCCTTAAACTTTCTAAAGACTTTTGTGATAGCGGAAGAAAAGGTTTAAGTGATTTTGTCCGTTATATTGATATTGCCGCAGAAAAAGACGGAATGAAAAGCCTTGACAATGGATTTTTTGACGATAACAGCGTTAAAATTATGTCCATTCATAAAAGCAAAGGTCTTGAATTCCCTTATGTTATTATTGCCGATTGTTCAAAGGGTTTTAATAAAACTGATGCTTATAAGCAAATGGTTCTTTCTAAAGAAACAGGTGTCGGAATGAGAATTCGAAACGATGATTTGTTCACTCGTTACCATTCACTTTCTTCAAATGCAACAGAAAATGCAATTCTTTTCAGTTCTATTTCTGAAGAACTCCGAGTTCTTTATGTTGCCATGACAAGAGCAAAAGAGCATTTAACTTTCTTCATAAATGTTTGCGATAACACTCTTTCTAACAGAGTTAAGCTCAATCATTTGTTAAAAAATAACCATGACGATAAATTGCATCCTTATGCAGTATTCAGAGCAGGTTCAATGGCAGAGTGGATTTTGTCCTGCTTGTCAAATCATCCTGATGGCGCTATAATAAGAGATATATTCGGTATTTCATCATATAGCTTTTCTGAAAATGCAGAATTCCGTTTTGATTGCTCATATATTAAAACCCGTGATGATGATTTTACAATTGAAGAAACTAAAACAACAGAAATACCTGTAAATGAAGAATTGCTTTCTGAAATAAGGAATAATATTGAATATGTTTATCCCTATGATTATTCGGGCATTCTTGCTAAAAGAACCGCATCTTCAACGGAAACTACTCGTAAAAGCCGAGAATATTTCGGCACTGCAAAGCCAAGATTTCTTAATGAAAAATTCAGCGGCGCAGACAGAGGAACAGCAGTTCATAAATTCCTTGAGCTTTGCAATTTTAATTCTGCATTTAAGAACTTTGAAGATGAAAAATTAAGGCTTGAAAATGCAAATCTCATAACAGAAGAAGAGCTTCAGGTGCTTGATGAAAGTGCAGTTAAAAGCTTTCTCAATAGTGATGTTGGTAGCAGACTTTTAGCTTCTGATGAGGTGCTGAAAGAATATGAATTTTCAATTTTTAAGGAAGCAAAAGAGCTTTATACTGATTTACCCGAAACTGCAAAAAACGAGAAAATTGTTGTTCAGGGTAAGCTTGACTGCGCCTTTAAAGAATCAGACGGATATGTTCTTATTGACTATAAAACCGATAATGTAACTGACGAAAATTACTTTGTTTCGGTTTATAAAAAACAGCTTGAAATTTATGCCGAGGCTCTCTATCAATGCACAGAAATACCTGTTAAGGAAACATATATTTATTCATTCAAATTAAATAAATTTATCAAAATTTAATAAGTCAAAAGAGGTGTTTTAATGAACAAAAAATATGGTTTAATTGCTGTTGGGGTGGCTGCTGTTTTACTTGTTTTTATACTCGTTGTTACAGGGGTTACAAAGGGTGATAATCCTAATAAAAAACCTGCACTTGTAGCCAGCGATGAAGCTACTTTACAAGCGCAGGAGGGTAATTATACTCTTAAAATTACAAAGGTTCTTGAGGTTGAGCCCAACCCTAAGGAAGAGGATGCACCCGAAGCAAAATCAGTTGCCATTGTTGTTTATGAATACACAAATGATGATATTGCTCATGGTCTTGTTATCGGTAATACTCATTTCAAAGCATATAACAGTAAAGGTAAAGAGCTGGAGCAGTACCCTCAGAAAGACCTTTTTGAGCCAAGTGATGTTGGAACATCAGGCACCTTTACCGCAAGCGTTGCCTTTGCCCTTAATAGTGATGATGACTATTTGAAAATCGAGTATTATAAAGATATCTCCGCTAAAAAGCCTGATGTTGTTTTTGAGCAGGAATGGTAAATAGTGGCGAAGCCACAGTGATATAAATCCTGTCGGATTTTCGATATGTCTAATGACTCGATATACCTACGGTTTGATATGTGCCGTTGGCACGAGATTATAAGGATTTATATCATATCGAATTTAGCACCGCTAAATATATCGAATTTTGTAAAACAAAATATATCGAACAAGCTCGCTTGTATATCGATAATATTCTCGGTAACATAGTGGATGGTTTTGTGTGTTGACAAAATCAAAGGATGACACAGAGAACCGTCCCCAATGCATTTTATCCGGACAAATTTTAGTAAAACCGCAGAAAAGTATGAAAGGTATAACACCACCATCTAATGAATGGCAGATAGATCATATTGTTCCCAAGAGTGCTGGGGGAACAAACAGCTTTTCTAATGCTCAAGTACTTTCTCGTGAAGAAAACAGAATAAAATGGGATAATTAAGAGGTTTTTTATGAATATTACAAGAGTCGATTTACTAAAAGGTTGTTTAATTGCATCAATAGGGCATGCAATAATGACAAATGTGTATCCTGATTTATCGTATGAACAATCGTGGGATGGAATAAATTATTCAATAATAAGTTCATCAGGGTCTCGATGTACTATTACATTTGAATCTGATTATTGTGTAGGTGCAATTCGCAATGAAAAATCTCTTCTTAATGTTGATAGGGATGCTTTTAAAAAATATATTAGGAATTTTCCTGATGATGTCATTCGTAAAGCGAAAGAAGAAACGCTACAATATTTATTGATAGAGAATGATGGTATGCTTGCTCCATGCGTAACAAGTGTGTTTTGGGCAAATGATTGTACACTTTTTTTTGAAAAAGAGTATATTAATAATATCAAAACAGACTTTGTTATTTTGGATAAAATAGTTTTATCTAAAAATATGGCTATTAATGAGTGGAAAAACTATTACGATATGAATTCAAATGCTATTAATTTACTTGAAAACCTCTATGATTTAAAGATGAGCTCATTTGATTCAAAAATAGTATTGAGCGAGGAACAAATAAAACTTATACCAGGCAATATAATTAATAGTGAGTGTATTGAATCATTCAAGGAACTGAATATATATATATGACCAATCAGGGGAGATCATTGCACAGGTGAAACAATCAGGGGACGGTTCTATGATTGAGCCTTAATCCCTTGTATATCATGGTTTTTCAGCGTTTCTAAATTTATAATCAAGGGTAGAAAAAATTATGGAATGTATTAGATTTTGTTAGAAATTTAATACATTCCAATTATCTTTTATTCAATATTACTTTTGAATGCTGTGTCTGTCGGATATTTTCCTCTATGATTTCTGTATTTTTCTGCTCCTGATTCAAATATAATATATTGACCCTTTTCGCCTTGGGTGATGCCCTCTGCCATTGGTGGAGCAATTATTGTTTCCTTTAATAAATCTGAGCTGCAAGCAAGAAGGTCAATTTCTCTGTCATCTATTTTATAAACCCCAACTCTTTGAGTTAAAAGAACATCATCATAAACGTATATTTTTGAGTCGTTCTTTCTGCCGTAGCTTGTTGAGAAAATAATTTTACCGCTGAGAGTGAAGCTCATACCCTGAACCTGCTCAGGAATAGCTATAATGTAATCGGGAATATAGCCGATAGTTTCAGAATTGATTTTTTTTACATCGGGAAGACCGTCTTTCAAAATGTAACCCTCACAGTAAGCATAGAAGGTTTCACCGCTACCGAGAGTGGTGATTTTTCGTGAGATTTCTCTGCCTTTTTCACTGCTTTCAATGAAATCTCCGGTCCATAAAATTCCATCGTTATAACAAGCGAATGAACCATAAGTATTTAACTTGAAATTGCTTTGGAATTTTAGTGTATCACCATTTTTCAGGTCTTTTATATTTTTAATTTCACAGATGTAGCATGTTTCTTCGCTCGTTATATAAATATAGTTTTCTGAAGATGTAAGACCGCCTGCGTGACCGAAATAATCTTTTCCGTCAACATTTTGAAGGGGGAATGCTTTGGTTAATTTTCCTGATTTTCCGTCAACAAGCATAAGCATTGATGGGAATAAACCATCTTCATAATAACCGCTAATGGCAAAAGCATCTAATTCACCGATATAGCAAATTCCTTGGGGAATTATACCCTCGAAAAGACCGGGTATTGTAAAATCAGATCTAAATGCTTTGAAAAAGTTTTTGTAATCTTCGATTTCGGTTATATCGGTTTCTGTAACGACTGCAGTTTGGGTAATTTTATCAGTAATTTCCTTGGTTCTTAATACCTTGGTGTTACCGCAGGAGCATAAAAGAATAAGTGCAAATAATAAAGATGTAATTTTAATGATTTTATTTTTCATATTATCACCGCCTGAAAGTATATCATAAATCAGATGAATTGGCAAATTATATTCAAAAAAACATATTTTTACAAAAATAACGGAATTTCACTTTTTGCTCTTGATAGATTGATTAAACTGTGATATACTCTTTTAGATTTTAAAACATATGTGTGTGATGGAGGTCATTGAAGTGAAAACAATCGGTGTACTTACAAGCGGCGGTGACGCTCCGGGTATGAACGCTGCCATTCGTGCAGTTGTCAGAACTGCTTGCGAAAGTGGTATGAGAGTTATGGGTATTCGTCGTGGTTATAAAGGTCTTGTTGAGGGCGATATGTACGAAATGAATCTTCGTTCCGTTTCCGATATTATTCATCGTGGCGGTACAATGCTTTATTCCGCTCGTTGCCCTGAATTTGCAGAGTCAGAAGTTCAGGATAAAGCGGTTGAAGTTTGTAAAGAATTCGGTCTTGAAGGTATAGTAACAATTGGTGGTGACGGTACTTTCAAAGGCGCTCGTGCTCTTACTCTTAAGGGTATTCCTTGTATCGGCATTCCCGGTACAATTGATAACGACATTGCCTCCTGTGACTATACAATCGGTTATGATACAGCTCTTAATACTGTTATGGCAATGGTTGACCGTATCCGCGATACAACAGAGTCTCACGACAGATGCTCCGTTGTTGAGGTAATGGGAAGAAATGCAGGTTATCTTGCTCTTAATGCAGGTCTTGCTATCGGTGCAACTTGCATTCTTATTCCTGAAGTTGATTATGATATTGACTCATACATCATCGAAAGAATGAAGCGTACTCAGAAAACTGGCAAAGAGCATTTCGTTATCGTTGTTGCTGAGGGTGTTAAAGGTATTGATGCAAACTCTCTTGCAAAATATATTGAGCAGAAAACAGGTGTTGAAAGCCGTGCAACAATTCTCGGTCATGTTCAGCGCGGTGGTTCTCCCTCAGTTCGTGACAGAGTTCTTGCTTCTCAGATGGGCAACTATGCTGTTCAGCTTCTTAAAAACGATATCGGTAACAGAGTTGTTGCTTCTTGTAAAGATAAAATTGTTGACTATGATATTATTGAAGCGCTCAATATGAAGAAAACAATTGACCTTGACCTTTACAGAATTGCAAACGAAATTTCTATCTGATTTTCAAAAAATTACCATTTTAAGCAACCTTGAAAAATCAAGGTTGCTTAATTTTTTGTCAATTAATTTTCATTATATTCACCTTGTTTCTACACAAAGTAAATTGTGTAAAGCGAGGTGATTTTTTTTGAAAAAAAGTAAAGTCTTTTTATCAATGTTTTCGATATTATTATCTGCAGTTATAATGTTTTCGGTTTTTTCTTCTGAAATTTTCAAAAATGATGCTGTGGCAGATGTTAAGCTTTATAATGTCAGCGGTAAATTAACAGAAATCAAAGATGATTTTCTGAACATATTCAATGATGAAAAAAATATAAATAGTAAAAATAGAGAAATTACAAAGCCTTTACCCCAAGTATATATTGGTGGGTATCCCATTGGTTTAAAGCTATATGCAGATGGTGTAGTAATTGTAGGAACAGAATCTGTTGATACTGAAAACGGTTTTGTTAACACTGCAGAAAAGGCAGGTCTTAAGATTGGTGATATTATTAAAAAAGTTAATGGCGATAAAGTTATAAGCAATTCTCAGGTGTCTGAAATGATAGAAAAAAGTGCAGGGCAGGAATTGATTTTTGAAGCAGAAAGAAACGGACAAATATTAGAGTTTTCTTTTAAAGCAGAGTTTTCCGAAAGTGAGCAGAAGTATAAAGCAGGTATATGGATCAGAGACAGCTCTGCAGGTATTGGTACAGTAACTTTTTGCACAAAGGATGGGGGCTTTGCGTGCTTAGGTCATGGGGTTTGTGATATTGATACAAAATCAACAATTCCCATAACACAAGGAGAATGCACCGAAGCAAAGTTGACAGGTTTTATCAAGGGTCAGAATGGTTCAGCAGGTGAGCTTTGCGGTTACCTTGATAATAAAAGAACAGGAGTCATTTACAGTAACGACAGTTTGGGTGTTTATGGTTGTTTTGATGCCTTGCCTGAAAACAAGGAATTATATGAAATTGCAAATTCTTCCGAAATTAAAACCGGAGAGGCAGAAATTATTACAACTATTGAAAACGGAATAACAGAAAGCTATTCAATTATAGTTGAAAAAATAGACGAAAAATCAGCAGAAAACAAAAATCTTGTTATAAGAATTACAGATAGAAAATTAATAGAAAAAACCGGCGGTATTATTCAGGGAATGAGCGGTTCTCCCATAATACAAAACGGAAAACTTATTGGTGCAGTAACACATGTTTTTTTAAATGACGCAACCGGTGGTTTTGGTGTTTTTGCAGAAACTATGTTGTATAAACTTGAAAGCGTAGGGTAAGTGTGTCATTTTGCATAAACTATTCGACAAATTTCGACAATTTCGTAATAATTTAAACTTTTTTCCATAATAGAAAAATATCACAAATTGTTTAAACTAACGATATTAATCGAACCCTCTTGAAATATGAAGTTTTTGTGCGTATAATCTAATCATACTTTAGGAGGTGTTCAAATGGTTGGCAATATACGAGTTTTGTTAACTGATGAAAAGGATGAGGGGACTTCACAACTTGCTAATGCATTACGAAGCAACAGGATGGATGTCAGGCTTTGTCAGAAAAATGGTGCGGAACTTCTGAACTTAATAGAAGAATCTAATCCCGATGTTGTAGTTATGGATGCGTTTTTGCAACATATTGATGCTGTGGGAGTTGTATCAAGGCTTAATACGAAAGACCCTGCAAGCAGACCGCTCATAATAGTGTTATCAGGTATTGATAATGCAAACTTTGAAAGAGAAATTTTAAGATGTGGTGTAGATTATTACTTTCTTAAACCCATTGATGCACAAATGGTTGCACAGAGAGTTGTTCAATTAACAAGCTGGAAAGATGTTGGTGTCACGGGTAATTTTGAAGCACCGCAGGATTTGAATGTTATTATTACAGATATTTTGCATCAAATCGGAGTTCCGGCTCATATCAAGGGCTACAGATATGTTCGTGAAGCAATAAAATTAACTGTAGAAAACCCTGAAATGCTAAATTCGGTTACAAAAATTCTTTACCCAACTGTTGCCAAGAATTTCAAAAGCACTTCTTCGAGAGTTGAAAGAGCAATTCGCCATGGTATTGAAACCGCCTGGGACAGAGGAGATGTTGACGTCCTTAATTCCTATTTTGGTTACACAATTCAAAGCCAACGCGGTAAGCCAACCAATTCAGAATTTATTGCAATGATTGCAGACGATATCAGATTAAAAAGAAGAGTTTCATAATATTAACAGACTGTCACTTTTTTGTGGTGGTCTGTTTTGCTTTAGTTGTATATTTAATATTATATAATATAAATAAAAATATACTTTAAATTTGAGCATTTAAACACTTTACAAGAAAGTGGGTTTGTTGTAAAATAAAATGGTACAAATAGGATAAAATGCTTATTGCATTGAAAGGGGTTATTTTATGAAACCTGTTTACAACAGATTGTTATTAAAATTAAGTGGAGAAGTTCTTGCAGGTGAAGCGGGTCACGGCTTCGATTTCAATGTTATTGAAAATGTCTGCAAAGCTATCAAAGAAGTTGCCGACAAAGGTGTTCAGGTTGGTATTGTTGTTGGCGGTGGTAATTTCTGGCGTGGTCGTTCAAGCGGTGCTATGGACAGAACAAGAGCAGACTCCATCGGTATGCTTGCAACTGTTATGAATTCTCTTGCTCTTCAGCAAGGCTTCCTTGATATTGGTGTTGAAGCCCGAGTTCAGTCTGCAGTGCAGATTACAGGCGTTGTTGAAACATTTATCCGCGATGAAGCAGTGAGACATCTCGAAAAGGGCAGAGTGGTTATTTTTGCAGGAGGAACAGGAAATCCTTTCTTCTCAACAGATTCAGGTGCAGCATTAAGAGCAGCGCAGATTAATGCAGATGTTCTCTTAAAAGCAACTAATGTTGACGGCATTTATGACAAAGACCCCAATAAGTTCGATGATGCAGTTAAGTTTGATAAAATCACTCATAACGAGCTTCTTGAAAGACATCTTGCAGTTATGGATACAGCTGCAGCAGCAATTTGCCAGGAAAACAATATACCGATTCTTGTTTTCAATCTTAATGACACTTCTAACATTCTTAAAGCAGTATGTGGCGAAAATGCAGGTACTGTTGTTACAAACGAATAAATAATTAATAAATAAATTTATATATAATTTCCGGAGGTATTTTTTATGGAATCAGTATTTAATTTAGCTAAAGAAAAAATGGAAAAATCAATCAATTCTCTTAAATATGAGTATAACTCAATCAGAGCAGGCAGAGCTAATGCCGCAGTTCTTGACAGAATTACCGTTGACTACTATGGTACTCCCACTCCCATTAACCAGATGGCAGCAATTTCTGTTCCTGAAGCTCGCATTCTTGCAATTCAGCCCTGGGATATGTCTGCATTAAGCCTTATTGAAAAAGCTATTCTTGCTTCTGATATCGGCATCAATCCTTCAAACGACGGCAGAATTATTCGTCTTGTTTTTCCTGCACTTACAGAGGAAAGAAGAAAACAGCTTTCTAAGGATGTTTCAAAATATGGTGAGGAAGCAAAGGTTGCTGTTCGTCAAATAAGACGTGATTGCATCGAAAAAATCAAAACAATGAAAAAGAATTCTGAAATTACTGAAGATGACCAGAAATATGGTGAAGAAAAACTTCAGAAAATCACAGATGAATTCGTTAAGAAAATTGATGAAATTGCAGATGCAAAAACAAAAGAAATAATGGAAATCTGATTATGGAAAAAAATATTCCCAAATTTGATGTTTTGCCTCGGCATATCGGCTTTATTATGGACGGTAATGGCAGATGGGCGAAAATGCGCGGACTTGAACGAAGTGCAGGTCATAAGGAAGGTGCTTTAACCTTCCGCCGTATCGGTGAATATTGCGCCGATGTGGGTATTAAATATATGACCTTTTATGCTTTTTCAACTGAAAACTGGAACAGACCAAAATCAGAGGTTCTTGCTCTTATGAAGCTCTTTAAGGAATACCTTAAAGAAGGTGACGAGCGTATTGCCGAAAATGATATTCGCCAGATGAGGCTTAAATTTATCGGTGAACGTGATAATCTTCCAAAAGACCTTTTAAAGCTTATTGAAAAGGCAGAAAGAGAGTCTGCGAAATATGATAAGGTTACAGTTAACATCGCTCTCAATTACGGTGGCAGAGCAGAAATTACTCACGCTGTAAAAGAGATTTCCCAAAAGGTTAAGTCAGGGGAGCTATCTGTTGATGAAATAACAGAAGAGCTTGTTGGTAATCATATTTACACAGCAGGTCAGCCTGACCCGGATATTATTGTAAGACCAAGCGGTGAATACAGACTTTCAAACTTTATGACATGGCAGTCTGCTTATTCGGAATTCTGGTATTCAGATATTCTTTGGCCTGATTTTACAGAAGAAGATGTTAATAAAATACTTGAAGATTATCAGAAACGCAACCGTCGTTTTGGTGGCGTGTGATAAAATTACTTGTGGTGCAAGGAGAAAAACGTGAAACAGAGAGTAATAACCGGTATTTTGTCCGGTATAATATTTATTGGTGCGCTTTTACTTATGAACACCATTGTGTTCCCCGTATTTGTTGCGTTATTGAGCGGTATGGCAGTGTGGGAAATAGAAAAAGCAGTTGGTCTTAAAAATAAAATGATTATGGCAGTCAGCCTTGTGCTTTCTGTTGCAATTCCGTTTATTGTTCATTTTGATGTGAAAATGCCTGTTGCCGCTTTTGGTGGCGTTTATATTGTTCTCATTTTCATATTTATGCTTTTGAAATTTGAAACAACTAAATTTGAACAAGCAGTAACTGCAATATTTTCCTCAGTTTGTGTGCCGTTTTCGTTTTCACTTATGATTGTTTTCCGTGATATTCATAAGCATTTTGCTGGTTACACAAAAATTGACGGAATTTATCTTCTTCTCTTTGCATTCTTTGCAAGCTGGATGACAGATATTTTCGCTTATTTTGTTGGCAGTAAGCTTGGCAGGCATAAGCTTTGCCCCAAAATCAGTCCCAAAAAGTCTGTTGAGGGTGCAATCGGTGGTGTTGTAGGAGCAGTTTTACTTAACTTGTTACTACTTTTCGTTTTCAAAAGATTTTTCTTTGAAGGTGAATCAATTCTTTCTTACATAACTGTTGCAATTCTGAGTATTGTTCTCTCTGTTATCAGTATGTTTGGCGATCTTGCCGCATCCACAATTAAACGTAATTTCGGAATAAAAGATTTCGGTAAGCTTCTTCCCGGTCATGGAGGTATAATGGATCGCTTTGATAGTGCTTTGTTTGTAATGCCCGTTCTTTATTCCGCAATATATTTCATTAATGCTTTTTAATTTATTTGATTATGAAAACTATTAATTTATTAGGTTCAACAGGTTCAATAGGTGTTCAGACATTAGATGTAGCAAGGGCCCACGGTTATAAGATCGAGGCTCTTGCCGCATTTTCTGATGTTGATACAATAGAAAAACAAATTCGTGAATTTAAACCCAAATATGCCGCACTTGTGGATGAAAACGCCGCAAAAGACCTAAAAATAAGGGTTGCAGATACTGATGTAACTGTTTTAAGCGGTATGGAGGGTGTTTGTTTCTGCGGTGCTCAGGCGAAGGGCGAAATCACGCTTAACTCCGTTGTTGGTATGGCTGGTCTTAAGCCAACTCTGGATGCAGTGAATGCAGGTAAAACAATTGCCCTTGCCAATAAAGAAACTCTTGTTGCAGGTGGTCATCTTGTAACAGAAGCGGCAAAAAAGAATAATGTTTCAATTTTGCCCGTTGATAGTGAGCATTCTGCAATTTTCCAGTGCCTTTTAGGTGCGCCTTCCAATAAAGCACTTAAAAGAATTATTCTTACTGCTTCAGGTGGTCCTTTCTTTGGTAAAACTAAGGAAGAACTTCAGAATGTTACTTTAGCAGATGCTTTGAAGCATCCTAGCTGGAGTATGGGTCAGAAAATTACAATTGACAGTGCAACAATGTTCAATAAAGGTCTTGAACTCATAGAAGCGGTATGGCTTTTTGATGTGAGCCCCGATATGATTGATATTGTTGTTCACAGAGAGAGTATTGTTCATTCTCTTATTGAATATGATGATAATTCTGTTATTGCTCAGTTAGGTCATCCCGATATGAGATTACCAATTCAGTTTGCAATAACTTACCCTGAACGTTATCCGTCACCGGAAAAACAGCTTGATTTGTGGGAAGTTGGTAATCTTTCTTTCTATAAACCCGATTACGATAACTTCCCTTGTATGAATATTTGCAGAGATGCTATTACAAAGGGCGGTTTGTATCCCGCAGCAGTTAACTGTGCAAATGAAGAAGCAAATCTTCTTTTCAGACAGGGTAAAATTTCATTTAATGCTATTCCCGAACTTATTTCTCTTGCATCTGAATATACTCTCAAAAAGCACGATTTTACTTTACAAGATGTTCTCGATACTGATGATTTAATGAGAGCAAAAGTAAGAGAATTAGCGAAAGTATAATTTTATTTTTTTAAAATAATTCAAAGAGGTGTTAACCATAGAAAATTTTGATATTGGCGCACTTTGGAGCAGTGTATGGCCATTTTTACTTGCTATATTCCTTTTTGGTGTAATTATTGCCATTCACGAATTTGGTCATTTTTCATTTGCAAAGCTTTTTGATGTTAAGGTCAATGAGTTTTCTTTAGGTATGGGTCCAAAGATTCTGAAAAAGAAAAAAGGCGAAACAACTTATGCCTTGCGCCTTTTCCCCATTGGTGGATTTGTAAGTATGGAAGGCGAGGATGAGGATAGTGATAATCCTCGAGCTTTTAATAATAAACCCGCTTGGCAGAGATTTATAATTGTTGCTGCAGGCGCAATACTTAATCTTATTTTAGGTGTTGTGGTTGTTGGTATCTGTCTTTCTTGCGGTGACCTTGTGGGTACTCGTCAGATTCATAGCTTTATGGAAAATTCCGTAAGTGATAAAAGTGGTCTTCAAGCAGGGGATGAAATTATAAAAATCAATAACACCAATGTTTATTCCTCTCAGGGCGTTTCATTCAATATGGTTCGTGACACCGATAATAAGCTCGATATTACCGTTATTCGTAACGGTGAAAAGGTTCTTGTTGAAGATGTTGAATTCAAGCAGTTTGAGTTTGAAGGCAGAATGTATGTACAGCAGGATTTCTATATTGTAGGTGAAGAACCAACTGTTCTTAATGTTATTAAAAATGCGGTTCTTGACTCTGCATCAATTGTCCAGATGGTCCGTTTAAGCCTTGTTGATATGGTAACAGGCAAATACGGAATGAAGGATGTTTCAGGTCCTATTGGTACAATTTCTGCCATTGCAGAATCTACTGCTCAACCCGTAGAGTTTAAAGATAAAATTCTTACAGCGCTCAATTTCCTTTCTATGATAACAATTAATGTAGGTATGTTTAACCTTCTTCCCTTACCTGCACTTGATGGTGGCAGATTGTTCTTTATACTTATTGAAATGATAAGAAGAAAACCCATTCCCGCAAAAAAAGAAGGCATAGTCCATACAGTAGGATTAGTACTTTTGCTTATATTAATGGCAATTATTTCAGTTAATGACGTTATAAAACAATTTTAATAAACTCAGTTGAATTTAGGTGAATTAAAATGATTAGACGAGTTTCAAGACAAGTTAATGTTGGTAATATTAAAATCGGTGGAGATGCTCCTGTAGCAATTCAGTCAATGCTCAATGCCCTTGCAAGCGATTTTGAGGGCAATTTAAAGCAGCTTAAGGCCCTTGAAGAAGCAGGCTGTGAAATTGTCCGTATGGCTGTACCTGATATGGAAGCAGTTAAAGTGCTCGGTAAGCTTAAAGAGCATAGCAATATTCCTCTTGTTGCAGACATTCATTTTGATTACAAGCTTGCCCTTGAAGCTCTTAATGCAGGTGTTGATAAAATCCGAATCAATCCCGGTAACATCGGCTCTGCAGAAAAAGTTTTTGCAGTTGCAGATGCTTGTCAGCTTAAAAATGTTCCAATAAGAATTGGTGTTAACTCAGGCTCTGTTGAAAAAGATTTGTTGGAAAAATTCGGCGGTGCAACACCCGAAGCAATGGTTGAAAGTGCATTCCGCCACGTTAAGCTTTTAGAGGATTGCGATTTTTATAATACGGTTATTTCAATTAAATCATCTGATGTGGGCAATATGGTCGAAGCTTATTCACTTGTTGCTGAGAGATGTGATTATCCATTGCATCTTGGTGTTACAGAAGCAGGAACAGAGAGAAGCTCTCTTATTAAATCCTCAATCGGTATTGGTTCACTTTTACTTAAAGGTATTGGTGATACTATAAGAGTTTCCATTACAGATGACCCTGTTAAAGAAATTTATGCCGCAAAAGATATTCTCAAAGCAGTTAATGTTAGAGTTGAAACTCCTCAGATTGTTTCTTGTCCCACATGCGGACGTACAAAAATTGACCTTGTTTCACTTGCAAATCAAGTGGAAAATGCTGTAAGAGATATTAAAAAGCCTATTAAAATTGCCGTTATGGGTTGCGTTGTTAACGGACCCGGTGAGGCTAAAGAAGCCGATATCGGCATTGCAGGAGGAGACGGATGTGCAGTTCTCTTCAAAAAAGGCGAAATTTTACGAAAGGTTTCAGAAGAAAATGTCCTCAAAGAACTTCTTGAGGAAATTGATAAAATATGATGAATAATTTTTTGGAAATATTCGGTGAATATATTGCAACTCCAAAGTATCGCGAAATGCTAAAGGATACAAGATTTACCGATTTAGAGATAAATAAGGACACTATGTCAATGAAAGCTCTTCTTCATGTCGATGCTTTCGGAAATATAATGTGTCTTAAAGCAGTTGCAAATGAAATTAAAACTGCCCTTAAATTCAAATCAGTTGAATTTGAATATGTTTTACCCCCTGAAGCATTAACGGAAAGTTGTTTTCCTATGCTTTTAAAAGTTATGCGGGTGAATGTTCCTCAGACTAATGGTTTTCTTGATGATATAGATTCAACCTTTATTGATAATGTTTTTACAGTTAATTTCCTTAAAAGCGGTAGAGATATCTGTGTAAACGCAGGAGCAGATAAATTCCTTCAGGAGTACATAAAAAAACACTTTAATCGTGAAATTACTGTTGAATTTATCGGTAAGGATTCAAATGAGGAGGAGTTTTTGAGGAAACAGCAAGAGATTGATTCTTCTAATAAAACGCTTCGTCCACAAGCACAGTATGAAAATTTTCCGGATGTTCCTCTTGATTTTAATACTGTTAAAACGATTATCGGTAATTTTAAATATCAGAAGCCTAAAGCTATGCAAGATGTTACCTATGAAGACGGACAAGTTTTCGTCTGGGGTGATGTTTTCAAATATGAAAAAAGAGAAACTAAAGACGGAAAGAGATATATTATTGAGTTTAATATAACTGATAATACGGGTTCTTTCGGTTGCAAATTTTTTGATACTAAGGAACAGCTTGAATACCTCGATTCACAGTTGAAGGACGGCGTTACAGTTCTTGTTCGTGGTGTTTTAGGCTATGATGATTATAAAAAGGATTTTGTAATCCGCCCTAACTGTGTTGCAACAATTTCAAAAGTGGATTTTGTTGACGAAGCAGAGGAAAAAAGAGTTGAACTCCATCTTCATACAAATATGTCCGCAATGGATGCTATGAGTAGCGCAAAATCTATTGTAAAACGGGCAATGAAATGGGGTCATAAAGCAGTTGCTATTACTGACCACGGTTGCGTTCAGGCTTTCCCTGAAGCTTGTAACACCGCAAGAGGTAGCGATTTTAAAATCATTTATGGCTGTGAATGCTATCTCGTTAATGATTATAATTCCGATGGTTCAAAGAAAAGCCTTGAAGAGATTAAAGCAGACAAGTATTACCATTGCATTCTTCTTGTTAAGAATAAAACAGGTCTTAAGAATCTTTATAAGCTTGTTTCTGCTTCCAATATTGATTATTTCCATAAGAAACCGAGAATGCCCAAAAGCCTTGTTGAAGAAAGGCGAGAAGGTCTCATTATCGGTAGTGCTTGTGAAGCAGGTGAGCTTTATAGAGCAATTCTGGCAGGGGAAAGTAAAGAAAAGCTTCTTGAAATAGCCGATTTCTATGATTATCTTGAAATTCAGCCTACGGGTAACAATGAATTTATGATAACCAAGAGTGACGGTGAATATGAGCAAATTAATTCTTATGCCGATATTGAAAACATCAACCGAATGATTATAAGTCTTGGTGATGAATTAGGTAAAAAGACAGTTGCTACAGGTGACGTTCATTTCCTTGATAAGAATGATGCTAAATACAGAGCAATTCTTCAGGCAGGTCAAGGCTTCTCTGATGCAGATAATCAGGCACCCTTGTATTTTAAAACAACAACAGAAATGCTCCAGGATTTCGCATATTTAGGCGAAGAAACTGCAAAAGAAGTTGTAATCACTAATACCAATTATATCGCAGATATGATTGAGCCGGGTATATTACCTATTCCTGATGGTACCTTCAACCCTGTAATTCCCGGAGCGGAAGAGGATTTAACAAAGCATTGTTGGGATAGGGCTAAGGAATGGTATGGTGACCCCGTTCCTAAGGTAGTTGCAGACCGACTTGAAAAAGAGCTTAAATCCATTATTGAAAACGGATTTGCAGGTCTTTATATGATTGCCCGTCTTCTTGTTAAGCATTCAGAAGAATGTGGATATTATGTGGGTTCGCGAGGTTCGGTTGGTTCATCCTTCGTTGCCATTATGGCGGGTATTTCCGAGGTTAACCCATTGCAACCCCACTATCGTTGTACTAATTGTAAATATTCCGAATTCTTCTTGCATAATGAAGTTGGTTCAGGCTTTGATTTGCCCGAAAAGAACTGTCCTGAATGTGGAACTCCATTATTCCGTGATGGTCACGAAATTCCCTTTGAAACCTTCCTTGGTTTCTTTGGTGATAAATCTCCTGATATTGACCTTAACTTTGCAGGTGAGTATCAGAGCCAGTCACATAGATACACTGAAGAGCTTTTCGGTAAAGCATACGTTTTTAAAGCAGGCACAATTTCAGGTGTTGCAGAAAAAACAGCTTACGGCTTTGTTAAGAAATACGTTGAAGAACGAGGTCTTAATGTTACAAAAGCTGAAATTGACCGCCTTACTTTAGGTTGCACCGGTGTTAAAAGAACAACAGGTCAGCATCCCGGTGGTATGGTTGTTGTTCCTAATACTTATGAGGTTGAGGATTTCACTCCCGTTCAAAGACCTGCTGATGATGCAACAAAAGATATTATAACAACTCACTTTGACTTTAACTCAATGCACGACACATTGTTAAAGCTTGACGAGCTGGGTCATGATGTTCCCACCATTTATAAGCATTTAACAGACTTAACAGGCATTGATGTTCTTGATATTGATATCAGTGACAGAAAGCTTTATGAGCTCTGTACTTCACCTGAACCTCTCGGTGTTACCGCTGAAGAGCTAGGTTGGCCCACAGGTACACTTTCAATCCCTGAAATGGGTACTGATTTCACAAAAGGAATGCTTCTTGAAGCAAAGCCTCAGACCTTTGCCGACCTTATTCAGATTGCAGGTCTTTCTCATGGTACTGCCGTGTGGTTGGGTAATGCACAGGATTTAATCCGTGATGGTATATGCACCATTTCCGAGGTTATCGGTACTCGTGACAGTATTATGGTTTATCTTCTCCATAAGGGTCTTGAGCCCAAACAGGCTTTTGATATTATGGAAGATGTACGTAAGAAAAATAAACAGCTCAAACCCGAACAGGAGCAGATGATGAGAGATCACGATGTTCCTGAGTGGTATATTGACTCTTGTAAAAAAATTCAGTATATGTTCCCTAAGGCACACGCGGCAGCTTATATTATTGCATCTCTTCGTCTTGCCTGGTTTAAAGTATATAAACCACTTGAATATTATTGTGCTTATCTTACTGTTCGTGGCGGTGATGTTGATGCAGAATCAATGTCTAAGGGTAAGGAAGCAGTTAAAACCTTGCTTCAGATGATAAGAAATAAAGGTAAAGAGGCATCCAATGCCGAAAAAGATAAAGAAACAATTATGATGATTGTTTATGAGGCTATGGTTCGCGGAATTGAGTTCTTGCCTATTGATATTTATAAATCAACTGCCCATTCCTATGAACCTGAAGATGGCAAAATAAGAATGCCGTTCTCAGCTCTTCCGGGTGTAGGTGATGCAGCGGCAGAGCAGTTGGCGAAAGCGAAAGATGATGGTGGTCCTGATTTCTCTTCAATTGAAGATTTTGAAATTCGTTCAGGCGCAGGTAAATCAACCGTTGCAGTTCTTAAATCTTGTGGTGCATTCGGTGAATTGCCTGATAGCGACCAGATATCTTTGTTTGAGTTTTAATGGGTAAATGGATTAAATACATTTCACTGTAATAGGAGATAATATTTATGAAAAAATCAAAAATTATTAAAACAGGTTTAGGCGTTGCCACCTTAACAGGTGTTGGGGTTAGTATGGTTCGCGCCGCAACAACCTATAAAGCAAAACCTGTTGAGAAAGCCAATATCGGTGCGGAAGAAAAGGTTGATGTTGAAAGATTTATAAAAAATCTTTCTGATGCAATTAAAATTCCTACAATTGCAAATCGCGACGAAAGCTTGGTCGATTGGGCACCTTTTGATGAATTTCATGCATTTTTAGAGAAATCTTATCCTCTTATGCACGAAAAGCTTGAAAAGCAAATCATTTCAACCCGTAGCCTTATGTATCATTGGAAGAGTGCGCATCCGGAAAAAGAACCTATCGCTCTTCTTTCACATCAGGATGTTGTGCCTGTTACTCCCGGTACAGAGGATGACTGGAAATATCCCGCATATAGCGGTGAGGTTGCGGAAGGCTTCCTTTGGGGCAGAGGCGCAATAGATATGAAAAATCATCTTATTGGTGTTTGTGAAGCGGTTGAAACTCTTCTTGAAGAGGGCTATGTTCCTGAAAGAGATGTTTATCTTTGTTTTGGTCATAATGAAGAGGTTATGGCTGAGGGTGAGATCTGCGGTGCGGATTGTATGATGCGTTGGTTCAAAGAGCGTGGAATAAAGCTTGACAGCGTTCTTGATGAAGGTGGAGCCATCCTCGAGGCAAAGGTTGATAAAGTTATCGACGGTCACCTTGCAGGCGTTGGTATTGCAGAAAAAGGTCATGTTGACTTTGAAATTTCAATTAATGCAAAGGGCGGTCACTCTTCCCAACCGCCTAAACACAGTGCTTTAGGTGAGCTTTCAAGAATCGTTTGTAAGCTTGAAAATAATCAGTTTAAAGCAGAGCTTACTCCTCAGCTTTATTCGCTTTTCAATGAAATCGGTAAAAACACAACTTATCCTGTAAGATGTGTAATGTCAAATCTTCCTGTTCTCAAACCTCTCATAACAAAGATTTGCTCCGAAATTCCTCCTGTTGCTTCTATGATGAGAACAACTACCGCAGTTACTATGGCTACCGGTAGCCCTGCTCCCAATGTTTTACCTCAAAAGGCAACCGTAAATGTGAATTTCCGTATTATGCCCGGTCAGACTATTGATGATGTAGAAAAGCACATCAGAAAATACGCAGGTCCAAAAGCAGAAATTAAGCTTGTAAGCGGTAAAAATCCCTCAAAGATTTCTCCCACAGATTCAAGAGCTTTCAATGCTATAAGCAAAATATGCAAGGAGATGGATCCCAAAGCAATTGTTGCTCCTTATCTTGTTATGGGTGGTACTGATGCTCGTCAGTATGAAGATGTTTGTGATAATATTTATCGTTATTCACCATTTCTTATGGATACAGCTCTTCTCCTTACAACTCATGGAACAAATGAAAGAATACCTCTTTCATCTCTTAAAGATGGTGTTGTATTCTTCAAGAAATACATAAAAGCTCTTACAAATGATTAAAAATCTTAAACGGTGATTTTATGAAACTATTACTTTTATTCAGGAAAATCAGAAGATTTCTTCTTAAACTAAAAAAAATGGTTATGGCAAAACCGCCGAAATTGAAATTCTTCTACGCATTTTTTTATAAATATTTTAAAATTGCACCGAATACAATTCTGGTTGAGTCTTTCCATGGTTCCAATATTTCCGATTCAAGTCTTGCTTTGGTGAGAGAGCTTTTTAAATCATATCCCGGTAAATATAAGGTTTACTATGGTACTATTGATAAAAAATTACATCAGAAATTTATTGATGATATCGGTCTTGATGTTGAACTTGTTGATGTTAATTCATTTTATTACACTAAAATTCTTGCCACTAGTGAGTATCTTATAAATAATAGTTCTTTTCCTGTTTATTTTATTAAGAGAGATGAACAGAAATATATTCAGACCTGGCATGGAACGCCCTTGAAAACATTGGGTAAGGATATGCGTTTGGGCATTGAGTCAATGTACAATGTTCAGCACAATTTCTTACAAGCTGATTATATAACCTTCCCCAATGAATTTACTCGAGATGTTATGATGGATTGCTATAACCTCAATCCGCTTTACACGGGCAAGGTTATAATGGCAGGCTATCCAAGAAATGAAATCTTTTTTGACGCTCAAAGCGGAATAGAATTAAAGAAAAAATTAGGTCTCGAGGGTAAAACTGTTTTTGGATATATGCCCACCTGGCGTGGAAAAAGTAATGCTGATGTAAGTTCTGATTTTTATGAAAAAACCGTTGCGGAAATCTTTAGTAAGCTTGATAAAGAATTAAATGATAATCAGGTATTCTTTGTTAATTTCCATCCTATTTTAAAGAACGCAATTTCATTAGATAATTATGAGCACATCAAACCATTCCCACAGGGTGTTGATAACTATTCTTTCCTTAATTGTTGTGACGCTTTAATTACAGATTATTCATCAGTTTTCTTTGATTATTCATTAACAAAGAAGCCGATTATTCTGTTTATGTATGATTATGATGAATATATGTATGACCGTGGAATGTATATGGATGTGGCAACACTTCCGTTCGTAAAAGTTTATGATACGGATGAGTTTGCAAAAATTCTTTCATCTGAAAGCTTCAGGTCCAACACATATGATGATACGGAATATTTTGAAAAGTTTTTTAAATATGATTCTCCTGATATCAGTAAAAAGCTTCTGAATCTTTTGTTTACAGGTGATTCAGGAAGCCTTTGTGTTGCAGATTATTCTGAAAACACCAAAAAGCCTTTGAAGGTTTTGTATCCTCAGGTAATAAAGGGCTATGCAGATTTGAATACAATTTCAAAAGTTGCGGATGATGATACGGTCGTATATTTTGAAAGACGTTGGTTTAAAAAATCTGTTGGGCCTACATTGCACGATAATTTTAACAATGATTACAAATATGTTATTGTAACTAAAACAACTCCCAGAACTTATCTTGAAGAGATACTTTGTAAACTTGGTGTTAAAAAAGCTTTGCAGGCAGTTCATTTAAGAGAAATTAAAAGAACTTTCCCTAATTTGAATATAAAACCTGAATTTATAACAGAATATTCAGGTTTTGAAAAGGATTGCAAAGTTGCAACAAAAGATTTTGTATCTGTTCAAGTTAAAAATATTGAGAAATATAATAAAGATTTAAAAGTTACTTTCAATAATGAAGATTATGAATTGTTAGATTTACTTTTAATTCATAAAAATGTTATTAAAGATGTTATTGAAATTCCTGAACATAATAAAAATTCAGATTCTGTTATAATTCCATTACAAAATCTGATAGAAAAATATCAGGTATATCATAAAGAAAAATATAAAATCGGAATTTCTGCTTTATGCAAATCTACCGGTGAAAAATGTGTTCTTTTACTTTCTAAAGAAACAGATGTCTCAGATGCTTCAACAAAATACGAAAAACCGATTTTTGAAAAATATCAGTTAGTTAAGGATTACTATCAATATAATTTCAAAAAGTATTTTAATGATGAAGAGGAAACTGAAACAGAAATCAGCGCATTGTATGATTTGACAGTTTCTGATGTTGATGTTGTAATTTTACCATATTATTTCAATAACAATTTAATGCTCTCGTTTGGTAATGAAGAGGATTGGTTGTCATTAGTTTATAATAAATGTTTAGTTAAAAGCGTAAGCACTAAAGGGAAAAAGTGCAGGGTTGTTGCAACTATTCCTTATGACTCTTCTGTTGAAATAACAGGTGCAGTTTTGAAATTCCGTTCAAAATTTGATGATATTAAAATTCCTGTTGATTTTTCCAAAAAAGTTGTTAAAGATAATGTCATTATTAAAATAGATATAGATTTTAGTGAGTCTATGCCATTGAAACCAATTTATTGGGATTTAAGATTGTGTTTAGTCAAAGATGGTATTACTCAGTATATCGGTTTGCATAAAAAAGATAAGTTGAAGTTGAATATTAAAATGTTTACTTTCAACTATGTTTGCAAATTAGATAAGGAAAATATGATTTTCCCTTATTTGGGAAAAAATGGTGTTCTATCCTTCTGTTTCAAAGAAATCAGCGAATATGACACAACGCTTATAAAGTTAAAAGAACTTTTTGTTTTTGCTGTTTTTAAAGTTTTCGGACGTATTTGGAAAAAGAAGAATATTTGGTTAGTGTATGAGAAATTCTCAAATTATGCTCAGGATAACGGTTATTTCTTCTTTAAGTATTGTATGGAGAATCTTCCTGCTGACCAAAAGAAAAATATTTTCTATGTTATTGACAAGCGTTCCCCTGATTATAAGAACGTTGAAAAATACAGTGAAAATGTAATTCAGTTTATGAGTATGAAGCATATGATGTATTGCCTTGCAATGAAAATCTGTATTGCTTCTGATTCAAAACCGCATCTTTATAAATGGCGTTCAACCCCAAGCTTTATAGTTAATTCATTGAACAGAAAGAAGATTCTTTTCTTGCAGCATGGTGTTACAGCTTTAAAAAAGGTTCACCCGCTTTTCGGTAAAAAAGGTTCTTCGCCTATGACTTATTTTGTAACAACAGGTAAGGTTGAGCAAGAAATTGCCGTTAAAGAACTCTCTTATAGCTATGAAACAGCACCAATTACAGGCTTTGCCCGTTGGGATGCTCTGGTAAATAAAGAAGATAAAAACGATAGGTTTATTCTTGTAATGCCGACTTGGCGTTCGTGGCTTGAAGATGTTTCAGACGAAGAGTTTATGCAGAGTGATTATTATAATCACTATACCTCACTTCTTAAAAGTCCTGAATTGGCTCGTATTCTCAAAGAGGGAAACACAAGAGTTGTTTTCTATATTCATCCCAAATTTGCAGGATATATTGAAAATTTCAAAGACTTGGTAAATGAAAAAATTTCGTATATTCCTTTTGGACAGGAGCCTCTGAACGAATTGATGATGAAATGTTCCATGCTTATAACGGACTATTCAAGTGTTTGCTGGGATGTTTATTATCTGGACAAGCCTGTTTTGTTCTATCAGTTCGACTATGATAAGTATAAAATTGCTCACGGCTCATATATTAATATGGAAACCAGTCTTTTTGGTAATCGTTCAACTGAAGAGTCTGATTTAATAAAAGATATTGAGTATTTTGTAAATAATGGGTTTAACGAAAATGAGCAGGATAGAATTGATGCTCAGAAGTATTTTGAATATAGAGATAACAACAACTGTAAACGTATCTACGATTTCTTAAAGAAAAATAAATATTAATAAATAAACCTCACAGAAAACCAGATAAGATTTTCTGTGAGGTTTTACTATTTTAAAAACTTTTAATATTATTTTCGTATTCTGTAAAGAATTTTTCGAGAATTTCGCGGTCTTTTTCATTGCCTCTGAGGCAAATTGAAACGCTTAAATCGCCGTTGATGCTTAATGCAGTCATAACAGCGCAGGGTTTGTTTTTAGCAGCACCTGCAACGAAAGCAGAGAATGGTTTATTGTCTGCGAGGGAGAAAGCAACTGTGTCAATTTTACCAACATTGCTTACAGATAAAGTAGGATTGCGGTAAAAGAGCTTAACAATAGGCTCTGCTTGTAAATAAATCATTGATTTATACGCAAAATTCAGAAGCGGAATACCGTGCAGACCCATAAATTCATCGGCTTTCAGCTCTTTTGTTTTATTGCTTACAAGGGAGAATGTTTCTTTTAAATCGTTTCCCATTCTCTCAATTGCGCAATGGCTGAAAGAAACGTGATTAGTGTAGCCGATAGTTGAAAGGTCTTTAATATGTCGTCTCAAGTCAGTTGCGCAGGATACGCTTATTCTTTCATCGCTGTTAAAATTTGCTACCTTTTTAAGTGCGTCTATATATGACGCAACAAGCAAATCATTAACTGTTCCGCCTTGGGCTTTCGCAAAAGCTATAGCCCTATCAAAATATTCTTTTTCTATTTTTCTTGAAACTATAACAACATCTTTCTCGATATTGTTATTACTAAAAGGAAAACGATGCTTGTCACGAGGTGATATATTGGCGAATTGCATCTTTGCTTTCTTTTTGAAAGCGGGTTCCATATCTTTATATACTTCTGTGTATTTTCTTGAGCCAACAGAGAAGCAAAGAGGGGAGATACCTTTTAAAACGTAATCAGAGTAGGCTTTGCAAAAGTCACTCCAGAACGCCTTAAAACCGCCGCCATCCATACACATATGATTCCATATAAAAAGTATGTAGGTTTTTTCTTGGTGGTAGAAAAGACCAATGTTAAACTGGATATTGCTTTTTAATGGAATTTGTCGCGAAAAGAAATCTTTTTTTGCCTTTTCTAAATCCTCAACTTCTTTTGCAAATATAAACTCATTAATATTATAGTCTGCAACTTTCCAATAGGGAGTTATGGGATTTCTTATAACCTGCGAGTGTAAGAAGGGTGCACATTCGAGGGCGCAGACTGCAACATTTTTGAAAGCGGTTTCGTCAACTAAAAAGTCATAATCGACCTCAAAACGTGCCAGTCTGTCCATATACTTTCTGCACATAAGATTGATTTTATCATACATTTCGCAAGGTAGCGTCTTTTTTAATAAATGAGGATTCTTCTCTTTAAATGCAATTAAATCCTTGATAACCTTTTCATCAGTAAGCCCTTTTTCTTTAAGAGAAAGAGCTTCTGCTTTATAGTCAAATTTCATAGTTAACCCTCAACGTGATTGAAGAAAAAATCCTTTTTTTCTTCTGTATCAATAACTTTAATCGGTTTAACCTGATTGAGATTTGCACCGCGTTTTCTCAAAACCTCGCGGTAATCGTCATAAGTTCCTTTTTTAAGGAAAAGAACCTCAGGATGACCTAAAGCACCGCTTTTGATAAGAGGTTCAACAGAAACATTACCCTTGCAAAGCTTCTCTTCAAAAAGAGCATTGTAAGTCGCTTTTTTCTCATCAGAAATATCTTCTGCAAGCTCAAGGAAAAGCTTGTAATGTCCGGGAGAGGTGCTTCTGTCTGCGTAAATGCTGTAACCAATGTATAAATCTCCTGATTCTTCGGACATATTTGCAACAATTTCATCAAATGCCATTGAGCTGACTTTTTCACCACTGATGTTTGCAATCTGGTTAAGACGATAACAGAAGGTGATTTTTGGTGATTGGTTATAATAGCCTGTAACCTTAACAACGTCTTCAATTCTGTAACGATAAAAACCGCTCATATTGGTGAGAATAATTTCATATTCTTTGCCGACTTCAAGGTCTTTTATTGTAAGAAGATTGTCATAACCCTCCTGGTCGATTGGTCTGAACTCATAAAAGCCGTTCTGGGGAAGAATGACATATTCGTATGAATTGAATTCAAGAGGAACTGCCATAAATGCTTCTGTTGCGGTATAGCCGAGATAGTGCATAGGAATATCTTCACCAAGATATCTTCTCAATTTCTTTTGATAGAAGCTCAATGAACCTGTTCCCATACCATACATCCAACCAACATTGGGCCAGATACGAGGAATGATAGGGGATTCATCAAAGCCTTTTCTGAATTCTCTTCTTAATTCCTCTGCTCTTTTGGGGTTGGGTTTAAGCTTTTTATTGTATTTCTGTCTGATTTCTTCGGGAACATTAACCTTATCGTTAATAATACCTTTTTCAATATCATCGCAGAGCATTTCCCAGTTTTCTTCCATATAGAAGAACATTGATTCAAGAGTTGTGATGAAAATAGTGCCGAGATAACTAACTTTTTTGCTTGGTAATGAAAAACGCAGCTTCATATAGTGCATGTCCATATCAACACCGGGTTCAGGGAAAAGAACCTCTTTGGGTGATGTTGTAAAGCAACTTACAATGGGTTTTACATTAAGAAGCGGAATTGATGAAAGGCAACTGATTGTACCGCCTTTAACCTTTCTGCAACTGGTTTCCGCAGTTAAAAGACCCTTTTGGGCAGGTAAAGTCTTACCTTGTTTTGCAAACCATTTAACAGCGCAACCAACGGGTGCACTGAAGCTGAAGCACTGGCAAACCCATTCTGCCCAGTATGAGAGAGGAACAAGCTTTTGTTTACCGGTACTGCCTGAGCTTTCTGTAAAACGGCGCACATACATGTTTGTGATAAGTCCTTTTTCGCCATCTGCCATTCTCCATACGTAATCATCATAATCTGCATAAACAGAAAGGGGAACGATTTTCTGATAATCTTCAATGGATTTAACATCCTTGAAATTATGAAGCTTACCATATTCTGTTGTTTTATTTTTTCTCATAAGCCTTTTAACGCAGGTTTCCTGCATTTTATTGGCTCTTTTGGAGTAAATGAAAATCTTGATATGTTCACACATACCAACAAAACCGCCCCAACCTGAAAGAAATTTATCTAACATAAAAACACCTCAAAGAAATTATAGATTTTAAATTTATCTCATATAAAGATGTGAAAGGAAATTGAATAATTTATTGTTATGGGGATTATATCTTACGGGAAAATCAAACCAGGTAACTTTTTTATGTATGCTTTTTTCATGGGAAAAGGCATTAAAACCTGCTTTTCCGTGATAAGACCCCATACCACTTTCGCCAACTCCACCGAAACCGAAACTGTTAATGGCAATCTGCATAATTGTATCATTAACGCAACCACCACCGAATGCGCATTTTTCAAGAGTTCTGTGGATTCGTTTTTTATCTTCTGAGAAGATATATAAACCGAGTGGTTTTGGTTTGTCAGCAAATAATGAATATAACTCTTCGTATGTATCGAATGTAAGGATTGGTAAAACAGGTCCGAAAATTTCTTCCTGCATAACTTTGTCATCCCAAGTTACATTGCTCATAACAGTTGGTGCAATTTTAAGCTTGTTTATGTCTTTTTCGCCACCGAAAACAACCTTATCTTCGTCAATTAAATCACATATTCTGTTGAAATGTTTTTCATTGACGATTCTGCCGTATTCGGAGTTTTCGAGAACATTATCACCATATTGAGTTTTTATTTGTTTGGAGAGTTCTTTTACAAATTCGTCTTTAACACTACTGTGGCAAATAACATAGTCAGGAGCAACACAGGTTTGTCCACAGTTAAGGAATTTTCCATATACAATTCTTTTAGCCGCTAATTTGATTTTGGCAGTTGAATCTATAATGCAAGGGTTTTTGCCACCAAGTTCGAGAACAACAGGTGTTAAATCATCTGCAGCTTTATGAAGAATTTCTTTACCAACTGTCTGACTGCCAGTGAAGAAAATCATATCGTATTTTTGTTTTAAAAGTTCTTTGTTTTCTTCTCTGCCACCGGTTATAACGGCAACATATTCAGGAGGAAAGCACTCTTCAATAATCTTTTTGACAATCTCACTTGTAGCAGGGGAATATGCGCTTGGTTTAACTATAATTGTGTTACCTGCCGCGATAGCATCTGAAATCGGAGTCATTGTTAAAAGGAATGGATAATTCCAAGGGCTCATTATAAGCACATTTCCGTAGGGTGAAGCTTTTTTATAAGCGCTACCTATACATTGACCGATAGGAGTATAAACTCTATGCTTTTTAGCATAAAGAGCAGTATAGCGAATCATGTAATTGAGTTCCATAAGAACAAGACCCGTTTCGCAAACAAAGCCATCAAATTCGCATTTTCCTAAATCTTTTTTCAAAGCTTCATTGATTTCATTTTCATATTTCTGAATACATTTATAAAGCTTTAAAAGCATCTTGATACGGAATTTAACAGGTAAGGTTGCACCGCTTTGATAAAATTCTTTTTGTTTTTTCAGCAATTCTTCAATGTTCAAAACATCACTTCCCCAAGTGTATTTTTCTGTGGTTTTTCACATACCGCACAATTATATAAATTATACTATACATAAGCATAAGTTGCAAGTGAAAAATGCTGTTGACTGAAGTAGACGGTCGTGATATAATAAATATATCAAATTTAAGGGGTGACCTTTAATGAGGAAAAATATTATTAGAACTATATCAGTATTTTTAATATCTATATTGTTTTTGCAAAGCGGTTTTGCTAAGGTTGAAGAAACGCAGAAGAGTTATGCAGCTGAAACTATAGGTAGAGTACCAAAGCATTTTCAGAAAATGGTAAACGGCAATTGGGCGATAGCTAATGGTGAGTTCGGCAATGACGGATATTTTCAATATAATCAAGATGATGGGAAAATCGAAATTAAAAAGTATAATATATATGGTGAAAAACTGTATGAAACCGAATATGCTTATAAATATGCAGGTAAAGATAAAGAAAGTTTGTTTTATGCCAGATACTGTATGCCACATATACGATGGATAAATAAAAAAGGTGATGTTTTTTATTCAACTTATACTTTAAGGACACTACCGTTACTTAAAGTTGATTTTTCTTCAAAAGTAAATCTTGTTAAGGTAGATTCTAAAGGTAATGTTGTTTGGCAAAAAAATTTTAAAAGTAAAGAAGTTTACCTTATTAGAGGAATGATTGAAACAGAAGATGGTAGCTTAATTTTAGGTGTTACCAGAAGAATTAAGTGGGTTGGTGATGGATCAGATGGTTATCAGGCAAGTCTTATTAAATTATCCGCTGATGGTGAAATTATAAATCAGGTTGATTTAACTGATGGAACTTATATAATTGATAATTTAGCTTATGTTGCTGGTAAAGGTTTCTTTGCTATGACATCTGAACTAACTGGTGAGGATGATGTTAAAAGAATCAACAGATTAAGTGCATTTAATGATGATTTTGAATTGTTGTGGGAATATGAAATTGATGGTAGTTTCTATCCTTGGAATAAAGAAAGTGTTTCTGATTACGGCTACCCGATATTGAAAAAGAGTGATGAGCCATACTCCAGACAGTTGAAAACACTTGTTCGACTTGATTTTGATAAAAATGTTGTTTCCAAAAATACTTTTAAAACGAGTGTTGAAAACGAATATATAGGAGATATCTTTATTTTAGACGACGGAGAATTTATTGTTGAATTTAAAATTAATAATGAAAGCAACTATAAAACTGCTCGTTTTATTCATTATTCAAAAGACAACAGAAATTTAGGAGAAGTGGCAATACAAGGTTACAAAATAGAGAAAATAATAGAAACAACTGAAGAAAGAGTTTTTTGTTGTACAAATACAATTTCTTATGATGAAACTGGTAGAGCAGATGAAGAGGAATGCGTTTATACCGCTTTCGACAGAGATTGGAATTTGCTTTGGCAAAAGGGAACAAAAGAATAATCAATTTTTAAATCAGAAAAATCAGTAACCCCTTGATGCATTTTGTGCATCAAGGGGTTACTGTATATATTATTTCATAAGTCCGTTTGCAACGCACCAATCGTGGAAAGATTTGAGGGAGCGAAGTCTTGCACCGTCAAGGTGATGTGAACCTCTTGTAAACCAGTTGAAGTTCTTAATACCCTGAAGTCTGATAAGCTCTTTTGCGCTTGCACAGAAGCCGTCATTAATTGCGTTATCAAGGAGAATTATCTCATTGTAGCGTTGCTCAGCAAGAGCCATATCACCGCTTACAAATGCTTCGTGGAATCTCTGGAAGAATGCACCGCCGCAGGATGTGGGAGTTGCCATAACGCCTCTTGCACCTGCAACATAGGAATCAAAAAGGTAGGGCATATTTGCCTGAATAATTGTTGAATCGCCTTTGTTATCAATCTTGGATTGGATACCTTCCATTGTGCAGGTTGTGTCCTTAATACCCCAGATAAGACCGTCTTTTGTAAGCTCACCGTAAGCCTTACCGCTCATTTTATGAGGCTGGAAGCCCGGGAACTCATAAAGGAAAACGGGAACAGTTGCGGTTGAAGCAAGGTCTCTTATGTATTCAACAAGCTTGTCATCATCATCGCCCATACCCTTTGTTGTAAGAACGATACCGTCAACACCTGTCTGCTCCATTTTCTTGATTTCTTCAAGGTTTTCTTCCTTGGTGGGTTCAATGTTTGCAGTTGCAACAACTGTTGTTTCGCCTTTGTGCTTAACTGTAAGAGTTGCAAGTTTAAGTCTCTCTTCAAGAGTAAGCTCTTTCATTTCAGAGCTGCCGCAAACTGCAAAAAGGTGTTCAACGCCCTGTGAAACCTGCCAATCAGCATATTCTTCGTATGTATCATAGTCAATTGTTCTGTCCTCAAAAAAAGGAGTGAGCATAAGTGAATAGATACCGTCTTTTGTTTCTCTTGTAAGCTTTGCCATTATAAACGACTTCTTTCTTTATTATAATAATGTGTTTAAGGGCTGTACCGAAGCACAACCCTTATAACAATTTAATTATTGAACATTCTTTTTAAGAGTAGCAAGTTCTTCTGCAAGTACTGCGGGAATCTTATCGCCGAATTTAGCGTAGAATTCTTCAATACCCTTTGCATCTTCCTGCCAGAGCTCTTTTTCAACTTCAAGGATGCTTTCGAGAGATTCGAGAGAAACCTCACCCTCAAGACCTTCAATGTTGATGTCCTTTGCATAGGGGATGTAACCGATTTCTGTATCCTTAGCATCTACCTTGCCTTCGCAACGGTTGATAATCCATTCAAGAACTCTGAGGTTATCACCGAAGCCGGGCCACATAAAGTTTCCTTCATCGTCCTTACGGAACCAGTTAACGTTGAAGATTTTGGGAGCTTTTTCGGGATCAAGAGTTTCACCAATGTCAATCCAATGCTGCCAGTAATCTGCCATATTGTAACCGCAGAAGGGAAGCATTGCCATTGGGTCACGACGAACAACGCCAACTGCACCTGCAGCTGCAGCAGTTGTTTCGGAAGCCATAATTGAACCAACGAATACACCATGGTTCCAGTCACGTGACTGATAAACAAGGGGAGCAAGCTTTGCACGTCTGCCGCCGAATACGATAGCACTAATCGGAACACCGTTGGGGTTCTCAAATTCGGGGCTGAGGCAAGGACAGTTAACAGCAGGAGCTGTGAAACGGCTGTTGGGATGAGCACCCTTTTCTTCGCTTTCCTGACCGTTCCAGGGATTGCCTTTCCATTCAACTGCATTTGCAGGAGGATTCTTGTCAAGACCTTCCCACCAAACAGTATTATCATCAAGGTTGTGAGCAACGTTTGTGAAGATTGTGCCCTTCTTTGTTGAAGCAAGAGCATTGGGGTTGGATTTTACGTTAGTACCGGGAGCAACGCCAAAGAAACCGTTTTCGGGGTTGATAGCGTAAAGTCGGCCGTCAGGACCCTTACGAATCCAGGAAATATCGTCACCAACGCACCATACTTTATAGCCTTTTTCCTTGTAAAGCTCCGGAGGAATAAGCATAGCAAGGTTTGTTTTACCGCAAGCAGAGGGGAAAGCTGCACAGATATATTTAACTTCTCCCTGGGGATTTTCGATACCAAGGATGAGCATATGCTCTGCCTGCCATCCTTCTTTCCAACCCTGATATGAAGCGATACGAAGTGCAAAGCATTTTTTACCGAGAAGAACGTTTCCGCCGTAACCTGAGTTAACGGAGATAATTGTGTTGTCCTGCGGGAACTGGCAGATATATCTCTTTTCTTCGTCAATGTCACAACGGCAGTGAAGACCGCGAACCCAGTCATCGCTGTCGCCAAGTACTTCGAGAACGTCTTTACCAACTCTTGTCATAATAACCATGTTGAGAACAACATAGATAGAGTCAGTAAGCTCAATACCAACTTTTGCAAAGGGTGAACCAACGGGGCCCATTGAATAGGGTATTACGTACATTGTTCTGCCTTTGTAGCTGTCGCGAGCAATATCATAAAGCATTTCATAAGCTTCAGCAGGGTCCATCCAGTTATTTGTGGGGCCTGCTTCTTCTTTTGTGTTTGCGCAGATGAAGGTTCTGCCCTCAACACGAGCAACGTCGTTAACTGCGGTTCTGTGAAGATAGCAGTCGGGGAGAAGTTCCTGATTAAGTTTGATGAGTTCGCCTGTTGAGCAAGCGGTTGCTCTGAGCTCCTCAATCTGTTCTTTAGAGCCGTCAATCCAAACAATTTTGTCGGGCTTTACAAGATCAACCTTTTCGTCAATCCAAGCAAGGACGCTCTTGTTGTTTGTTAATGCTGACATATTACGACCTCCTGTAAATAAGTCTAAATTTAGTCCAAAATAACCTATTTTGTTATCTTGCATATCATACTACATTTTGCGCATAATTTCAACAAAAAATACTAAATATTCTTTATAAATCAAATTTTTTATGTTTTAACCAATGATTTACTAATTTATTATATGTTTTTTTATACAAAAAACTCCTCGAATGAACGAGGAGTAAAAAATTTGATTAATCGATATATTTTTCAACAAAATTGAAAACAGAATCCCAATATAAATCAGGGTGAACAAGATGTGCTTCTGCGTGTTCTGCATCAGGAATGGAAACCTTTTCCTTTTCACAAGCGGCAGCATTGTAGTTAAGGTCGAGCATTCTGTATGGAACAAATAAATCCTTTTCTCCATGCAAGAAAATAGTGGGAGTTTTAGATTTCTTTAACTGCTCAACGCAGGAAGCTTTTTTGAAATCAAATCCTGAAACAACATTTGTAACAAGGTTTGCAGCATAAAGAACAGGGAAAGCAGGCGTATGATAGGTTTCTTTCATTTCGTTTTTGAATTCATCCCAGACTGAAGAATAACCGCAGTCAGCAACTGCGCATTTAACATTGAAAGGTAAATTTTCACCTGTTGTCATCATAACAGTTGCCGCACCCATTGAAACACCGTGGAGAACAATCTGAGGGTTGTTGTATGTTTTTGATAAGTACTGAATCCAATCTATAATATCAAGTCTGTCAAGCCACCCCATTGTTATTGAACGATGTTCGCTTATATCGTGACCGCGAAGGCAGGGAAGAAGAACATTGTATCCTCTTTTGTGATAATGAAGAGCATAGCTACCCATACCTTTGGGTGAACTTGTGTATCCGTGAATGCAGATAAGCCATTTATCACTTTCTTCCTCTGCTTTAACAGTAAGAGCGTGAATGGGTTCGTTTTTGCGGTTTTTTATAACAATATGGTCATGTTCCTTTGAATCAACCCAAGCATCGCCCTCAGCTCTTAAAATTTCTTTAGGCGCGGTTAAATCAGTGGGATTGTTCTTTTCTTCAATATTTTTCTTTAAATCGCTTACTTTTTTAGATGCTCTTGTGAGAACAAAAGTATTCATAGCAAGACCTGAGCCGAAGAAAATGGCGCCGGCACCTAATAAAGCTTTTGCAGTTTTTTTCATTAATTCCACAACCTTTCGGCTTTTTTTTACATTATACTACATTTGTTTTAAAAAATAAATATAAATTTTTGTTGTTTTATATATTTTATTCTGTTATAATTATTACTGACTTTTAATTTATATTTTAAATGAGGTTATTTTATGTCAAAAGACTTAATGTTCAGAACTACTGCTTTTGGTGGCTTCAAAAAAGATGATGTAATGGACTTTATTGAAAAAGTTCTTAATGAGAAAAGCTCTCTTGAAAGTAAACTCGCAACCAGTGAATCAAAAAATGCTCAGCTTGATGCTGAAATTTCTTCCTTGCAGAGCGATGTTGCTGACATTAGCAAACTCCGTTCAGATGTTGCGGAATTATCTGCAAAAATCAATGATTATGAAGTTGCTATGGATGATAAAGACACCCTTATTAAAGAGCTTACTGAAAGACTTTCAGAAATGCAATCCAAAGCTGTTGATGATGGTGAGGTTGCAGAGCTCAGAAGAGAAAATGAAAAGCTTCGTAATGAGCTTGGTAAAAAGCATGATATGGAGCGTCAGGTTGGTGCGGCTATGCTTGATGCAAGAGTTCATTCTGAGGAACTTGTTGAGCAGGCCAAGGAGAGAGCAGATTCTGTTAAAAAAGCGGTGTATGCCGCAATTGGAGATACTGCAGTAAAGATTGATGACCTTTCCGCAGGTATTGGTGAAATTGCCCGTAACTTTACTAAGTCAGTTGCAGAGGTTGAGCTTCGTATCAAAGCCTTAACCGGTGATATGAGTAAAACTGCTCAGGCACTTATTTCAGATAATGTTTTAACAGATGATGTAATAACTGAGCCTGTTGAATCCACAGCAGAATATGATTTTTCTGTACCCGTTGTTGAGGATGAAATTACATTTGACAGTAAAATCGGTGACGAGGATTATTAATGAGCGAATATTATCTTAACACAGAGAATATTAATGAATGGGTGGAAAATCTCGTTGCAGGTGACAGGGTGCTTTTATCCGGAACTGTATATACCGCGCGGGATGCCGCCCACAAGAGAATTAAAGAGCTTATATCAGATAATAAACCTTTACCCTTTACTCTCACAAATTCTGTTGTTTATTTTGCAGGACCAACCCCTGAAAAGAATAGTCTTGCAATCGGTAGCATCGGACCTACAACATCTTCAAGAATGGACTGCTTTTCACCTTTGATGATTTCAAAAGGTCAGAAAGCGATGATTGGTAAGGGTAACAGAAGTGAAGTTGTTATAAATTCAATGAAAGAATATGGAGCAGTTTATTTTGCTGCAATTGGTGGTGCAGGAGCTCTTTATTCCAAGTGCGTTGAAGAATGCAAGGTTATTGCCTTTGAAGACTTAGGCTGTGAATCAGTAAAAAAATTAAAAATTAAAGATTTTCCGTTGTTAGTAGCTATAGACAGTAAAGGTAACAGTTTATATAAGTAAAGAGATTGTTATCATCCCTGTTTGCTTTAGCAAATAGGGAGGGGGACCGCGTCAGCGGTGGTGAGTTGCCCCGTTTCCTCTTCCCTTTGTTGTTGAGAACAAGATTATGTAAAGAGGTAGCGTTTGAAAAAATCCTATGATTATTTCAAGACGTTGAAATTATTATCAGAAGCAATTTCTGTAATTTATGAAAAAACTCTTCTGAAACAGGATTTTTCATCTAACAGAATCCGGTTTTTTGCAGAAAAATCTGAACTTTTAAATAATTTGCGAAATGAATTTATTACTCCGCTTGAACGGGGTGATATTTTCTTGTTAGAAGAAAGTTTAACAGAAGAACTGAATTCACTTTTTACTTTGCAGGAGTATTTTAACTTAATTAACCGCAAGGATTTCGGTGAATTCAGCTATTTTTCAAAATCATTTAATAATCAAAATTTTATTTTTTCTCAATTGGGTAATTTCAAAAGTAATTTAAAGCTTTTTGAACAATGTTCTGAAGAAATTCAATTTTTGAATGAAGGAAAAAAAGGCATAGAAAAGAATGTTGTTAAAGCATTAAAATGTAAAAGTGAGCAACCGCTCATAAAATATGCAGTTTATTCTGCTTTCCTTGATTTAAACAGAGCAATATATAAAACGATTTTACAAACAGAAAGAATTTTAATAGATAATAGTTAGGTGGATTATGGACTTTTATACGCTAAGAAAAAAACTCATTGAAAAAGAGTTTTCAAGAATGAATGATATGCAGAAAAGTGCCGTTTTTAATGTGAACGGTGCAGTTCTTATTTTAGCAGGTGCTGGTAGTGGTAAAACAACCGTTCTTGTCAATAGAATAGCATACCTTATCAAATATGGAAACGCCTATCATTCTGATTTTTCATACAGAGCGCCAACAGAAGAGGATACCGCAATACTTGAAAATTACATAGAAAATGGCGGGATTCTTCCTGATAGAGTTGGAGCTCTTTTAAGTGTGGATGCACCACAACCATGGCAGATTCTTGCAATCACATTCACTAATAAAGCCGCAAACGAGCTCAAAAGCCGTTTAGAAGCAATGCTTGGTGAAAAAGGCAACGATGTGTGGGCTAGCACTTTCCACTCTTGCTGTGTTCGCATTCTTCGCCGAGACAGTGAAAGAATCGGATTTTCAAAGCATTTCACCATTTATGATACCGACGACTCAAAACGAGTTATGAAAGAGGTTTTGCGCGTTCTCGATATAGATGAAAAACGCCTACCTGTAAAATATGTTCTTAATGAAATCGGCAGAGCAAAGGATTCATTAATGACCCCTGCTGATTATACTGCAAGTGCAGGGTATGATACTAATAAAAAGCTTATCGGACAAGCATTTGAAAAATATGAAGAAATGCTTAAAAAAGCCGATGCTATGGATTTTGATGATATTATTGTCAACACAGTTAAGCTTTTGAAAGAAAATCCTGATGTTCTTGAATATTACCAACGCCGTTTCAGATATGTTATGGTTGACGAGTATCAGGATACTAACCACGCCCAATATATTCTCACTTCACTTCTTGCAAACGGTTACAGAAATATCTGTGTTGTTGGTGACGATGACCAGAGTATTTATAAATTCCGTGGTGCAACAATTGAAAACATACTTTCTTTTGAAAATCAGTATGAAGATACTGCGGTAATCCGACTTGAACAGAACTATCGTTCAACCTCAGTTATTCTTGATGCAGCCAATGCGGTTATTAAAAATAATAAAGGCAGAAAAGGTAAAACCCTTTGGACTGAAAAAGAGGGTGGAGATAAAATCAAGGTTAAAATTCTTACTGATGAGCGTGACGAGGGACGCTTTGTTGCTGATGAAATTCTCAATGCAGTAGCCCTCGGAAGAAAATTCTCTGATTTTGCAATCCTTTACAGAACTAATGCGCAGTCAAGCAGTATTGAACGTGCACTTGTCTATAACGCAGTTCCTTACAAGGTTATCGGTGGTCACCGTTTCTATGACCGTAAGGAAGTTAAAGATATTCTTGCTTATCTTTCGGTTATTGCAAACCCATCAGATACTGTGCGTTTGAGAAGAATTATTAATGAACCCAAAAGGGGAATCGGTGAAACAACAATTAATAACGCTGCATCAATAGCAGATGGCTTAGGCACAACATTCTACAATGTTATTGCAAATGCAAATGATTATCCGATGCTTTCCCGTGCGGCTGGTAAGTTGATTGACTTTACCAATCTTATTAATTCTCTTGCCCTTTCTCTTGAAGAAAAATCAATTCAGGATTTCTTTGATGATGTAATTACTAAAACCGGATATTATGCTTCTCTTGATTTGGATAAGGAAACTGCAGAAGAACGTAAAGCAAACGTTATGGAGGTACTCGCAAACCTTGTTCGTTATATGGAAGATAATGAGGGTGGCACTCTTACCGGATTTCTTGAAGAAGTTGCACTTATGACAGACCTTGATAACTACAATACCGAAGCAGAGTCAACAGTTATGATGACTCTTCACTCTGCAAAAGGGCTTGAGTTTCCCGTTGTTTTTATTGTTGGAATGGAAGAAGGTCTTTTCCCGGGAAATCAGGTTATGTATGACCCGACTGAACTTGAAGAAGAACGCAGGCTTTGTTATGTTGGTATAACTCGCGCAAAGGAAAAGCTATATATAACAAACGCTCGTTCAAGAATGTTGTTCGGAAACACAAGCTTTACAAGACCCTCACGCTTCCTTTCAGAAATACCCGAAGAACTTACCGATTTTGAACGTAACGCGCCTCAGCAGACCTTCTACGGTGGTTATTCAGAGGGTTCTTATAGAGGTTCTTCTTACGGTGGCGGGACAAAGATGTTTTCCCGGGAAAACTCATATTCAAGACCATCTTCATCCACTGCTCCAAAAAACAAAGCAACTGGCTTTTCAAACGGTGGTTTCAGTTCTGCACCTAAAAAGACTGCAACCGATAACGTAACGCTTGATTTTAAAGTTGGCGATACAGTTGAACACAAAACCTTTGGTAAAGGTATGGTTGTCAGCGCAAAAGCAATGGGTGGCGATATGCTTCTTGAAATTGCTTTCGACACCTGCGGAACAAAAAAAGTTATGGCAAAAATGGCGAAGCTTACAAAGTGCTAAGTGCAAAATGCAAAGTGCTAAATGAAAATGGATTCAAGACATTCGTTGTCCTGAATCCATTTTTTATGTTTTATTGAAAAAATTTATATAATAGCCGTGCGCAGCACCAGATGTTTTGCATTTTGCACTTTGCGTTCTGCACTTAATATCAATACTCCGAAAACGGTGATGCAATTCTTGAAAGTCTGAAATTTACCGTTTCTCTTGAACGGTTGTATCTATAGATACTGAACACAAGACCAACACCGACATAAAGGCAAAGTGTACTTGTACCGCCTGCGCTGAAGAATGGGAGGGTAATACCAATAACCGGAAGTACCATCAATACCATACCTGCGTTAATCGCTACCTGAGCTGCAATCATAGAAGCTATACCAAAGCATGCAAGTTGTGCTGAAAAGTCTCGTGCCTCTTTGCCTGTTTTTATCATTTTAAAGCAAATAAAGAATAATAATAAAAGAGCGATAAGACAACCCAAAAAGCCTGTTTCTTCACCGATAGCGGTGAGAATAAAGTCATTTTCTCTTTCAGGTACAAGTCCAGCCTGAGTATATGTGCCTTTTAGATAGCCTTGACCGAAAAAGCCACCTGAACCAAGAGCATTAAGACCTAATCTTTGCTGAAAGCTTTCGTCTGAAAAATCTTCAGGACGGAAAAGTGCTAAAAATCTGTTGCGTTGATAATCGTCAAAAATATACATCCATATAAGAGGGGAAGTGGCAATGCCTAAAATGCCACCGGCACCGAAAAATCCTATATGAAGTCCGGCGAAGAAAAGCATAGCAATTGTCATAAAAATGAAAACAAGAGCAGAGCCCATGTCACCTGTAAGAACTACAAGTCCAATTGGAATAACCGCGTGAATACCTAATAAAAGAATGGATTTTAAGGAGTTTATATTATCCTTACAAAGCTCAAGGTGCATTGAGTATGTGATAACATAACCGATTTTAACAAGCTCAGAAGATTGGAAATAAATTGAACCAAACTTAAGCCAGCATTTTGAGTCGGGTCGTTCATCGGGGGCGGCACCAAAAATGAGTGTTATAACCATCAGCCCCACACAAAACAGACCAATAATTGGCCATATTTTCATTATCAGCTCATAGTCAATTGCCGAAATTATCAACGTTATAACAATACCTGCAACTGCGGCTATAATCATAACAATTGCATCTCGTTCGATTACTTCACCTTCACCTAAACGCCATCTTGTTGCGCTATGAACCATCATTACACCGAAAACGGATGCGGCTGCAATTAGCAAAAGAAGTATTTTATCTGTTTCATCGATAAATCTTTTCGTTAATGAAAAAAATTTTTTCAAGTCTTGCACCTCTTGATTTTATCTTACAATATTGTTATTATACATATATTAAATATTATTTTCAAGTGTTTCTGAATTTTGAGGTATTTATGATTGAAGTGTTTTCTTGTTCACCTGACGAAACTGAGCTTTTCGGTGAAAAATTAGGTGCAGTTTTAAAAGGTGGCGAGGTTGTTGCCTATTTTGGCGGTCTTGGCATGGGTAAAACCCGTTTTACTGCAGGTCTTGCAAAAGGTATGGGGATTAACGCTGAGGTTTCAAGTCCTACCTTTGCCCTTGTTCACGAATATGGCGGTGAAGTACCACTTTGCCATTTTGATATGTATAGGATAAATACCTTTGAAGATTTATGCACAACGGGATTTTTTGATTATCTTGATAATGGTTGCGTTCTTGCAGTTGAGTGGAGCGAGAATATCGAAAACGCTTTGCCTGAAGAAAAGCTTATAAAAATTGAATTTTCTCGCGGTGAAGATGATGAAAGCAGAATTTTAAGAATGAGTGGTGAAAGTGTTTATGAAAATTCTTGGAATTGACAGTACTGCAACTGCCGCTTCTGCCGCAGTCTATGCAGACGGTAAGCTTTTAGCATTTGATTTTTCTAATACAGGGCTCACTCATAGCCAAACTCTTTTGCCTATGATAGATAATGTTCTCAGAACTGCCTGTGTTTCGGTGAATGATATTGATTTTTTTGCGGTTTCCAATGGTCCCGGTTCTTTTACAGGTGTTCGTATCGGTGTTTCTGCGGTTAAAGGTCTTTCTCAACCTCTTAATAAAAAATGTCTTGGACTTTCAACGCTTGAGGTTATTGCAAAACCTCTTGAAAATACTGGCGTGTATGCAGTTGCGGTTATGGATGCTCGTTGTAATCAGGTTTATACAGCACAATTTGACTGTAAATGCGGTTTGGAAAGAATGACACCTGATGAGGCTATATCAATTGCAGATTTAACAGAACAGCTCAAATCAGTCGATGGCAGAATAATGCTTATTGGTGACGGTGCTCTTCTTTGCTATAATAAAATGAAAGAGCTATTATCAAACATTGAAATTGCACCATTGAATATAAGGTATCAATGCGCTTCTTCCGTTTGTGCAATAGCTTCGGAAATGCTCGAAAAAGATGAGAATTTGGCGATTTCTTCCAATGAGCTTTTACCTTGCTATTTAAGACTTTCTCAGGCGGAAAGAGAACTAAAGAATAAAAACAAATAAAACTAATTTATAATAAACCGAAAGGATGTTAAATATGATTGCTATTGCTTCTGACCACGCAGGTTACCCTTTAAAAGAGGAAATTAAAAAATATCTTACTGAAAAAGGCGTTGAATTCATAGATTGCGGTACAGATTCTGCTGCTTCTGTTGACTATGCCGCATTTGCACAGAAAGCTTGTTTAAAGGTTACAAGTGGTGAATGTGACAAAGCTGTTCTTTGTTGCGGAACAGGTATCGGTATTTCAATGGCTGCTAATAAGGTTAAAGGCATCAGAGCTGCTTGTTGTTCAGATTATTTCAGCGCAAAATTCACAAGAGTTCATAATGACGCAAATGCTCTTTGCTTAGGTGCAAGAGTTATTGGCGGTGGTTTGGCTTGTGAGCTTGTTGATGTGTTCCTTAACACTGAATTTGAGGGTGGTAGGCATCAGCGCAGAGTTGACCAGATTCACGCTATTGAAAACGGCGAAATACTTTAATGAAAAATATTAAAGCTTTTTTTAAGAATAATCAGAAAATAATAAAAAGAGCGTTATGTGTTATGCTGACGCTCTTTGTTGCTTTTTCAATTATAACGATTTGGGGTAATATTACCTTGTCTGTTGAGCATTTTACTATTGAAACAGATAAGCTGAATATAGAAGATGGTTATAAAATCGCCCATATTTCTGATTATCACAATACTCATAACAAAAACATCAATAAAGAAGTTTTGTCTTCATTAAGGGAAGAAAAACCAAACTTAATAGTTCTGACAGGTGATTTGGTTGACTGCCGAAAAACTGATATTGAAAATGGTCTTTATTTTGTTTCAAAAATAATTGAAATTGCTCCGGTTTATTATGTAACAGGTAATCATGAATGTAATATAAGTATTGACAGTCAATCTGCTTTTGATAATATGATTGATGATTTAAAATCTATGGGAGTTGAGGTATTAAGAGGCGAATGTTCTTCATTAACCTTACCCAATAATGAAAAAATCAATGTTTTCGGTATTAATGACCCGTATTTTCATTGCGAATTCGCAAGTCAAGTTGCCCAAGCAACGGAAGAGCTATGTTCGTCTTTTACTGTTGATAAGAATGAATTTAACATTCTGCTTGCTCATCATCCCGAACAGTTAGAAATATATTCGAGTTATAATTTTGATTTGGTATTTTCAGGTCACGCTCACGGTGGTCAGGGAAGATTATTTGGAATCGGTTTGATAGCTCCTGACCAAGGTCTTTTCCCAAAATACACGAGCGGTCTTTATGAAGAAAACGAAACAAAGCTCATAGTCAGCAGGGGAATCGGCAACAGTATTGCTCCTGTCAGAATATTTGACAGACCGCACTTGATATACACAATAATAAAATAAATATAAAAACTCACTCAACCGAATAAGTTGAGTGAGTAATTTTTTACGCCTTTAATGCTCTTTCAAGCCAGATTGAAGCGATTTCAATTGCCGCATACATTCCGTTCTTATCAGAACTTTTTTCAATAGCAGCGAGGGGGTTAGCCTCTTGGGTGTTAACGAGTTGAACCTTAACCTTGTCTGCAATCTTAACGCCGTGAACCTCGTGGGATTCAACAACTGAAAGCATTGTAACATAAGGGTCGTTAATATCACCATAGTAAATTGTGTTGCCTTTGCGA
>JAZUSD010000107.1:0-11589 GCA_045606545.1 Acutalibacteraceae bacterium | reverse complement strand
CTCGGCACGCGGTTTTGGAGGCTTGTATTCATTCCTTATTTATAGCCGTTTACAGGTTTTCGGGGGGCACATTGGGGGGCACATATTGTTTTTTTAAAGAAAAATGCGTTGTTAAAACCACCAATTTCACACTCTTGATTTTGTATATTTTCACATATTATTCATTCAATATTCATCCCAAAAATCTTTCCTCAAAAAGCTCACACATTCGACTAACCTCCTGTTAAAAGGTAGAATAAAGCTACCAAATAACAGGAGGTTTTTCTATGAAAAAGATTAAAATTAAATTTACCGATTTTGAGTGTAATTTGCTTATCAACGGTATGAACGAATTTCGGAATATGCTTCTCTCGGAGGGTATCTCTACAGAAGATGTTGATGAACTGCTTTTGAAAATCATCAATAAATCCGAAAAGTAAGGAGTGATATTATGTTAGACTTTATTGAGGATTTTTACTACGGCAATATCGAGCCGCAGGAATGCACCACCGAACTCAACTCTGAACTTAAAAAGAAACTCAACCAGCTTACACAAGCTGAAGAACAACTGACATCAAAATTAACCGAAGAAGAAAAATCACTGTTTATGAAATATGCAAGTCAATCAAACGAGTTTCTTTGTATAAGCAATGCGGATAGCTTTATAGTTGGTTTCAGACTTGGGGCTAAATTTACTTATGACACATTTCTCAAAAATCAGAAAGGATGAATATTATGGCAAACATTACTTATCGGCAGGTCAACGGTTATCTTATACCAAATCTCACACTCCCACCCGAAGAATCAGGCATCCGCCTCGGCAAATGGGGATTGATGCACAAAGATTATCTTCTCAACCACAAGAAAACATTGTTTACAACTCTCTTTTCACAAGGCAAACTGTGGCAGTACCTCGCTGATATTGACACTCAGGCTCAACAGATGTTTGATACACTCGTTGAACAGATGAAAACCGCAGAAGGTGTAACCGAACAACTTAAAGAAGAATATCAAATGGAGTGGACTACAAGGATGAATAATATTGTCAACAGGGCTCACAGAAGTGTAGTTAATGAGCTAATATTTGCATAAATAAAACACGCAATCAAAAGGTTTAACCAACGGTTGCGTGTTTTATTTGTTCAAATACAATGGGAATTGAGCTATGTATAACAATTCGCTTTTTTACTGGTTTTATTAAGTTATTATTATTCAGCACAGCTTTTAACGTATTATTTTTCGTTTTCTTACGAATTACTTATCACTTGAATGTGAAATAATATTCATATATAATAAAAACATAAAACCAAGACAAAAGGAGTTGCGATTATGATTAGCAAAGAGCAAGAACAGTTTATTAAAAACCATATTAACCCCGAGTATTTCGATTCAATAAAGGTAATAAATTATCTGAATATCCATAACCATGTAGGGGCAGAGATTTTTGATTTGGCCACAAAACCTCAAAACAAAAGAAATATCAGAATTGTTGGACAAGGATTTGGCTTTAGCACCGTAGATGTTGATACTTTCGTGAGACGTGTTCCATTTTATTTTTATGAGCCCGATTTCGATAAAAATCAACACGGAGACTTGTTTTCGTTGATTTGTGGAAAAATGCAGAGTGACAATGACTTAGAATTTGAAGAAGTATATATAGCTTTGGAAAAACTTTTTTACCAGTATAAGATGAGGGTTCCTGAAATTATGGGATACCCTATCAGCTTAACCGGGACCTATGGGCGCGCAGATATATTTTTCAAATGGATTCATTACCTTGATTTGTGTTATGAATTGCATATTGACAATAAGTTTCCGCAAAATTTCCTATATGAATATAATCGCGTTTTAAAATTGGCTAAACAATCCCCAATTATTTATATGCCGGGTTTAGTTGGATTTAATGAGAATTTCTTGCGTCAAGATAGAGAGATTATTATTGGCGGCGAATTCCCCTGTGATGATGATAACAAACCTATTTTAGAATGGATTGGTATTTGGGTTGAAAATGCTGCATATATCAAAGCTAATAATTGCTATTCTATGAGCGACACTGCAACATTAGAAAAAGAACTGCACATTGGAATCACACCTGAAACAAAGATATATATGCCTAACATTTACAATGATAAAGATGACGGCGACATATGGTATCCGATTTATTTGGGACCTCTTGTTATGGAGTTTGATAAAGATGCTCTTAAGTTTTATCGTAATGAAATCGGATTTACACAACAGACTCTGGCTGCTGCTGTAGGTGTGCAATTGCGTACATATCAAAAATGGGAAAAAGGAGAAACAATTCCCGATGGATATAATTTAATAAAATTGATGAATTATCTTAACATTGAATCTGTTCAGCACTTTATAGTTAATAAGCCGATTGTTGATGATGATTTTATAAAATTTAAAGCAAGAGATTCATACAATTAACCGTGTGTTTAGGAGGTAAAACATGAACAAATCAGAACAGCTTTTAAGCGCATTTTCTGAAGATTATTTCTTTAAAGAACTTGTTATTGATGAATTGAAATTCAAACCTGATTGTTCTACAGAATTAGAAGTCGCTGATTTGCTTATTAATCTTGGTAATATCATTGTTGCGATTCAGTTGAAATCCCGAAATGATAAGGATAACACAGGTGACTCTATCCTAGAAAACAAATGGCTTCAAAAGAAATGTAAGGTTGCAAAAGGACAAGCCAAGGATACATTACAGTTCATTTCATCTGGGACACTTCCAAATTTTCATAATAAACGTGGTCAAACAATAACGCTACAGTCAGATGCGGAAGTAATCCCATTGGTTGTATTTGAAAATAACCAAATAGGCAATTATCCTCATTTGTTGACGAAACATTCCGATTCTGGCATGAACATAAATTGCATGTCTTTTTCTGATTACTGTGAAATGTGTCGTGTTTTAGTTACACCTATCGAAATTGTCGAATATCTTGAATATAGAAAAGCAATATACGAAGAACATGGAGATATCGACATTATGATCCTTAATGGCCATAATAACGAGATGGTTCTTACCAAGCCACAAGAAAAAGAATCACTGGTACATCAATTTTTAGCCGAAAAATATGGGATGAAAGAAGCAGAAAATCAAAAAATGGCTATTCAGTATTTTAGGAATTTTCTTCATCTTTTACCAGAGCGAACAATGAATAGCTTATCGAAAACAGAAAGCTATGAAATTTTATTGTTTTTTGCACATTTTCATAGATATGAAATTACAGAATTTTGGGATTTGTTAGAAAAGACTAAGAATGAGGCAAAAAATAAGCAGAATGGAATTAGACACTCTCTTCGTTCTGATATAAGCGAATATGTAATAATGTTTATGGCTAACGGCTTAGTTCCAATTGAAATGTTGTTGCCAATCATTAGACGTGTTGTTGAACCAAAGAAGATTTTTGAAATCGATGTTCATTGGTATAACGAGAAAGAATTTGGTATAGATTTTTTGCTTTGGGAAGATGCAAAGTGAAGTAGATGATTAATTTATAATCAAGTCAAAATATACCAAATGTTTCGTACTTAATAAATATTATAACAAAATTAGCCGTCCGAAAAATCGGGCGGCATCATTATTTTTTATTATTGATAAATGTATTTATACCATTAAAAGAATTCTTTTCAATGATTTTTGCTGCTAATAACATCCCCTTTAAACTTTCTTCTTTAATGGTAAGATTTCCTTTTGCAAAACCTTTTACGATTTTCCTTTTCAATTTATTGGGAATTTTTAGTTGGTTGTTTGGTGAAACAATTACTCCGGTGACTTTCTTGTTATCTTTTTCTGAATAATACACAACTTTACGAGAAGCAATATTATAACCATTTTTTGTTAACACTTTTAATATTTGCTCTCTTATTGGTAATGCTATCCATTTCTTGGAACTATAGAAAACATCATCCATATATATTGAAAAGAACAAGTTGTTGTTTTGAGCAATTTGATACATCTCATCAAACATTTTTCTGTTGACTAAATACGAAAGCACTGGACTTGCAGGAGAACCTGTGCATAAATGATTATATTTTCGTATCTTTTTCTTTGCAACAAAAGAACGAACTGATTCATCTGTATCTAACGCAGATGAAATATCAACGGTACAAAAGTCTGTCAATATTTTAGCGACATCAGACGAAGTCCCTAAGTCGAAACGAAAAAAATTGTAAACCAAATCTCTCGATATATTAGGAAAAAATGCTGATATATCAGTCTTATACATATATTTGCATTCCTTGTGAATTGCGGCATTATCATAATAAGATTTGCCTTTTACACCAGAAAATACATAATAAGGTATATCGCATTTCATTAAATAGTTTTTTATTGTTTCTTGTGCTTTTTTGATTTGCCACGAAGGAGCTTCAATCAAACGCTCCTTCGGCTCGGTGGCAATATATATATTAATTTCATCTTGCATTTTTCCTTTAAGCAGTCTTTTATCAGTTATATGTAAGATCTCTGCGAGCTGCTTTTTGGATTGTAGACCGTATAGAGGACAGTGTCTGTTCAAGATAAAAATCACCTCGAAATGATGTGCTGATTAGTGCAACATCTCTATACCTGAAAATACCATTTCAAGCATTTTTTCAAGTATAGATTGAATGACACTATCAGATACGGTCAATAGTCTGTAAGCAATTACAAAAATTACAACTGCAATCGCTACAGCAAAAATAATTTTGACAATGTTTTTAGTTGCATCGTCGCCATTTACGGAAATATTATTTGTAATGTTATAAACATTCCCGCAATTTTTGCTTGAAATTTTCAAGTCTGTCACCTCCTTAATTTTAACTAACCTGCAGAGCAGGCGTTCCACATCGTTAAAACAGGAAAGTGATGTTTTTAGGTTCGTATCTGATTTTTCATCAACACAGTTTCGTGTTCCACAAAAAAGTGGAACAAACACCAGTACAATGACATTCAGACCGACACAATCTTAAATCTCTGTAAACATTCTTACAGGTTTTTGATATTGTAGCTTTCTCTCTGTTCTGTAAAGAAGTAAGATTAGTAAGTGTGGTCGGTACAGTAAGTCCCATATACCGGCTAAAATAGCATATCGCTATGCTATCCATTTATGCATATGCATAAACCAAGCGTGGAGCGACCTAACTATTGACCTAATAATTATAACATAAATTGCAACTTTTGTATAGTGCTTATATAAAATAAAATTGCATGACAGAAAGTATATACTCTCTGCCATGCAATTTATCATCTGTTTCCTTTTGCTCTGTTATGTGTTTTACAAAGCATTTGACAATTATTTATATCGGTTGCACCACCCTTACTCCAGGCGGTAACGTGGTCTGCATCCATTTCGTTCTGCTTCCATATCCGTTTATTGTTGCTGTCGCTACCCAAAGTGCAAAGAGGACAGTTAGAAACACCGTCAGCGTGAGCTTGTGCTGTCTGTCTTGAATAAACAGTTTTCTTGGTTGCTTCGTCAAATACACGAACATTCAAAAGTTCGTTATGCTCGCAACCACCCAAAACATATTCCCAAATGCCTTTCTTGTCGCTTACATAAGTATCTTCAAGAAGCTCACGAACTTTATCAGAAACAGCCTGCGGGTCATAAGGGGTACTGTGGTAGCGTTCATACAAATCGCCCCATTTCAAACCGCACATCTTACTGTCAACATCGATAAACACACTTGAAATCCAATTTATTACTGAATTGAAATATGTCTTAAGCTCTGTAATATTATCATCATATCGGTGCATACTCATATAAGCATCTATATGACTATGACTTACCCAATCCAAAGCTGTGCGAAGGTAATCTTGTCTTAAAACATTGCCCGAAATATAGGCACTCCACTTCTGTATGTTTGCATTCTGACTGTTGCTAAATTCTTCTTTTGCTTTTGTTAAAAAAGGACCGGAATGAATAGCGTTTGAGAGTTCCTGCTCATTGAGAGGTACACCTGATATATTTATAGTCTTAAACCATTCTTTGATTTCGCTTTCAGTACCTTCGCAAATATAAATAGTAAGAGGTGTTTCTAAAATAGTCTTTTTCATATCATCGGCAAGACCACTGAAATAGCGTTCCATACCGTTTTCATCCTTGATAGCAAACTTGCCTGTTATAAATCTGCCAAAGCTCGTTATACGTTGCTGACCGTCAAGCACCTCGTATTTATCTTCATCGACTTTTGTGAAGTAGATAAGACCTAACGGATATTTTTTAAGCAGAGAGTCAATAACAGCAACATCTTTTTTACCATCGGCATATATGTAGTTACGCTGATATTCCGGCTGGATTGTCAGTTTGCCTGAAAGACCAAACAAGCCCTTGCCTTCGTATTCATTGTAAACAAAACCTTTGCAAATATCTTCGACTGTTATATCGGTCTTTAATGTGGTAATCATATTGTCACTTCTTTCTTATTAATATCCTGAAGTATGGGCATTTTCCATTGATACACAAATCCTTTTCATCGTTTCCTTTTCGGAATTTAATTATTTCGAATTGTTCAGGATTGTACTTATCTAGGAATGTAATAGGCACACCCATTGCACCATCAAAATCAATCGGTATTGCATCTGTAAACGGAATATCAATCGCATCATAGTTGTCATACTTATAATATTCATGGTTTCGTACTTCTTTATGTTTGCTAAATTTGATGTTATCTGACATTGACATAAGAGCTAAAGGCTCGTGTCGTCTTCCGTGGTCGATGTTTGTAAACCATCTAATTCCTTTTACCCTAATGTATTTATTTCCTTTTTCATCCATTCGAGATCCTGCGGCTGTTAAAGGATAACTCTCAGGGACACGAAACTCTCTATCACCGCTGTGAATACTAACACCAAGCCATATTTTATTTTCCTTTATTAACGGAAAAACTTCTTTATATGTTATTGCATTTTGATTACCTATTATTATGAATTCTTTATTAGCTTCTATTATCCAAGCCAAAAACTCTCTAAAAAGTGAAAACGGAGGATTAGTTATAATTATATCAGCCTCATCTCTCAACGCTTTAACTTCTTCGCTACGAAAATCTCCGTCTCCCTCGAGATATTGCCATTCCAAATCATCTATATCTATTGTGCCTGATTTATTGCTGTCTCTTGTAAGAGTAAAAATTTTGCCGTGTGTTTTTGTTTTGTTTTCATCAAACTGAGGAGATTCGCTTTCAAAAAGTGACAATTGATAATAATCTTGAATTTTTTTACTTTCATAAGCATAACTTGTGCTTATTAACTTTTTAAGACCATAATTTTCAAAGTTTTGAGCAAAAAATTTTGTGAAGTTGCTCCATTCAGGATCGTCACACGGTAGAAAAACTGTTTTCCCTCTGAAGACATCAGGATTATATTCCATATAGGCATTCATTTCTTTTTGAATATCGATATACTGCGTATAGAACTCATCATTTTTTGCTTTGTTAGCTTCTCTAAGATCTGAATTTGCCATAATTACCTCCGCAATTTTCGCAGAATGTACCCATTTGCGAATAAGAAAATCTATAGTATTATGTATTATTTTCACTATATTTTAGCATGTTTTTTCGATAAAATCAATCTATAAAAGACCGCAAAAGCGTACTTTACTGATATTACGAAACAGTTTTCACCTCATTTGTCGTCAAAAATGCCGTCAGAGTAAAATATAGTTGTACATAAATTAAGGGGTGATGATAATGCCAAGACGAGGCGAAAACATTTATAAAAGAAAAGACGGCAGATGGGAAGCAAGGTATGTAAAAGAAATATCTATTGATGGCGTTAAAAAATACGGCTCTGTTTATGCTAAAACTTACAATGAAGTTAAAACGAAACAGCAACTGTTTTTATTGCCTGAAAAAACGAAGCAGCACACTGTCAAAGTCGTTGCAGATGTTATGTACGAGTGGCTTGAAGTCAATAAAAATCAGGTAAAAATTACAACTCATCAAAAATACAAATCAACTATAGAAAAGCACATTATTCCCGAACTCGGCAGAATGCAAATTCAGTTTTTAACATCTGCAGTTGTTCAGCAATTTACAGATAAGCTTTTGTCAAAAACAATCAGCAGAACAACAGTAAATGATATATTGATTGTTTTGGGTATGGGATTGGCTTATGCGGAAGAAGAATATAGTCTTCATATACCCAAAATCTCGTTTGTAAAAAATCCGCCGAAAGAAATGCGGGTACTGTCTGTTTCGGAGCAGAATATTTTTGTTGAATATTTGCTTAATAAAAATGATGTTTTCAGTTTTGGTATGTTACTTGCGTTGTTTACCGGGCTTCGCATAGGTGAATTATGTGCGTTGACTTGGGATGATATAGGGGAAAATACAATAAGAGTAAATAAGACCGTACAGAGAGTACAACAAAACGGTTATACTGAAATTCTTACCCTGCCTCCTAAGACAATATCATCAAATAGAGTTATCCCAATACCAAAAGAATTGATGTGCCTCCTGAAAAGCAAAAGAGCAAACGGAGCAGTGCTCAAGCAAGAAAACGGAAAACAAATTGAGCCACGGCTTATGCAGATGAAATTTAAAAAATATACCACTGATTGCGGTATTGAAAATATAAATTTTCATTCTCTTCGGCACAGTTTTGCAACAAGGTGTGTTGAGGTAGGCTTTGATATAAAAACACTGTCAGAAATATTGGGACATAGTGATGTGAAAACAACTCTCAATAAATATGTTCACAGCTCAATGGAACAAAAAGCAAGGCAGATGAATTTGTTAAAATTTAATATTGCTATATAAATAATTGCCGTCAGATTTGTGGTCTCAAAAACCTTAAACCTGACGGCTTTTTATGTTTATCAGCCTTTATTCGCAAATGGGTACATTCTGCGAAAACAATATCTCATCTCAAATAAAGTATAATGTAATATTTTCCTATTGTCGAATGTGTGAGTTTTCAGATATAATTCAGCCCCGTTGAGATTGCAGATTTTCTGCTTTCACAACGGGGCTTTTGTTTTGTTGTTAAATTTATGCTTTTACCGGCTCTCCGTATTCTCGCTTCATAGCTTCCATTGAAACTATCCACTGTTTTCCGAATTTGCAGACGTCAACACCGTTTACAAGCTTACCGTATGCAATTGCTTTTCGTAGTGTGCTTTCGTTCAGATTCCAAAGAAATGTGGCGTCGCTGAAAGCCATAAGACCGTCAAAGGGTGTGTCAATTTCTTCACCGTTTGCCCAAAGCTCATCGCAAGAAATATCAATATCATCGTTCCATACAATACCGTAACCGCCTTGGTCAACAATTACAGAACTGAAAAGTTCGGGTGAATCTTTAAGGGGTAAAAAGAAACTGTATTTTTCAAAAAGAGGTGATACATCATAAATCTTTGTTACGCCCTCGGCAAACTGTACGCTGAGTTTGTATTCAGGCAGAGCATTAACATTTTTAACTTTATGAAACATACTATATCCTCCTTACTCAAGCGGAGAAAGAGTGATAAACTCCTGCGTTTCCCAAATTTTTAAAAGAGCATCTTTGTGTATTGCGTTCCACTCGAGGACCATTTCAAGTGCTTTCTTGGGAAGCTCTCCTTCTAAAACTGTTCCATCGTTTATGCTGATTGCCGCCATATGTTCACCGTAAATTGCGTGAAAATGCGGCGGATTGTGTTCTGACTGCTGAAAATACATACGGATAACAATTCCGTAAAATCTTGATAATACAGGCATTGGGTAATCTCTCCTTTCAACTATAATATATCACGGTATCGTGATATTGTCAATAATATTATATGCATCAATTTAAATATATTCGCTCCATATAAATTCACATTTAGAATTATGCACTTTAAAAAAATGCGTATTTCTACACTTTTTTAATCACCCTTAAAATACTCCGTACCTTTCAGCCACTCACGCATTTTGGCATAGGCTCGGTGGACTGTCTGATATGCAGTATCAGGTGAAGATTTTTCAAAGGTATTCGCAAGGTCGAGGTAGGTCATTTTATTGAATTTCACCTTTTTAGGATTTCCGTCCTTGTCGGTGACAGATTTATCCATATAGTAATCTGAAAAGCAGTCCATACAAAAGCCTAACCTATTTGCAACCATATACTGCTCATCGTAATATAGTTTGACAAAAACCTCGTGCACCGCTTCTTTACGCATAGCGTTAAGCAGCATATTCAAAGGCTCGGATGATGAATCGGCGATATATTCTTCCTCTTTTTCTTCACTTTCGTCATCAGCAAGGTTTTTGTAAAACTCAGTATAGTTCATATTGCGAAGACCTGCGGAGATTATCTCAATAACTTTTTTCGGCTTCAGGTTGAGCTCTGCGGCAATTCTGCCGATAGTTTCATCATCATTTCTGTAATTGTTTTCTCGGTACAGAGCCATAATCTTGCGAAGCCTTGCATCTTCGTCCTCTGTTGGTATGGTGTAGCCTGTTCTCATAGTCCGCACATATTCATGAACTTCTCGTTTTACATAAAATTCATTGTAGTAGTTTTCAAAGGATTTATGCTTTGAAGAATCATAATTCTGTAGTGCTTTTAGCAGTGCAAACACACAGGCGGATTTCAAATCTGCAAAGTGACCGGGCATAGCGTAATCCTGAACAAAGCCTATTACTGCGTTATTGAGTGTCGGCTCGTAATAATGCAAAAACCACGAGAGGTATTTGTCATCCTTTTCTTTTAAGTAAAGCTCAATATATTCCTATAAATGCATCTTCGGCGGTGCCGGCTTCAGCTTGTAAATATGCAGTTCTTTTTCCCAATCCTTCACGGCACTCACCGTCCTTTCATTTCAACATCCTTGCTGTGTCATAATACAGCTTTTTACGAGTCATATCTTTTGCGTACTGCGTGGTGAAATATTCGTGGTTCTCCTGTGCTCGCAGCATATTGTTTTTTGCTATGAATGTAGCCATCTTTGCAAACTCTGCCGTTATAGTGCCTCTGCTTTTCTCTGTTCGGATTGCAGAGGCTCTTTTTTCATATACAGCCACAATGGGATTATCCTGCTCACGTTCCTTGCGTTTGATTGATGCCGCATACTTGCGGCAGGTCGTTCTCTTGCCTCGGAGCATATACGGAGCAAAACCGTTACAGTATTTCTGTTTTCGGGCAGAGGTCATAAGAAAATATCTGTTACAGATAACACATTGCTTGGGGTAGTGACCGTAGTGCAAACCCTCAAAGAAGTCCGTAACGATAAACGAGTAATAATCCTCAAAGGTCAGTCGTTTGGCAATTGCCATTTCTTTTTTCTTGGTAACGGCAACATACTCAGTTCTGACATTGCAATCTGTTTTACTGAAAATCTCCATAGCAATCGGCAACAGATGTGCTTCGTCAAACCGTTCTGCATCATCAAGACGGAAAACGAACTTTAATAGACTCCTATGTACCTTTTCCATATCATCAGGGAGCTTGTCATAAAAGTTTATGGTTTCGTTTACTTCTTTTAGTAAATCCTCTGCTGTTTTGAAAAAGGCTATATCATATTCGGGCGGTAAAATATCCAACACTGCCTGAGCTACATCAATGCTCTGCACCTTAGCTTTTCGGTAGAAATATTCAGTAATCAAATCTGCATTCGGCTTTGTGAAAAGATAAGATATTCTTTCTTTTTCTGCAAC
>JAZUSD010000106.1:0-1804 GCA_045606545.1 Acutalibacteraceae bacterium | reverse complement strand
TATCATATCTTTTTCGCCTGCAATAAAGAATGTGGGAGCTGAATTGGGCTCTGCTTCTTCAAGATAGTTACTGCCTGCAAGAGAAACAACACATTTAATTCTTGAATCCTTGACTGCTGCATTAACTGAGCTTCTGCCACCTTGAGAATGACCGATAACACCTAATTTGCTTGTGTTTACTTTTTTATAAGCAAGGCTTGAAGAGTTGCTGTTTAAAGCTATGACAAAATCTAAAGCGTTGATTTGAGCAGTGCCATCTGCTGCCATTGTTTCGCTGTTTGCAATAACGATATAACCGCCTTTAGCAAGTTCTGCGAGTAAGCCTGCATACATATCAGGCGGACACATTGTTCCGTTTGCCCAGGAAAGAACAGGATAGGTTTTCTTTGAGGATTTTATGTTTTCGGGGTAATATATATAATAAGTTCTGCCGTCAGCTTCGTGAGTTTCCTGGTTTATTGTTCCTTGAGGAATTGTTTCGCTCTGAGTTTGCTGAGGGTTATTGGTTTCGGGTGTGTTTGTCTCTGGCTCTTGCTGAGCGGGCTTGCTATTGCTTTGAGTTTCAGGGGATTGTGTTTCAACAGGTGCAGCATTACCGCCTGTAGTATCGGGGATAGCTGTTGTTACGGCGGGAGTATCTGCAACTGTTTCGGAATATGTAACATAGGAATTGATTGTTTCATTGGGGGAAATATATTGCTCGGTTGAGGTAGTTGTTGTAGTTTCATCGGCAGTATCTTTACCGCAGGAAGCTACCGAGAAAAATAATGCACATACTAATAATATTGCTATTAAAGATTTTACCTTTTTCATTTTTATATCCTCCTCGAAGATTTATATTAGGTATTATAACAGAATAAGAGTACGGGTTCAAGAATAAACTAAAGATATTGCGAAGGCTATCATCCCTGTTCCATCTTTGATGGAATAGGGAGGGGGACCATTCTTCTTTGGGTGAATCTAAACGATGTGAGAATTTTGGGTTTGATGTTTTTGGTGTTAATGATGTATGGGCGGAATGGTGGTGGGTAGCCACGCTCCCTCTTTATTTCGTTGGTGAGGGGAGTAATAATTCTGATTATTAATTGTTGCGTTACTTTTACAAAGGCGAAAGGCAAGGTTCCTACCCACCACCACCCCGATTAAGCGTATGTATCAAAATACTGATAGGCACGGAATAGACATATTTGTAAATATAGATATTCAAGGGCGGTCCCCCTCCCTATGCGCTGGAGCGCACAGGGATGATAGGTTTGGGGAGTTCGAGTCTCTCTCGCTTTTACAACAAAAAACAAAAACCACACACCTTGTTAGGTGTATGGATTTGTCATCTGCTTCGATTGTAGATTTCGGACCTTTGCCCTCTTGCGGTGCCCAAAATTGTTTGCTCGCTATTCGCTTCGCACAATTTTGACCGCTACGCCAACTCGCACTCCCTGCATCGCCCACAGGGCGCGGTCGTGCTCCTTGCCCGCGCCGGAACCGACACTCAAGTTCAAATCTTTTATTCCAAGCCAAACAAAAAAGCATCCTTAGGGATGCTTTTTTGTTTGGCGCAGAAGGAGAGACTCGAACTCTCGCGCCGGTTTCCCGACCTACGCCCTTAGCAGGGGCGCCTCGTCACCAACTTGAGTACTTCTGCATTGGTAACTGAAATCAGTTATTAAATTGTCCTCAAAAGAGGTGGCGCAGAGAGTGGGATTCGAACCCACGGTACGTTGCCGTACGACGGTTTTCAAGACCGTTCCGTTATAACCACTTCGGTATCTCTGCATATGTTAGCCTTGATATATTATCACACTAA
>JAZUSD010000105.1:0-5787 GCA_045606545.1 Acutalibacteraceae bacterium | reverse complement strand
GTGTCAACATCCTTTGTTGCAGTTTCTTCATCTATAACTCCACATTCATATACATTATAGAAAATAACTGCAGGAGCAACTGTACATGTGACATCAACACCATTGAGAATGAGTGTTACAACTGCATTGGGGTCGGTTTCTGCATCCTCACCCAAATCAACTGCGATTTGTCCTGCTGAAAGACTACCGCTTAAAACATATTTGCCCGGTTTTGTGATGTGAACAACTGTGTGAGAGTCTGCTTCTGTCTGTGAATGTTCATCTTCTTTTTCGCCCTCACCATATTTGAAATCCTGACCTTCAAGGTAGAAAATAATGTCATTTGAAGAGTAAACTGCTTGTGTGTTGTCGTTTGTAATCTTGTTACCGTCAACTGTGATTTTGCTGTCAGAAAGGTTGATTTGAACACCGTCAATTTTTTGTGTAGCAAGACTGCAACCTGTGAATAAAAGAGTAATCACAACTAAACACGCTAATATTTTTTTCATTTTCCCAAGACCTTTCATAATAACTGATTGTTTATATTATAAACCTTAAAAATTAAAACGTAATAAACAAACTGTTAAAATTTGTTAATAAAATTATACAACTCATGCAAAACAAAAAGCAACAGTTTTTAGGCTGTTGCAAGTGGTAGGTGAGGTGATTCTTGTGCTTCACACACTTTTACCCGTACTCCGTACACTTTTACAATTACGCGGCACGCCTAAAAACACAAAAAACACCCATTTTCAGGGTGCTTTTGGGCAAAAAAAAGATCGAAACCCCTATATTTCAAGAGATTTCGGCTGTATTACCTAAGGTGTACTTGGGTGGTCGAGGTGAAGGGATTTGAACCCCCGATCCCTTGGTCCCAAATATCGCAATATGTTTACATTGAGTGCCAACCACTACATATTGTGCTGTTTGCTTGTTGGCTATTATATGTTGTTAGGAATTTCAGGATTTTTTAGCTGAAATTTTCAAAAATTATGGAATAACATGTGGTCAAAAAAGTGCGAAAAATTGACTACACAATTCAACGAATTACTGATAGGTAAAAACGCTCTCACTAAAGCGGTGAGAGCGTTTTAGCTTATTTAAGTGGTGCATGTGAATTTGCTTGGTTTAGCTGTTGTCAGAACGGTGCTTGCTGACAAGGGTTGCTAACTCAAAGCGACTGCGAACGCCCATTTTCGGATAAATCTTTTTGGTGTGATCCTTAACGGTGTGCTCGGTGATAAACATCATTTTAGCAATATCTGCATTGGTGTAGCCCATACATATAAACTCGGCAACCTCGCGTTCTCTTGGAGTGAGAACAGCAAGTGGGTCGGGCTTTTTAGAAGCGTATTCAACAGGAACTGTCGCAACAGGTGTATCGTTGCTTAAGTACTCGTTCTCTTCGGTTGTTCTTTTGCGGAGATTGAAAAGGAAAAATGGCTCTACCTGAGTATATATAAAGATAAGAACTGCCATAATTACCGCATAAACCAGATAAAGCATAGTAGGTGCGCCCAGGAAAACTTCAGCAATAACACTGTGAACGAGAACCGCTGAAATAGCAAGTCCGATAATAGCGGGAGCTATGTATCTGGAGGGATAGACCTTCATAATCGGCACACCGTAAAGGGGTGCAAGCATACAGGCAGCCATACCGAAGCCAATGAGTATGCATGTAACATAGGTGAGTTGGGGAACATATTCGGTGACGAGCATCAGAAGGAATCCGATACCGCCCAGCCCCACAAGAAACGGCATCAGACGGAAGGGATGAATACTTGATTTTTTATTGAGGAAATACATAGTGAAGCAGGAAACTGCTACTGCCAGATACATAACGGATATACCGTGCTTCACCTTGCCTGCAATAGCAGGGCCTGAAACGCCCATCAGGGCAATAATGAAAGCAAGAAGATAAATGCCACGAATCAGCTTCTTAGGAGGGGTTATTTCGTCGCTGTTTTTCTTCAGATATCGGATTTTTATGTCCTTACCCGTAGGCATGTGCAGGAAGAAGATGAATATAAGAACGAGAGCCGCAAGCATTCCGAAACGGAAAACGGAGAAGGGGACGGACACAAGCTCATTCTGAACCAGAGCAATTAAGGATACTGCAACACCATAGCCAAAGGTAAGATACTTGATACTGGTTTTCTCCGTAAAATAGTTGACAATAAGGAAGGTTTCAAAGCCAATCATCAGGCAACAACAGAAAATCTGCAGATAAATGTTAAGGCGCAGGGCATCCTCGGGAAGAGGAAGAAAGAAGCCGATTGCCGAAATCAGCGCAACACCCGTTGCAATACGCTGAACCCATACAACAATTTTCGGAAGAAAAATCATTGTAAGGATGCTCAGCACGTAACAAGCCGCTGTCAGCAGAGTACCGTAATCTATATTAATAGGTATCGGTATTTTCCCGTCAATTGCTGAAGAGGGCTCAAGAAAATAATAAATGAAGCCCATTTGCCAGAAGTTGAACATAGCAAAGCATATCAGTCTTTTCAGCGGTATGTCTATCCTCTTTTTCTGATTTTCGGTTAAAATTGAATTGTTCATAAGCCTTCTCCTTTTTTTATGCACGAAATGTGCTTTGAAATGGGAAATTTGCTTTATTTTGTTGAAAAATAACGGGTTTCAGGGGGTATCCCCCTCAATATCCCACCATTGTGGGATATACAAATACGCAAAAAATACGTAAAATTAAAGGTGTAAACAGGGGCAGAATACCCTAAAATCAGTAAAAACCGATTGACAGAATAACAAGAATATTTACTTATATTATAATGCAGTCGGGAAACAAGTTCAAGAGTTTTTGAAACAGATGTCAAAAATTCTGCAGGAAATTCACCAATGAAAAACGGAGGTGCAATATGAAACAGTTTTATGAGCATATCCGAGTGGATGCGGAAGCATTAAGCTTTTCTGCCGAATGTGCTATTTGCGGAAGAAAGCAGTATGCGGTTAAGCTACCGCTGGGCTGCAGAAATGTAAGGACGCTTTCGGGATGTGTGTCGGGTAAGGCGAACAAAATCAGTCAGACAGCCTTTAACCACGCTAAAGCAAATGCTACCCAACAGCTTGCATTACGCTTTAACCAATGCCGGTATTGTTACCGCTGGGTGTGTGACGATTGCTATGACAGTACGGACACGCTCGGAGCTTGTCGGGATTGTTCAAAAGAAAATGAAAATATAAATATAAAAGGAGTTGAAAAATATGAAGAAAAACAGGTCGTTATATAAGATTTTAGGTGTTCTGATTTCAATTTCGATGCTTTTCAGCCTTGCCCCATCCGTTGTTGCGGTTGAGGCGCTTGAAGCGGCAGAAAACACTCTTTCCGAAATTTCAGAAAATATTTCTGCTCAGGCAGAGAGCTATAACAGTATGGCAATAACCGTAACAGAGCCTTCTCAGGATAGCGACGGTTATTATCTTATAGGCACCGCAGGAGAGCTTTATTGGTTTGCGGAATATGTTAACGCAGGTAATTCGCAGGTTAACGCAAGGCTTACTGCAGATATTGTTGTTAATGAAAATCTCGTTGAAAGACTTACATTCGATAGCTCGGGTTATGTTTCAAACGATGATGAATTTATTTATTGGACACCTGTAGCTGAATATAGCGGTATCTTTGATGGACAGGAGCATACCATAAGTGGCTTGTTTTATATTTGGTCTTTTTCCGGTATCGGTGTTTTCGTGGGCGCAGACAGTGCTACAATTAAAAACTTAGGTGTAATTGATACATATTTTCATGGCGCAGATGATTCAGTAGGCGGTATTTGCTCAAGTGGCGAAAATGTTACAATAACTGATTGCTACAGCGATGCAACGTTGTTCCACGAAGGCTATGAAGTAGCCGGTATATGCGGGTCTCTTTATGGTGGAGAGATAAGTAACTGTTATAACACGGGTTCGATTGAAGGCTATTATGGAATGGCAGGTATTGTCGGTTATGCCGCAGATGCAAGCATAAATAATTGTTATAACAGCGGTAATATCGGAGAAGCTTCTTCAGCTTCTAATGTGGCAGGAATTTGTGCAAAAAGCAATAAGAAAATGATAATATCCGATTGTTACAATACAGGCAATGTAAACGGTACATCCAATGTGGGTGGTATTGTTGGCTGTTTGATGAACAACTCAACTGTAACCTATGAAGCTACGCTTACCGACTGTTACAATATCGGTGAAGTAACAGGAAGTGCAGAAAAAACAGGAAGCGTTGTTGGTATTTTGTATGAAAATGATGTTTTCAGCGTGGAGTTTTCAAACTGCTATTACCTTGAAAACACGGCTTCCCTCAGCAACGGAAGTGCTATGCTTGGTGTAGGCGTTGCTTCAGGTGGAACTCCTACCGATTCCGAGGGCGTTACCGAAAGCAAAACTGCAGAACAGTTTGCAAGTGGTGAGGTTGCATATCTTCTCAATGATGGTGTTACATACGGAACACAGGTATGGTATCAGACAATAGAAACAGATGCATATCCCGTTTTCGAGGGTGAAACAGTTTATCTGACATCCGAATATACGGATTGCTCAAGAACAGAGCTTGTGGATACCTATTACAGTAATAAAGGTGTAATTGTTGCTCCTCATATTTATAATGATAATGGATACTGCTCAGTTTGTTCAGATAATAAAATTCCCGAATATTCAGACGGTTATTACCTTATAGGCACCGTAGGTGAGCTTTATTGGTTTGCAGATTATGTTAATTATGAAAATTTTGCTAATGCAAGATTAATTGCAGATATAACCGTTAACGAAAATGTTCTCACGGAAGATGGCGAGCTTAACGGTGACGGCTCGGATTTCCTTGAATGGACACCTATCGGATACGGTCAGCACTTTCAAGAGGAAATATGGTGGTATGAGGGTGTTTTTCTGGGTGACGGCTACACCATAAGCGGCTTGTATATAGGTCAGGGTTGTGATTATTATGATGGCTTTTTCTCAGCCTTAGGCGGAAACGGCTCGATATCGGGCGTTAATATTACGGATTCATACATCTATGGTAACGGAGCAGGCGGTATCGTTGCGTACATTGAATCAGGAATTGTTGAAAACTGCTCCTTTGACGGCTTGGTAGTAGGAACTGATGAAGAATGTGGCGGTGTTGCAGGTTCTTCCGGCGGAACAATAAAGAATTGTGTTAATTACGGCACTGTCAGAGCAAATTATTATTTTGTCGGAGGTGTTGTTGGCTACAACGGAGGAACTGTTGAAAATTGCTATAACTACGGTACTGTAAGCGGTGGTTCTTCATACTGCGGTTCAATTGCAGGTGTAAGCGAAGGTAACAACGATTATATTTCAAACTGTTATTATCTTGAAAGCACCGCAACCTATAATGACGGAAGTGCTATGCTGGGTGTTGGTGTTTATAGTGGAACTCCTACCGATTCTGAGGGGGTTACGGAAAGCAAAACTGCAGAGGAATTTGCAGGCGGTGAGGTTACATATCTTCTTAACGACGGTGTAACGGACGGCTCTCAGGCTTGGTATCAGACCCTGGAAACAGATGCATATCCCGTTTTCAAAGGTAAAACGGTTTATAAAAACAACGTTTATTCAGATTGTACCAAGGCTGAATTTACAGGTACGGTATATAGCAATAAAGCTACTGATACTGCACCTCATTTGGAATATGATAACGGATTCTGTGTTGTTTGTCAGGGCTTCAAGGAGCCTGAGCTTTCCTCGGACCGCTATCTTATTTCAAACGCAGGTGAGCTTTATTGGTTTGCAGAGCAGGTGAATTCGGGTAATAATGCAATAGACGGTAAGGTTACTGCGGAT
>JAZUSD010000104.1:0-15914 GCA_045606545.1 Acutalibacteraceae bacterium | reverse complement strand
AGTCATGAAGCCGATAAGAGCATTCTTACCAAGTGAAATTTCACCGTTTGAGGTTGCTGGACCATCAGCAATAACCTCACCTGCTTCAACCTCTTGACCAAGCTCAACTATTGGGCGTTGGTTAATACATGTACCTTGGTTTGAACGCATAAACTTAATAAGCTCATAAACATCAACCTCACCATCCTTAGTTGTGATGGCAATAGTTTTTGCATCCATTTGAGTAACTGTACCTGCACGCTTTGCAAGAACAACTGTACCTGAATCAACCGCTGCCTTGTATTCCATACCTGTACCAACGATTGGAGAATCAGTTTTAAGAAGTGGAACTGCCTGGCGCTGCATGTTTGAACCCATCAAAGCACGGTTAGCGTCATCGTTTTCAAGGAAAGGAATCATAGCTGTAGCAACTGAAACAACCATTTTTGGAGAAACGTCCATATAGTCAGCTTCAGTTGTTGGAACTTCAAGGAAGTTATCTCTATGACGAGCTGTGAGCTTAGGGTTGATAAACTTACCGTTTTCATCAAGAGGCTCATTAGCCTGAGCAACGCAGTAATTATCTTCTACGTCTGCTGTCATATACTCAACTTCGTCAAGAACCTTACCTGTTTTCTTATCAATTTTGCGGAAAGGTGCTTCAATGAAGCCGTATTTGTTAATTCTTGCAAACGTTGCAAGGTAAGAGATAAGACCGATGTTAGGACCTTCAGGAGTTTCAATGGGACACATTCTGCCGTAGTGGCTGTAGTGAACGTCACGAACCTCGAAGCCTGCTCTGTCACGGGAAAGACCGCCGGGACCGAGAGCAGAAAGACGTCTCTTGTGAGTAAGCTCAGCAAGTGGGTTTGTCTGGTCCATAAACTGTGAAAGTGGCGAAGAACCAAAGAATTCTTTAATAGCCGCCATAACAGGTCTGATATTGATAAGAGCAGCGGGAGTTGCCTTTTCGGGCTCTTGTGCCTGAAGGCTCATTCTCTCACGAACAACTCTTTCCATTCTTGTGAAACCAATTCTGAACTGGTTCTGAAGAAGTTCACCAACGGAACGGATACGTCTGTTACCGAGGTGGTCGATATCATCAACGTTACCGAGCTCGTTACCGAGACAGTTGAGATAGTTGATTGATGCAAAAATATCGTCAATAATAATGTGTTTGGGAATAAGGTCATCGCAACGAAGCTTCATTGTTTCAAGAAGAGCTTCCTTGTCGTCACCGCATTCATCAATAATATCTTTAAGAACTGAGAAACGAACCAATTCATTGATTGCAATTTCTTCAAGTTCTTCTCTTGTAACGCAGTCAACAAAATCAAGAGGGTCAACCATATTATTGGAGATAACCTTAACGCGTTTACCTTCAACATCAAGAACAACCTCTTTAACACCTGAACGGTTAATTGCTTCTGCTGTTTCTGCAGTGATTTTTTCGCCTGCACTTATAAGCAATTCACCTGTAAAGGGACTGAAAACATCATCAGCCGCAACACCGCCTGAAATACGGTCTGTAAGAGCGAGCTTCTTATTATATTTGTATCTGCCGACTCTTGAAATATCATATCTGTGGGGGTCAAAGAAAAGGTTATTGACATGTGTTTCCGCAGATTCAAGTGTTGGCGGTTCACCGGGACGAAGCTTTCTATATACCTCGAGCAATGCCTCTTCTGTATTTTTTGTAGTATCCTTTTCAAGAGTTGCTTCGATTCTGTCATCGTCACCGAAGAATTCACGAATATCGTTGTTTGAAGAAAGACCGAGGGCACGAATGAAAGTGGTGATAGGTAACTTTCTGTTCTTGTCGATTCTTACATTGAAGATATCGTTCTGGTCAGTTTCATATTCGAGCCATGCACCTCTGTTAGGAATAACAGTAGATGTGAAAAGCTTTTTACCGTTCTTATCGTAGGTGAAACCATAGTAAACACCGGGAGAACGAACAAGCTGGGAAATAATAACACGCTCGGCACCATTAATAACGAAAGTACCGCTGTCAGTCATTATGGGGAAATCACCCATGAAAACTTCGTTTTCTTTGATTTCTCCTGTTTCCTTGTTATAAAGACGCACTAATACACGAAGGGGCGCAGAATAAGTTGCATCTCTTTCCTTGCACTCCTGAACAGTGTATTTCGGCTTCTCGTCCATACGATAATCAATAAATGTAAGGACAAGGTTACCCGAGTAATCCGTAATTTCATCAATATCACGGAAAACCTCTCTAAGCCCTACATCAAGAAACCACTTGTATGAGTTTTTCTGTACTTCAATGAGGTTGGGCATCTGCATAACTTCATTGATTCCGGCGAAACTCATTCGAGTGTTCTTTCCGAGCTTTACGGGTTTTACATTCGCCATAAGACACATCACTCCGTTCTATTTTAAATTCTCTTTTTACCGAGGCAAATCGGCTAAAAAAAGAAATAATTAACTGTCAGATTTTGGAACATTCTGTAGTAAAAAAAGATACGTCAAAACGCACTAATTCATAATATTCCACTTTATAGGAGTTTACATTATAACTCAACACTTTTCAATTGTCAAGAAGAAAAATAAAAAAAATTCAAAATTCAAAATGCAAAATGCAAAATGCAAAATTATCGGGGAAGCTTCGCTTCCAAACTTTATAACAATTATTCTTACAAGGACATTTTCTTTTGATTTGTTTTTTATGAAACAACAAAAAAGGGGATGTAAAAAAAGCGCAGACCGCATAAAACAATATAAATCAATGGGGTTCCTACAGGACAAATACCTGTAAGAACCCCTTAAGCAATGAAAAAACTCAACTTATTAAGAATTTAAAGTTTTATGCTACGAACAAACCTCGCCACTCGACGTACCTTTGTACGCCTTCGGGCAAACAAAAACAAGTCTGAAGCCTTGTTTTTGCTCGGTTTGTCCGTTCTGCATCTTTTTTTCCTATCCCCTTTTACTTTATTTAAATAGCGTCGCAGACCCTTTAATTTTGCATTTTGCATTCTGCATTTTGCATTTAAATAAAAAAACTCCCCTAAAGGAGTTTTTTATTCTTTCAGTTTCTTTTTAACTTTTCTCATAACAACTATATATGCCGGGATTAAGAACAAATCTGCTGTTGCCCATGCAACAGGGTTTGCAACGCAAACTGCATCATAGCCCAATCTGTTAACAAAGCCGAATCCCATAACTCCTCTTGCAACAAGCTCAAAAACACCTGTTGTCATTGCGGTCATACTGTAACCCACACCCTGAATTGAATTTCTCAAAACAAAAAGCACCGCAAGAATCGGATAGAAATAGCTACCCATATTTATATACTGTTGCGCAAGAGCTATAACCTCGGTTTCACCTTTGTCAATAAACATAAGCGAAATATACGGACCGAAAAATCTTGCCACCGTAAAGCCTATTACCGCATAAACAAACGCAACAGCTATTGCTCTTTTTACGCCCTTTGTGATTCTGTCGTATTTTCCAGCACCCAGATTTTGTGCGCAATAGGTTGCCATTGTGATACCTATTGTTTCTGCAGGAAGCACAATCATAAGCTGAGTTTTACCACCGATTGTGAATGCCGCAATAATATCAGCACCCAAGCTATTAATACAGGAAGAAAGCATAACCGAGCCTATGGCGGTTATTGAAAACTGCAAAGCAAGTGGCAAACCGTTTCTCAGAAGTTCTTTAATAAAGTTGAAATCAAGCTTTCTTGTTTCTTTTGTTATATGAAGAATAGGAAAGCTTCTTTTAACATAAATAAAACAAAGAATACCTGATACCAATTGCGAGAAAACAGTTGCAACTGCCGCACCGCGAACACCCATATGGAAAACAATAATAAGTAAAAGGTCAAGACCGATATTGAGAAATGATGAAAACAACAAGAAATAAAGCGGTGTTTTACTGTCACCCAACGAGCGAACAATGCTTGCAAGAAGATTATAAAACATTGTAGCGCCGATACCTGCAAAGATAATCACAATGTAATCATAAGCATCTTTATATATTTCTTCAGGTGTATTCAGAAGTCTTAACAAAGGATTTGTTAAAGACACCGCCAAAGCAGTAAAGATAACACCTACAACAACTGATGTATAAATAATATTGGCAACATATTTTTTTAGATTTTTTATATCCTGAGCTCCGAAACGTTGTGCAACCGGAATTGCAAAGCCCGAGCATAGACCTATTACGGAACCCACAATAAGAAAGTTCAGAGAACCTACAGAACCTACTGCTGAAAGTGCATCCTTACCAACAAACTGACCTACAATAATGGTATCAGCCATATTATAGAACTGCTGAAAGAGGTTGCCCACCATCAACGGCAAGCAGAATTTTAGTATATTTTTCGTGGGACTGCCCACAGTCATATCCTTTACCTTAGCCATACTTACTCCAAATTATAATGGAAAATGCAAAATGCAAGATGCAAAATGCAAAATTTCGGGGCGCGAAAATGCGCCAAATGTTAGTTTTAACAATATCATTTTATGTTGTATTATATATAAAAAACAATGTTTATCTGTTCAAATCATGGTATGTAGATTTACAAATTGAACCAAGAAGATTTCTAATTTCGTTTAAATCTGAACTCAAACTGTTATATTCTTTATCCGATATATAATCTGTTCTATTAAGAAGTAACAGCCAATACAACGTTTCTGTTGCTTCTTTTAAAGCAATGTTCATTTTAGAAGCAAAATCTGCTTTTGATTGTGCATTTTGAGCTTCGAAAACATTGGCACCTATACTTGTACCACTTCTGGTAATTTGTTTAGAAACCGTATATTCCTTCTTTTCAGATGTTAGATACTTACTAAGGTTTATAATTCTTACAGCAAAGTCCAAACTCTTGTCCTTCACCTCATTTTTCTTTTCCATATTTCCCACCTTTCAAAATTATAAAATGCCGACCGCAGGTCCCTTAATTTTGCATTTTGAATTTTGAATCTTGCATTTTAGTTTATAACATCATACGCCATATCGGGTGCATCGCTCATAATGCAATCAGCACCGATAGCATTAAGCTCCTTTACTTCCTCTGCATCGTTAATAGTCCAATACTGAACAGCGATATTGTGTCTGTGAGCATAGTTTATAACTCTTGGTGTATTTAAATAGATAATTGCACGTTCAGAGGGAATCTGCAAAGCCTCATATTTAAAGAAGCTTTCATCAACATCAATGCCGTAACCGCAAAGAACATAGAAAATAATAGTTTCAATTATACTCGCAGAACGGAGCATATCAGGATAGTTCTCATCTGCATAAGCGGTAACATCAGGATTAAATGTTCCGAAAACAACATCTTCTAAAAGGTCTTTTTCCTTAAGAATTCTGTAAAGCTCGTCGCAAGCCTTTTTGCCGTTTTCACCCGAATCCTTAATTTCAATTATATACTGAAAACCGCCGTTACTTTCAAGGTAATCAAGCACATCTTCAAGAAGAACCGCTCTGAGCTCATCAGGAATATCGTCTCCTCTCAAACCACGATAAGGATATTCGCCATCCTCATTTTCAAAATTCTCGCCGAAATTCAGTTCACGAAGCTCATCATAGGTCTTTTCTGAAGGCTTAACACCCTCTTCACCGAAATGCTCCGCAGAGTTGGTTGTTCTGTCAAGAGTACTGTCGTGAAGAAGAATGAGTTTTCCGTCTTTTGTTATATGTAAATCGAACTCGTATATATCAACATTAAAATCTTCAGTTTCAATACAATATTGGAATGCCGCCATTGTATTTTCAGGCGCAATATCTTTACCTGAACGGTGAGCGGAAACAAGCGCCTTTCCCTCAGTTATGTAAGGATTGGTAATCTTAGCTTTATCAGGAGCTTTACCGGCTGAAACCTTACCTATCACAGACGGTATAACTATAATAACAACTGCCAAAGCAAGAACAGCAGAAATTATTTTTCCAAATGTTTTGATAATTCTTTTAACAAGACTTTTCTTTTTATTTTTTCTCTTCAAAAGAAGCACCTCTTTCCAAAATAATAAAACAACAATAAAATTTATCACAGCGCTCCCCTTTTGTCAACCTAAATATGATTAAGTTTAAAAATAATTCAAATCCGGAAAACTTGAAATGCCTATATATAATATGGTATATTAAAAGCATATTAAACGAGTTGGTGATTTTATGAAAAAGAAAACCTCTGTAAGAACAAAATTCATTCGCACTGCAACAAAAGCAGCAATGCCTGCCTTGCAGGTGCTTTGTGCTCCGCCAAAATTGGAGCATATAAAAAAAGCTTTATTCATTCAACCCCATCCCGATGATAATCAGATTGGCGCAGGCGGTACAATTGCATACCTTGTCAGCAAAGGTGTTGAGGTTTATGAACTTACTGTCCTTGATGACCGCTACACAGACCTTACATATTCGGGCGAGGGTTACACAGTCCGCCAGAAAGAAGCTCTGGCAGCACAAGAAAAGCTGGGTATGAGAAACGCAGGCTTTCTTGGCTTTGGTGACAGAACAAGGGCAACATCAAGAGAAATTGCCGATAAAATCACTCCTATTATAAGAGAAATAAAACCCGATGCAATTTTCACCGTTGACCCTAACCTTGCAAGTGAATGCCACGAGGACCATATAAAAGTTGGTAATGCAGTTAAATTTGCATTTATGGACGCAGGCTTTGATTTTGTTCCCGAATTTGACAACGGCAACCCCCGAAAGGACACCCACGGAGTTTTCACAATCGGTTTTTACTACACCGATACACCCAACACAATTGTTGATATAAGCAATTTCGAGGATTTGAAATTCGAAGCAATCAATTGCCACGAATCACAGAAGGACTTAGCACTCAATGCCGCCCTCAGAATTCAGGACCAGTATTTCGCCCAAGGCACAGATTTCAAAGCAGCAGAAGTGTTAAGATTACAGAATAAATTGCATTCACATTGCTTCAATCTTCCTATAGAATAAAAAGAATCCACGAAGATTATTTCGTGGGTTTTTTATATACAAAAAATCGAGAAAATTCTTGATTTTTGATGCAGAAGGCTTTTTATTGAGCGAAGGCGTATGCGATACGCCGAGTGAAATAAAATGACTAACCCCCGACCAATTGGTCGGGGGTGTTCTGCGCAAAAAGCAAGGATTTTACTTATTTCGCAACGATATTTATAATCTTACCCGGTACATAGATTTCTTTAATGATATTCTTACCATCAAGGAATTCCTGAACCTTCGGGTCTGCCTTTGCAGCTGCAATAGCTTCTTCAGCAGTTGCATCCTTTGCAATTGTGATTGTTGCTCTGAGCTTACCGCAAATCTGAACAGGAACTTCAATTGTTGAATCAACTGTTTTTGCTTCATCAAATGAGGGCCATTCTGCAATTGCAAGCAAGCCTTCGCCACCGAGCTGTTCCCACACCTCTTCTGCAACGTGAGGTGCAAAGGGGTCAAGAAGCTTAACGAATGCTTTGAGCTCGCCCTTAGTAATTGAACCAACCTCATAAATTTCGTTAAGAAGAGCCATCATAGCCGCAATAGCGGTATTGAATTTCATATTTTCAATATCTTCGGAAACTTTCTTGATTGTTTTGTGGAAAGAAACCTCAAGCTCTTTTGAATATTCTTCGCCATCCTTAACAATTTCAAGAAGGTTCCAGACTCTATCTACGAAACGCTTACAACCCTTAACACTGCTTTCGCTCCAGGGTGCAGCCTTTTCATAGTCGCCCATAAAGAGAACGTAAGTACGAAGAACGTCTGCGCCAAACACATCAACAACCTCGTTGGGGTCAACAACGTTACCCTTAGATTTACTCATCTTTTCACCGTCAGGACCAAGAATAAGACCCTGAGCAGTTCTCTTTGCATAAGGCTCATCGAATGGAACCTCTCCTAAATCATAAAGGAATTTATGCCAGAAACGAGAGTAGATAAGGTGACGTGTAACATGCTCCATACCGCCGTTGTACCAGTCAATGGGTCCCCAATAAGCAAGCTTTTCTTTGTCTGCGAAAGCTTCTGTATTGTGGGGGTCAATGTATCTTAAGAAATACCAGGAAGAGCCTGCCCACTGAGGCATTGTGTCTGTTTCACGTTTTGCAGGTGCGCCACATTTGGGGCAAGTGCAGTTAACGTAGCTGTCAATTTTTGCAAGAGGGCTTTCACCGTCTGAGCCGGGCTGGAAATTATCAACCTCAGGAAGACGAAGAGGAAGCTCTTCATAAGGAATGGGAACAATACCGCATTTTTCACAATGAACAATGGGAATGGGTTCGCCCCAATATCTCTGGCGGTTGAATGCCCAGTCCTTCAATTTTTTCTGAACACCTTTTTCGCCAATACCCTTTTCGCTGAGGAACTCTGCCATTTTTTCAATAGAGTCCACTTTCTTTGTCATACCGTTAAGGAAACCGGAGTTAATCATTTCGCCGTCGCCTGTGTAAGCTTCAACAGAAATATCGCCACCCTTGATAACCTCAATAATATCAATACCGAATTTCTGTGCGAATTCGTAGTCACGCTGGTCGTGAGCAGGCACAGCCATAATAGCACCTGTACCGTAACCCATCATTACATAGTCAGATATGTAGATAGGAATATTCTTGCCGTTAACAGGGTTAATTGCTTCAAGACCCTCAATTCTTACACCTGTTTTCTCTTTAACAAGCTGTGTTCTTTCGAACTCTGTCTTTTTAGCGCATTCTGCTCTGTAAGCCTCAATATCAGCCATATTGCCGATTTTCTCTGCATATTTGTCAATGAGAGGATGCTCGGGAGCCATAACCATAAAGGTTACACCGAAAAGAGTATCGGGACGGGTTGTGTAAATCTTCATTTTTTCGTCTGTACCATCAATTTCGAAGTTTACGAAAGCACCTGTTGATTTACCAATCCAGTTAACCTGCTGAAGCTTGATGTTGGGAAGATAATCCACCTTTTCAAGACCTTCAAGAAGCTTATCTGCATATTCAGTAATACGAAGATACCAAACGTCCTTGGATTTCTGAACAATGTCACTGTGGCAAATGTCGCATTTACCGCCCTGTGAATCTTCGTTTGAAAGAACAACCTTACAGGAAGGACAGTAGTTAACAAGAGTTTTGTCACGGAAAACAAGACCCTTTTCGAACATTTTAAGGAAAATCCACTGTGTCCATTTATAATAGCTCTCTTCAGTTGTGTCAACAACTCTGTTCCAATCAAAAGAGAAGCCAACCTTTTTAAGCTGTGAAGAGAATTTTTCGATATTCATATCTGTAACCTTACGGGGATGAATACCTGTTTTAATAGCATAGTTCTCGGTAGGAAGACCATAAGCATCAAAGCCTATGGGGAAAAGAACATTATAGCCCTGCATTCTTCTCTTTCTTGAAATCACTTCAAGACCTGAATATGCTTTAATGTGACCAACGTGCATACCTGCACCGCTGGGGTAAGGGAATTCAACAAGACCATAGAATTTAGGCTTGTCGGAATTATCTTGTGCGTGGAAAACACCTTCGTCTTCCCACTTTTTCTGCCATTTCTGTTCAACGGCGGAAAAATCGTATTTCATAAAATCCTATCCTTTCTGTATGTAAAACTGAGATTTACTTTCTCAGCTATAATTTACCATTTTGTTTTAGTCGCCAGATGCCAGTGTTGGGTGCTGCGCACGGCGATTATATATGGCGCATTTTTGCGCCCCTACACTTTGCACTTTGCGCTTTGAATTTTACACTTTTACAATCGGCTTTGCCCCGACGTTCCTCACTCCTAACTTTTTTATCAATTCAAAAATTGACTTGCGTCAATTTTTGAAGCATCTTCCCAGAGTCTTTCAAGATTATAATAGTTTCTTGCTTCTTCAAGGAAAATGTGAACAACAACACCTCTGTACTCAAGAAGCACCCAACCTGTTGCTCTGCCTTCAATATGGTCTGCTTTGATACCTGCTTCTTCAAGCTGATATTCAACCTCATCCGCAAGTGAGCGAACGTGAGTGTTTGAGTTTGCTGTACAAATTACAAAGTAATCTGCAACAATTGTAAGCTCTTCGATTTTAATAACCTGAATATCGTTACCCTTTTTATCATCAAGAGCTTTTACGATTTTCTTAACAATATCAAGACTCATTGATTTATCTCCTGTTTTTGTTTTAAAATATTCATCATAGCATCGTTGTAGGCGTCAATCGTATCAGGATGAACAAACCTTTCACCTCTGTCTATGAGGTCTTTTATTGTAAAGCCAAGTCCCTCAACAATTGCTTCATCAAGTGACTTCACTGCTTTCTCTCTCATTATTTCAACGCCGTCATAATCTCTTTCAGCACTTATAAAATCTGCAATAAACACGATTTTTTCAAGAAGGCTCATATTTTTTCTTCCTGTTGTGTGGTAGCGGACGGCATTGATTATATCTTCATTTTCAATTCCGAATTCTTTTTTTACATATATGCTACCGCACATAGCGTGATAAAGCTTTGCTGTGCTTATTTCGATTTCCGTAAGCTCTGCACCGTTTTCCAACATATATGATAATTGCAAACCTGCAGGGGTATCCTTGCAACAGTCGTGAATAAGACCTGCGGTGTAAGCAATTTCTTCATCGTAGCCGTAAAGCTTTGCAAGCTCCTTTGAAGACTCTGCCACATTAAGAGAATGAATAAATCTCTTTTCCGTCAGTTTCTCTCTTAAAATCTCGGTATATTCCGCATCTCTGTTCATTGATACAACCCCTTTGTCGCTATATAGTTGTATATTTCTTCCGAAAGACCTTTGTTTATCCCATCCTTCAAGGAAGAACGTATTTCAGTTGAACTGATTTCAAAGGGCACACTTTCGCAGATGATAACTCGCTCCTCCGCTTTAAGAACATTTTTCACAAACTCTTTCATATTACCGAGTTTTTCTAAATTTTCAGTTCTGCAAGCGCAAACAATGGTTGCAAGCTCTAAAATCTCTTTGTGCTTGTACCATTTATCAAAGGATAAAAGCATATCGTCTCCCATAAACAGAAACAGCTCTGCATCGGGATTTTCTTCTTTTATCTGACTTAATGTATCAACGGTGTAGCTTTTACCGCCCCTTTTTATTTCAATATCACTTATATGGAACATACTCTCTTTGAAAAAGATTTTACACATATTCAGCCTGTCCTCTGCCGTAGCAGAGCTTGAATTTTTAAAGGGCGATAAAGCGGTCGGTATTATTATAACCTTTTCGGCACCGCATACACTTGCGAGATTTTCTGCTAAAAGCTTATGTCCTTTGTGTGGCGGGTCAAAGGAACCGCCGTATATTGCAATTTTTTTCATAAATCAATATAAAGTTACGGACTGCAATTCTAGATTGCCTCTGTAAGATTTGATTTTTATTTTAACTTTTGTAACCTCAACGGGAGTTATTTTAACAATTCTCTTGTAACCAACAACTCCGCCTTTGGCAACTTTTTTGAATTTGCCGTTGCCGATGTCTATGTAAATCTCATATTCCTCAATATGCTGACCATTGATAATATTTTCCATTATTTCAACCTTATCAAACATATCTTTCTGAGAAAGTGTTATTGTGATTTCGGGCTCTTTATCATTGGGCGCAGGACGCCATGTTTTATTTTCATCCGCATCAAGAAGATTTGCACCATCATATTCGGGAGAAAGAGAAGAGCTTACTTCCACAGTACCAATCTGTGAAACCTTATAATTAAACATTCTCTTAAGGTCATAGCCGAATGCTTTTAAAATCTGTGTATCCATTTCAGCAAACTTGCCGTTTTTCATTGGAGGAACACCAAGCATCCATGCGCAGTTAGCACCAACAGTATTAAGATAAAGCTTCTGCAGTCTGTCTTTAGTTTTAGCAGTATATTCGTCATCCTTATGGTAATACCATCTGTCACGGATTGACATACTCACTTCACAAGGATACCAGATAAAGTTCTCTTCTTTCTTGATAGCCTTGCGCGAACCTAAATCCAGCTCGTATTTTTCTTCCTTCTGACGTTTTTTCTGAGGCTTCTTACTTTTTTCAATAGCGTTATAAATGCTATATTTTTCAGGAACAACGCTCCATTCGTTTTCACGGATTACGCCCCATTCGTTACCATACCAACGAACATCAGGACCAACGAGAGCAATTACTGCATCGGGTTGGCATTCTCTTACTATTTCGTAATAGCCTTCCCAATCATATTCCTGAATATTACCGTTTTTATCAGGCTCTGACGCGCCATCAAAGCGAACATAGAAAATATCGCCGTATTTTGTGAGAACCTCTCTTAAAAGAGATTTAAAAAATCTGTCATAAGGCTCGCCACTACCATAAAGAGGGCAGTTTCTGTCAAGTGGTGAAATTGCAATACCGAATTTCAAGCCCTGTTCCTTACATTCTTTACTTAAAAGCTCAACAATGTCGCGATTTTCCGCATCCCATTCTGTTGCACTTTCAACAGAATAAGCGGTATATTCCGAGCACCAAAGGCAAAAGCCGTCGTGATGCTTAACATTGAGAACCATACCTTTAAAGCCTGCATCCTTAAAGAATTGCACCCATTCCTGAGCATCAAATTCTTCCGGATTAAAGTTTATGGGGTTAACTCCGCCATCGGTCCATTCTCTGTTTAAAACTGTGGCAAGACCAAAGTTTATAAAACCGTAAAACTCTGTTTTCTGCCAATTAAGCTGTCTTTCGGAAGGCTTTACCTCCGCTGCAATTTCATAGGGTTTCATTATTTAATCCTTATAATTTTATTTTTGATTATTTACCGGGGTCGCAGTTTGTTGCAACAATGTCAACACCAAGTCCGCAGATATTTTCAATAACAACATCACCGATTTTAACGGGAGCTTTAATAACTGCATCGTTAATAACTTTCATACAGTCAAACATTTTACCCTTCGGAACGGGACCTGCAGATTTAACGGGAACAACGGGATGAACGCCACCCTCAACCTTAACGCTTGTTGTAAGGCTTCGCATAGGGTTAGTGATTTCAGTTCTTGCGTAACTATCACCGCGTTTGCAGGTGTTACCTGTAACAGAAACAACCTCACCATTTTCGATTTCCACTTCAATAGGGCAACCTAAAGGACAAGAAACACAAATAAGACTTTTTTTCATTTTAACTTGCCCTCCTTATTCTTCTACTCTGACAACTATTTCGCTGTCTTTGTTCATATCTTTTAACATTTCTGTTGTAATAACAACATTTTCCATTTCACCTGGAGCAAGCTTAACTTTCTTCTTTGATGAAAGGATTTTACCGTCACATTCAACAACAACCTTTGCACCTTTATAAACCTGACCAACTCGGAAATAAAGCTTAAGGTTTTCTTCACCCTCAATATTAACTCTTTGGGGAACAATGTAACGAACACCGTTGATTCCCTTTGTGTTAATAAACGTACCGCCTTTTTTCTTGCCGAAAATGTAGTCTGCAGCACCTTTACCTGCAATCTGGCTTTCTTCGGTAACATAGTCAACAAGGTCGTGAACCTGAAGAACATTACCGCAAGCAAAAATACCCGGGTGAAGAGTTTCTCTGTATTCGTCAACAACAGGACCGCTTGTTACTCTGTCAAGCTCTACGCCTACATCCTTTGAAAGCTCGTTTTCGGGAATAAGACCAACGGAAAGAAGAAGAGTATCGCATTCAATGTATTCTTCTGTTCCCGGAATGGGTTGAAGCTTTTCATCAACCTGAGCGATTGTAACACCTTCAAGTCTTTCTTTACCGTGAGTTTTAACAACAGTACAGCTTAAGCGGAGCGGAATACCGAAATCGTCAAGGCATTGAACGATATTTCTTGTAAGACCGCCAGAGTAAGGCATAAGCTCGCAAACGACCTTAACCTCTGCGCCCTCAAGGGTCATTCTTCTTGCCATAATGAGACCGATGTCGCCTGAACCGAGAATAACAACCTTTTTACCGGGCATATAGCCGTCAATGTTAACATATTTCTGTGCAGTGCCTGCAGTCATAATACCTGCGGGTCTTGAGCCTGCAATTGAAAGAGCTCCGCGAGGTCTTTCACGGCAACCCATAGCAAGAACAACTGCAATTGCCTTAAACTGCATAAGTCCCTCATTATTATTTACCGCGGTAACAACATTATCATCGGAAATGTTGAGAACCATTGTATCTGTAAAAACATCAATATCGGTTTTCTCAACCTGTTCAATAAATCTTCCTGCGTATTCAGGACCTGAAAGCTCTTCACCGAAATAATGAAGACCGAAGCCTGTGTGAATACATTGTTCAAGAATACCACCGAGAGTTTCAGCTCTCTCGAGAATAACTATTTTTTCAACGCCCTCTTCCTTTGCTTTGAGAGCCGCAGCCATTCCGGCAGGGCCGCCGCCGACTACAACTAAATCATAATTCAACATTCTGCCCTACCTCCTTACTTTGTTTTATGGTACATAATTTTCGACTCGCCGCCGAATTTTGTAATTTCATTCATAGGTACGCCTAATTCTCTTGCAAGAATTTCAACCACCTTGCTGCCGCAGAAGCCGCCCTGACATCTGCCCATACCTGCTCTTGTTCTTCTCTTAACACCGTCAACATCACGTGCACCCGCAGGAGCGTGAATGGCATCAATAATTTCACCCTCGGTTATAGTTTCGCAACGACAAACAATTCTGCCGTAGGCTTTATTCTTTTTAATAAGCTCTGCTCTTTCCTCCGTGCTCATCTGACGGAAACGAACAGGCTCGGGACGAATGGGATTATAATTATCTTTTTTCTCCATACCGCCTGTAAGCTCATTCATTATACCCTCAACCATTTCTGCAATTGCAGGAGCTGACGAAAGACCGGGTGACTCAATACCTGCAACATTTATAAATTTCTTATTCACAGATGAAGAACCGATAATAAAATCATCTGTTGTGGGATGCGCTCTGTTACCGCTGAATGAGGTAATTGCATTTCTCAAGGAAACTGCAGGAACGCTCTTTGTTGCTGCGGTATAAATACTGTTAAGACCGTTACTTGTTGTTGCAACATCATCACCATCATCAATATCTGTTGCGGAGGGACCAACAATAAGATTACCGTCAACAGTGGGTGAAACAAGAACGCCCTTACCCATTTTTGTGGGACACTGGAAAATTGTACGGCTTACAAGAGTACCTTGTGATTTATCAAGAAGATAATAATCACCGTGACGGACAATTATTTCAATTGAATTGTCCCCTATAAGCTGTGCTACCTTACCCGAATGAACACCTGCAGCATTTATTACATAACGGCTTTTAATTTCACCTTGTGTTGTGGCGAGCACAAAGCCGTCATCATCAGCTTCAATTTTTTCAACCTTACAATTCCTTATAAACTCTGCACAATTTGTTACCGCATTTTCAACAGCGGCTATTGTAAGCTCATAAGGACAAACAATAGAGGATGTGGGAGCAACAAGTGCTGCAACCGCTGTATCACCTATATTAGGCTCGAGTTTAACAAGCTCCTCTCTGTTTACAACGCGAAGCTCCGGCACACCGTTCTTTTCACCGCGTTCAAGAAGCTTATTAAGGTGTGGGATTTCCTCCTCCGAAAAAGCCACAACAAGAGCTTCATTGTTCTTTAACGGAACATTAAGTTCCTTACAAAAGTTTTTCATAAGCTCAACACCGCGAACATTGAGCTTTGCTTTAAGTGTTCCGGGCACAGCGTCAAAGCCTGCATGCACAATTGCACTGTTAGCCTTCGTTGCCCCCATTGCACAATCGTTGCATTTTTCAAGAAGTGCAATTTTAATGTTATATTTTGAAAGCTCTCTTGTAATAAGAGCACCTGCAACACCTGCACCGATTACTGCAACATCGTACATCATAAAAACACATCTCCTTATTACCGCAAAATTAGTATGAGTTTCCATACAAAAATAATCAGTTTATTATAACATATTGTATTATGAAAAATCAAGATACAACCTATCATATATTATACCTTATTTTAAAGCTTTTTTTCTTGTTTTT
>JAZUSD010000103.1:0-6962 GCA_045606545.1 Acutalibacteraceae bacterium | reverse complement strand
TTGAATTTTTCTGATAAATCAATGGGTTGGTTCTGCTGAACGGGTGCTTCAATGGATGCACCGCAGTTTGTGCAGTTCATTACGCCGTCTTCAATCTGTGCTCCGCACTGTTTACAAGTTAACATTAAAATTTCCTCCTTTAATTAAGATAATCGTTTAACGCATCTTTTATTGCATCTTCATTTTCTGCAAGGTAGCTTTCAGCTTCATCCATAGTATCGCTCATACTTTTCTGCAGACCTGCGCCGATATCAACCTTTGCACCGTCATAATAGAACAGCTTGCCAAGCTCGCTGTCTTTACTGTTATCATATTCATCGCTGACATAAACAACATAAATTTTGCCGTCAACTCTGAATGCCCAGCCTTTCATAAGCCAGCTGTCAAGAGCTTCATCAAGAGTTACTTCGCCGAGAGCATCCTCTCCGTCGCCTGCGAACTCATAGCCTCTGATGTTATAGCCGTCATCCGATGCCTTTGCAGTTGTATCAAACAACTTTTCATACCACGCATCAAACTCGTCATCCGTAACTTCGCCTTCAGCTTTGGTAAAGGTGATTACGGCATGACCTATGCCCGAAGCAGGGTCATCGGCATAAGCGGAATAATCGCTCTTGAGCTTCCATTCCCAGTCAGGCTTGATGTCGTCAAACTTGATGCCGACTGCCTTTTTGAGATAATACTCAACTGCTCCCTGACTGAAGGATTCGTGTTCTTCAGCTTCTTCAAGAGCCTTGTCAACAACATCCTGGGCATTGATTGTTTCGTTGTTTTCGCCGTTTGCCGCAGTTGTTGTTTCACCGTCTTTGTCACCGCAGGCGGCGAAGGCGAGAAGCATAACAACGGCAAGTAAGATTGCTAAAAGTTTTTTCATTGTGTATTCCTCACTTTCGTATTATTTCAGTTGCTGACCGCATTTAGGGCAGCATTTGTCTTTCTTTTTGCATTTGGTCTTGCAGTTCGGGCATTTCTTCTTTTTGGCTGCGATCATGATGATGAGCACAATCACAAGAATAACAGCCAGCGCAATTGCAATCCAGATGAAGATGCACAGTCCGAAAGGAACGGAACAGAAGCCGCAGAGGGAGCATTTTTCCTCGTCCGGCTCGTCGATGGTCGGCTCGTCGGTAGGCTTATTCGTATTGTCGGGAATCTCCTGTGTACCGCCGCCATTGATTTCCAGTATATTCGACCATTCGGAGGGGCCGTGAGTACCGGTGAAGCGGACACGGAGCCTAACATTACTGTTTTCTTCTATGGGAATGTCAAAGTTGTGTGCGGTTCTGCTGCCGTTCCAGAGGCACCAATCGCCGCCTGCATCTGCGGTGTCAAACTCGATCCATTCACCGCCGTCGATGCTGACCTGCGTTTCGAGTCCGTCAAACTGACCTTCTTCTTTCATCAGGTAGTACACGCCGTTCATCCAAACCGATTCGGGTGTGGTCTGTGCGTACTCAATGTGGCTGTTCTCGTCACCCTCGGAAAGCACGATCTTCATATTGGAGATCACGGGAGCTGCGTATGTAGTCGGCTCGTTGGGGGTGATCTGCGTGCTGTTCTTGCCAAAGACAGCACTTTCCGACCAATCGGAGAATTTGGACTGTTTTGTGCCGATCTCATTCTTCTCGGCATCGAAGGTTTCCCACTCCATATAGTATCGGCAGCGGATGTAGAGGCTGTGATTTTCCACATCGAAGGAATAAATATCGTTCTCGTAGCCGTCACCCGTAAACTTTTCGGTAAGAATGGCAGGCTTATAGGGAGCGAAGGTATTGGAATCGGGGCCTTCGTAATAGGTCAGCCAGAAGAACTCAAAGTCATCCATCAGTTCGGATCGGAGCGATACGCTTTGGAAGCCTTCGCCGTAGCTGCCTACGTTGTACTGACTATCCCACTCGCTTGTGTGTTGCCAATTGTCCTCGCCATCCAGCGATACGTCGTACTGTATACAGATCTCAAATGACCAAAGACCGTATTTTTCGTAAAACGCCTCGCTGTCACGGTCGTACTCTGCCGCAAGAAGTGCCACCTCCGGATCGGCGACCATGATCATTAGCAGATGGTCGTGATGACCTTCGGTTGCATCCCCGTCGGTATAGACGAAGTAATTGGGGGCTTTCGGGGCAGGCAGTTCAAATTTCGATATATCGTTTTCCTCCGCCGCAAATGTCATCACCGAGAAAACAGATAATAGCAAAATCAATGACAGCAAAAATGCCAATAATTTTTTCATTGCATTTTCCTCCTCTTTGAATATGTTTTTTATGAAATGCTCGGAATGAGCTTATTCAACCACAAGTCTTCCGTCAATCTTATGGTCAAGATTCTGATGTGCGGAAAGATATTCGTCAAGTATCTCTCTGCAGGAGGTTGAAAGAATTCTCGGTCTGCCGTTTTTGCATATTTCATCATATGAAACCGAGAAAAAGCTTTCAAAGTTTATAAAATGATAATGCTGAAGCCCGATTTTATAGATTTTGTTGTCATCAATCGGTTCCCCGTTAAGAGAAAAATCCTTGAATTCATGAGTGCTGCGGTTATAAACAACCCTCATTCCCCTTGAAAGCTGATAAAATTCGCAATGCGAGCCTGTCCAGACCTCATCACGGAGCATAAATTCAATCATCCGCCTGAACTGTTTACCCGTTACCGACAGCATATGGGCTGCATCGTCATACGCAAAGCACTCGACAAAATCGGAGAAGAGAACAATCGGACCGAGTTCTGTGCTTCGCAGGCTTCCCGAACCGAGAAGCATAGCATCAAGTCCGAGGCTTTCGCACAGTATGTCGGCAAAAAGTCCGCCGATTTCTGTTTCACGGTAGCGTGACGGATGGGTAAGCCGGCGTTTGAATTTCGTAACAAGGCGGGTGTATTTTTTGTCAGTCTGACCTTTGTAGAATTCAATTATCTTTTCAAGTGCTTCATCTCTCGGGCAGGTTTCTTTGCATATGGGAATGCTCTGCCAGTTATAGCTGTCAACACGGTTTTCGTCGGTGTTGACGGTTATGTCAAATCTTCCGATTTGATCGGTGCCCGTTCCCGCCTGCACGATAATAATATCGTTTACAACCTCGGGCTCGGTGATGAAAGTATGTGAATGACCTCCGATGATAATATCCACACCCCACGCAGGGTCAAGCCTTGCGGCAAGCTCTTTGTCTTCCTCAAAGCCGATGTGTGTGAGAAGAACGGTCAGGTCAACATCAACGGCATTATAGGTGTTACATATTCTTCCGACCTCGCAGGCAGCTTCGTTGACGTCAACAAATGTGCCGATAAGTCCGTCTTTTTTTGTAAGTGCAAGCACCTCTTCGGTCAGAATGCCGATAAACAGAATTTTCATTCCGTCAATTTCAGCTATATGGTGAGGCTTGAAAAGCCTTGCACCGTTTGTTTTTATATAAAGGTTTGCGTTGATAATCGGAAATTTGGCACATTTCTCAATGAACAGGAGGTGTGCAATTCCGTAATCCGCCTCGTGGTTGCCGACAGTCACAACATCCGGGGCAAGCATATTCATAATTTCGATTGTCGATACTCCCTGAAATTCCGAGTCAATAACAGAGCCTCTGAACATATCGCCCGCAACGCAGTAAATGCAGTTTTCAGCTTCCGCTCTGACCTTGTTGACATACCCCGAAAGCATTGAAACTCCGCCCACAAGGCTGCTGTCAATTTCCTCGGCAAGAAAATCTCCGTGCATATCGTTTGAATGAAGAATTGTCAGTTTTTTAAAATTTTCCATTTCATCCTCTTTTCCCTGTTAATCAGACATTATCAACATTTTTGAATTTATAATATTCATTCACAAGGTTTCTGTAGCCGAGATTTTTTATGTCCTCGTATCTGAAATTATAGCGTGATTTTGTTCTTTTTCCCGTTGCGAGATAACGGATGCACTCCTGCATATATTCATCAATCTTTTTCAGAGTTTCATCGGTGTTTATAACAGGGAAAAACCACCGTGTCCACGTCAGCTCGCTGTAAACGGGATTATCATAAAGCTTTGTGTTGAACCGTTTTACAAAAGCTCTTGCCGCATATTCTCCGGGCAGATTCTTCTTGCTTGCCCACCGTGAAAGCGACCTTGCTTTTCTTCGCATTTTTGCTTTGAGCTTTTCAAAAGAAACATCATTGATGTCAATTATTCCGTTGTGATAAGAAAAGCCGAGGAAAGTCCATTTTTCACCCGGATTTGTTATTGTTTCCTTATCGGGATTGATGGTGAGTTTTTTTGAAAAAAGGCAGTTTTTTATAGCCTTGATGCTTTCGTCAAGCTCGGATTCATCCTTTGCAAAAACAAGAATGTCATCCGAATATCGGATATAGGGAATATTTCGACTGAAGAAATATTCATCAAGCTCACGCAGATAAAAATTTGCAAGAAATGCAGATACGGGAACACCTGCCATAATCCCTTTTCGTTCTTCAAGCAATTCACCGTTATACTGCACATACGGATTTCGGAGAAGTGTTTCAAAAAACAAATATAATTCGGAATCGTCACTTAAAGCTTTTTTTAAATTCGGAAGAAGAATATCAACATCAACCGAGTTGAAATAGTCACTTATATCGGCTTTGTAGACATATCTGTCATCCAAATCCTTGATTTTCATAACATCCTCTGCGGCTTTTTTAACTCCCGATTCTTTTCGGAAGGAATAAAGATTCGGTGAAAAAAGATAATCATAATCACGAAGAAGAAAGGAAATCAGCTTTAAAACATAGTTTTCTTCTCTGCCAAAAGTATATACAGTTCTTTTTCTGCCTGCTTTTGATTTGCTGATAAGCGTTTTTTGCGGAGCTGAAAAGCTTTGATTGATTCTGATTCTGCCTGCAACGGGAAGATATTCCTTGCCGTCAATAAGCCTCCGAAGGTCTGCAGTATCCTTTTCGCTTATGTTTCCCTGCTCAATTTTGTGAATAAAAAAGGCTTCCCATATTTCCTTTTCAAACAGTTTATCAATTACGCACATAAATCATTAAATAAAAAAACAGAGAGAAAATGATTTAACATCGCAATTTTGCGATACGAAACCGTACACGAAACGGCTGCCTGCAAAACTCATAAAGTTCCGTGCTGGGTTCTTCACAGGCGCATAAAGCTTTTCTCTCTGTTTTAAGCAAAAATTATTTGAGGTTTTCTCTTATTCGGTTAATGACATATCCGCTTTCGTTTTCCATTCCCTTGAAGAAACGGATGTAAGGAATGCCGTTATCGTCAAGAACCTTGTAAGTTCCTTTTGCAATCATAGAACGGTACTGATTCCTGTTCATAACAAGAACTGCAAGCTTAGGCTGAGAACCGTTTGAGAAAAGGTATGAAATCGGGTAGCAGCTCGGATGCGCACTTGCATCAAAGTTTTTGGCGTGAACATTTGTTGAGATTGAATAACCGGGGAAGCTTGCTTCGGTGATAACAGACGCAAAATAACTGTCATCGGTGTTGTATGTTTTCTGAACAAAAGGAGCAGAGGCGTATGTCTGCGATGACTGTGCATTACGGGCTGCATCGTCAAACTGCTGTGCGGTTTTATTGGCAAATTCCGTTACAGAAGGTTTAATAGCTTTGCTGATTGCATCACCTACTGCCTTGCTTACGCCATCGCTTATTCCTTTTCTCAAAATTCTTTCCAGAAATCCCATAAAGGTTCCTCCTTATAAATCTTTATATCTTATCAATATTTGTTTACGGCTTTTTATACCGAGTTTACGGTATATGTTTTTGCAATGGAAATGCACGGAAGAATGTGTAATAAACAATTCCTCCGCTATCTGTGCCTGCGTTTTGTCGGTAAGAAGATGAGCGAAAACCTCAAGTTCACGCCTCGATAGTTTTTCCAGCTCGGGATAAATTTCAAGCAGCCTCTTATGTTCGTTTTCTGCCAATGCAATATAATCGAAATAATTCAGTATTCCCATACGCCACCTCTTCAAGGATAATTATACTTTGTCAAGCTGAAGATGTAACCTGCCCAATATAGGGGGATTTGACACACACACTACCTTTTTGGGTAGTATTTCTCGTATATTCTTGAAAAAAAGAAAAATGTAATTTATAATTCTATTTAGAAAAGATACTGTTATGATTTAATTATATTGATTTTTTGTCCGTTTTGCACCCCCCGTTTGGGGGGTTTTTAGGAAAAAACCACCTGTTCGGGTGAGTTTTTTAAAGAATTCAATGATTTTTACGATTTTGCGATGATTTTTCGCAGCAAAGGAAGGTGCGGTTTATGAATCACCCTATTCTCATAGAAAACCAGAAAAAGAGGAGAGATATTCCGCTTTGGATGCTCGTCTGCTTCTCTATGTTCAGCTTTTGGGAGATGGGATTTAGCTATTATTTCCTTGAGCCGTCCTCGGCAATGGATGGAAAAATCCCACTCCCCATTAACATAGATTATGGCACCACTCTGACAGCGGTTTGTTATATACTGGGTATCCTTACGATGATCTTTTTGCCGAAGATTATCGTGTGGGTTCAGCGGATCGCCACGGGTGTTGCACTCGTTTCGGCAGTTGCTTTCTTTCTTCCTCTGCCGGAGGATATTCTGCGGTTTAACATTTACCTGCAGATTTTCTGCTGCTGCCTGATGATCTGCTTTGAAACGTTCCTTGTGGTCAACTGCTTTTCCGAGAAAAGCAGCGTTAAGTATCTGACCTTCGGCTACGGTATAGCGGTGTTCCTGATCGCTTTGGTTCAGAACGAGGTTATATCTATTCCGTTCTCTGCCTTCCGCTATGCAATGGTGGTGGCTCTTGTGCTTCTGTTTATCTTCTTCCTCCGTATCCCTGCGGGTAAGGAGCGTTTGCCGAGATTTGTTAAGAAGAGCGACGGCATTCCTGCACCGAAAAAGCTGATGTGGGGTACATATCTTCTTATGTTCATTATCGCACTGATGGGCGTTGCCGGCCCTGCGGTTGTTGGTAAGGCAGAGCACGGCGTTTCCATTATG
>JAZUSD010000102.1:0-109303 GCA_045606545.1 Acutalibacteraceae bacterium | reverse complement strand
AACTTTTTATTTCACTATCTTTTTTCACTAATTTTTCCTCCTTGTACTTTGTAATGCGGCGGCCAAACCACATTCATTCTACTTGGAGGATTAATTATTTGCAACTACTTCGGCGGCTTTGAGCGCGCCGTTTTTGGCTTTGCTAAAGCCTTTTTCTTCCCCCGGTAGAACCGGGGGTTTATTTCCACCCCTAAAGGGACCAAGTAAATGGGATGCAAAAAACGAAATTTTTTTGCATCCCATTTAATATTAAAACTCCATATTTTCGATAAATAATTCACTGAAAAAATTATTCATAGATAAATCAATATATTCAGTATTTTTCAGATATACTGATAAATCATTTTTTTCACAAGCATATTTCACCGTACCGAGCAAACTGCTGTTATTTAATACAATTACTTTATCTTTTAATTCCTTTGGTAAAAGTCCTGTTTTAACTGCGTTTTCGATGTTGATTTTTGCCGAAAATCCGCCTGAAATAAAGAGGTTTTCTATAGCCCTAAATGATATCGAACTTTCTCTTAAAATGGTTGAAATGCCCGAATAAACGGCAGATTTGGCAAGCTGGAATTGGCGTATATCTTTTTGAGTTAATTTAATGTTCTCGGTTATGAAAAATTCCTCACAATCCATATAACCGGTTTCATCAATTATGCCCTTTTTGAGAAGAATGGCAATAATATCAATGAGTCCTGTTCCGCAAATTCCTTTCGGTTGGGTGTTATTAATAGTTTCATAACTTCCGTCAATTGAATAGCTGTAAATTGCGCCATCTGTTGCACTCATACCGCAGGTGATGTTTGAGCCCTCGAAGCAAGGTCCTGCTGCAGCAGATGTGCAGAAAAGCTTGTTTTTATTATAAAGCACAATTTCTGCATTTGTTCCAAGGTCAACAAGCAAGTTATATTTGTTATTTTCAGGCAATCCGCCATAGTTTATACCTGCAACTAAATCTGCACCTACAAAAGCAGAAATGCAGGGGAGAGAAATCACCTTTTTAATGTTCTTTATACCTATTTTGTTTGCATTTATTTCTTTACTTTCAAGAAAAACAGGTGTGTAAGGCGCAACGCCAATTGATGACGGGTCAACACCGAAAAAGATGTGAAGCATTGCTGTGTTTCCCGAAACATACAACGTATTTATTCGGTTAACACCAAACTCATTAATCATTATATTGATTTTATTAATCAGAGAAGTTTGCAGTTCCGAAACACTGTTTTTATTGCAATATTCAATTCGTGTTAAAACATCACCGCCGAAAGCTCTTTGAGGGTTTGTGGCGGTTTTAACTATTATAATGTTCTTTTTATCAAGGGAAACAAGAGCGAGAGCAAGAGTTGTTGTGCCGATATCAAGGCAGAAGCAACAGTTTTCTGTGATTTCTCCGTACTCATTTGCTCCCGTTTCAGAAGCAATTTTATTATTTTCAGGCAAAACAACATCTATGTCTGATTTTATTTCGTATTGGCAGGAAAGCTCTTCTTTGCCGTTAATCAGAACCAGACATTTTTTGCAAGTGCCTTTACCACCGCAAAGGTGTGGGAGATTTTCGTCCGATTTTATTAAAACATCAGACAAAATTGTCCCTACAGGCACTTCAACTATTCTGTTGTTTACCCTTACTTTATACATACTTAATCCTTAATTATAAATTGTAATATTCTTTTAATTTGTTGATATCTTTTTCGTTGAATGCGCCATCGAAGAAGAATAAATCGTCGATATTGTAAAGTGCTTGATATTCTTGATTGTATGTGCCTAAAGCATCGTTGCCGATTGTGAAAGGCATATTATCAAGCTCAATAAGGTACTGTGGCTCAAGCTCTGTTTCGTGGCAAAGCTTGAAATTGTAATAGGTTTGCACCTTTCTGTTTTCTTTATCAACAACAAATATAGCGTGAACCCAGCCTGTTGAAATTTCGGGAGGGAACGGTGTTACAAAATCGAAATCATCATCTCCGCAACCGATATTAAGAGCAGTATTTGAGCATCTTAAAGCTAAAAGCACACCACAAGTGCATCTTCTTCCGCTCCAGTTTTTGTTAGCAAAAATTGCAGGCTCATCTACTAAATCTCTGTCGATTTTTATCCATAACGAAGCAGTAAAGCTACCGCTACCTAATTTGAAGCCATCTATTACAAAATGACCGTTTGTGCCAAGCTCAACTCTCGCTCCACGAACACCTTCGGAGTAGAATTTAACTGTACCGACAGTTGATGTTACTTGGTTTTTGCCTGTTGCATCAACGGTGTTATTATCAAAGAAAAGAGCAAGCTTTGTTCTTTCTTCGGGTATAAATGCACTTAAGCCTTTTTCTGATTTATAATCGGGTGTAGGCTTGATTTCGGGATTATAGGGTTTACCTATAATCCTTTCATAAGTGCCATTATAATCGGGAAAAAGACCTGCAGGAACCTGTGAACAAAAGCCCTTTAAATCATAATTCGGAATATCAATACCGAGAGCATAAAGAACAATTGAATATAAATCAACTGTTCTCATATATTCTATTGTTGATTTTTCAATGCCTTTACCTCTTGCACCAAAGAAGATGTATTTTTCACCATCGGAATAACCACCGTGACTGTGTTCAAATCCACCATGGTCTGCAATAACTATGAATAAAGTTTCATCGATTATTCCTGCTTCTTCATAAGCTTTAAAGATGCGACCTGTTTGCTTGTCCTCGTATCTTATGGTTTCAAGCTGTTCTTCTGTTCCGTAACCGTTTCTGTGGCCTGAACCGTCTGTTTCATCAAAGTGAACGAATAAGAAAGTGGGTTTTTCTTTAATTATTTTTATAATTTCATCGGTAAGCTCTTTATCATTTCCGTTTGTGTATTTCTCGACGGGAATGTCTTTTTCAATTAAACCGATATTTATAGGATTCCAGTTGCAATATGAATAAAGCTTTGCATCTGGAATGGCGTTGTATATTCTTTTGAATAAAGAGGGTAGAAGCTTGTTTTTATGGTCGTTATGGCTTAATTTACTATTTGTAAGACCGTGTACGATTGGCTCTGCGCCAAGAAGCATTGCCCCCCAGTTTTCTGCACTGATAGTTGGGTCCATTGAAAAACCGAAATTAGTTGTTGCACCATTTTCAAATATTTTATCTAAATTGGGTGTTTCAGTGAGGGTATTAAAATTACCCATACCGTCAATACCGATAACTGCAACGTGTTTATAAATTGTTCTTGTTGCCATAACATCACCTTATTTTTCGAGATATATAATTATATCGTTTAATTTGTTTTCTGCATCCTTGATGCCTAAATCATACATTTGTTGCATAATCCTTCTGTCTGTTTCTGTTCTTGAAATATCAACAAATTCACTTGGACGGATAACAAGGATTTTGCCCTCTTTTTCTAATTTTTCTACATATTCGCATTGTTCGTTATAAACTTTGTTTCTGTTTGAAAGCGTTTTTACAAATTCAGGGTATTTTTTATAGAATAAATTTGCACCGTGAATACCACCGCTTTTGCGATAATTCTGCGGTCTTGTAAGAACTACAATAGCTTTTTCGTAGCCATTTTCAAAATATTCTTTTAAAGGAATGCTGTCGGCAATACCTCCGTCAAGATATGGAACATCATTAACTATAACAGGCTTTGAGCAAAAGGGTAATGAGCCTGATGCTCTTAAATATTCCATACATTCTTCGTTTTCTAAATCAAAAATGCTTTTATATTCAGCTTTTCCGTTCTGAAGATTTGTTATTACTGCGTGAAATTCTGTTTTGTTATTTCTATAAGTTTCGCAGTCCATTGGGTCAAGCTTAAACGGAATATCTTCGAACCAAAATTCCTTGTTCATAAGATTTCCTGTTTTTAAAAGTGACTTCCAACCTGTGTAAGAAGGGTTACCTGCATATTTAATGTTATATCTTAAAACTCTTCCGATTTGCTTTGATTTATAATTAATTCCGAATAATGCACCTGCAGAAACACCAACCGCAACATCGGTATAAATATCATTTTTCATAAGAATATCAAGAACACCTGCAGTATAAAGCCCTCTCATACCGCCACCCTCTAAAATTAAAGCAGTTTTCATTTAATTGCCCTCGATTTCTTAATTGTTTTTATTGTGAATTCATTTACTGCGAATAAAAGAATAATAAAACCTAAAAGCACAAATGGTGTGATTTTAAATGTGGTAGCAGTTGCGATATAACCGAAAGTAAGCTGAACTGCAAAGCCTATACCATAAGCACCACCCATATGGAAGCCTGTAAGGTCGGCAGAATATTTTGCGCCAAATCGTTCAGGTACGCTATGAAGAATGCTTGGGAAAATAGGACCGAAGCCAACACCGATTAAAAGTAGCCCTGTAACAGAAACACTACCTAAAGGTAAAGCTAAAATCACTATCCCTATGAAAGCAGTTGCAATACCACCTCGGATAAGTGTGTTATCACTTGCTTTTATGGAAATAAATCCTGAAATAAGTCGCCCTATCATTATTCCGCCATAATAAAGAGAAACCCATCTTGCTGCAACATCAGGAGAATAATCGTAGCTGTTAACAAGAAAGCTTGCGCCCCATGTACCAATTAAAAACTCCATACTGCAATAAAGACCTTGGGAAAGAATGCTTGTTAATGCACCCTTTAATTTGAGAATATCAATTAAGCTATGCTTTTCGCCTTCCTCTTCCTCTTCCTCTGTTTCCTGAACTGTTCCTTTTTCAATCTTTTTCCATTTCTTGAGAGAAAACGCAACAAGTAAAGCAATTGAAAATTGAATTAATGCAAGTATTCTGTAACCGTTGCGCCAACTACCGTTTTCACCGTTAAGGAAAACAGACATAATAAGAGGGCTTATTGTAACGCCAACACCCCAGAAGCAATGAAGCCAGCTCATATGTCTTGCTTCATAGTGAAGAGAAATATAGTTATTAAGACCTGTATCAATAGCACCTGCACCATAACCCATTATAACAGCACAAATCATCATAACAATGATATTTGGTGAAAAGCTTATTCCTAAAAGGCCCAGTGCGGTCAGAAGTATTGAAACCAATGTTACATTTGCAGTACCAAATTTTCTTAAAAGCTTGCCTGCAATAAAGCTAACTCCGCCTGAGCATACACCGATTATTATGCTATAGACCGAAGCGAAGCTTTCAGGAATTCCGAATTCAACGTGCAAAACTGGCCAACTGACACCGAAAACCGAGTCGGGCAGACCAAGTGATATAAAAACTATGTAAATTACAATTAAAATACCTAACATAAAACTACCTTTATTATTTGTCCTGAGGGTATTTAACCCCGATTATTTCTCTGATTTCATCCATTTGTTTTGTTATGAATAAGGTTTGTTCAAAAGTGTTTATAGGGCTTTCTTTTAAGCCTTTTTCAACACATTCGCAAACGTGAATAATCTGCTCTTCAAAGCCGTTGCCGAGATATTTTGTTTCAATTGTTTCTCTTGTGCCGTCAAGAAGAGTTATTTCAATTTCCTGAGGTGCATAGAAGCGGTTAATGTGAACAAAGCCTTTTGTTCCGTAAACGTAACCCTCGTTCGGCTTTCTTAAAAGAACCGCAGAAGAAATATCTGCAACTGCACCGCCTTTATATTTTAAAAGTGCACAGGTATGGGTATCAATACCATTCCATACCTCAGCTTGCGCATCAATTTTCTCAACATCTTTGCCAAGATACCAGCTCGCAAAGTTAAGGCCATAAACACCAACATCAAGAAGAGAACCGCCACCGTTTTCATTTTTTAATACGTGGTGATCCATTTCATCTTCGTCCATAGTATAACAGAATTTACCTTCAACACCTTTAATTTCGCCTAAAAGGCCGTTTTCAATTAGTTCAAGGAGCTTTATTGTTCCGGGGACTAACCTTGCCCACATAGCCTCCATAAGAAAAACATCGTTTTCTTTAGCAGAAGCAATCATTTCTTCAACTTCTATTGTATTAACTGCAAGAGGTTTTTCGCAAATAACATGCTTTTTATTGTTCATCATAAGAATTGAACACTCTGCGTGACCTGAATGCGGAACTGCAATATATGCAACGTCAATTTTCTCGGATTTTGCCATAGCTTCATAACTGTAAAATCTGTTAGGAATATTATACTCATTTCCGAAAGTTTCTGCATTTTCTTTTGTTCTTGAAGCAACTGCAGTCAGCTCTGCCTGAGGAACATTCTGAATTGCATCGGCAAAGCGGTGAGCAATATTTCCTGTTCCTACAATACCAAACCTGATTTTATTCATAAAAAACACTCCTGTTAAATCATAATGAAAGTATATCATATAATTTGCCCTTGTACAATAAATAATTATCATTTATAATAATGTCAAATAATTTAACAGGAGAACAAAAATGGATTTGTATAAAGCAATGCTTGAAAGAAATTCTGTGAGAAGATATACAGATGAACCCTTGAAGAAAGAGCATATTGAAGCTCTTAACAAGGCAATTGAAGAAGTTAATAAAAAGAGTGGTCTGCATTTTCAGTTAGTTGTGAATGAGCCTGAAGCTTTTCAGGGTGCTGCCGCTTCTTATGGTCATTTCAGCGGTTGCACAGATTATATTGTTGCAGTTGGAGAAAAAGGCAAGGATGAAGAAATAGGTTACTATGGCGAAGAGCTCGTTTTAATTTGTCAGGCTCTTGGCATAAACAGTTGTTGGGTTGCTCTTACCTTTAATAAAAGGAAGGTTACTTATGAAATTAACAAGGGCGAAAAATTCTATCTCGTGATTTCGATCGGTTACGGCATTCATCAAGGCAGACCTCATAAGAACAAACCAATTGAAGAGGTTTATACCTGTGAAGCAGAAGCACCTGAATGGTTTATGGATGGGGTTAATGCTTCAATGACTGCACCAACTGCTGTTAACCAACAGAAATTCCACTTTACCTATAAAGGCGGAAACCAAGTTAAAGCTAAAGCACTTATCGGACCTTATTCAAAGATGGATTTAGGTATTGTTAAATATCATTTTGAGTTAGGTGCAAAAAACAATGATTTAGAATGGGAATAATATGATTAAAATAATGTTTGTCTGCCATGGTAATATTTGCAGAAGCCCTATGGCAGAGTTTGTTTTTAAGGATTTAATTTGTAAAAAGGGGATTTCAGAAAGGTTTTATGTTTCTTCATGTGCTACAAGTACAGAGGAAATATGGAACGGAATTGGTAATCCCGTTTATCCGCCTGCAAAAAGAGAGTTAGCGAAGCACAATATTTCTTGCGAGGGAAAAAGAGCAGTTCAGCTTAAAAAGAGCGATTATGATAATTATGATTATTTAATTGCTATGGATAGCAATAATATTCGCAATATTATGAGAATAATCGGCTCTGATAAGGAAAATAAGGTTACAAAATTAATGAGCCATACCTCTCGTGGCGGAGATGTTGCAGACCCGTGGTACAGCGGTGATTTTGAAACCTGCTATAACGATATTTATGAGGGTTGTTGTGCATTGTTAGAAAAGTTGATTTAAGGTGATAATATTAAATACTCAAAAGTAATTGAGGGCGTTTTCCTTGAACGTCCTAACAGATTTATTGCGAAGGTTCTGGTTGACGGAAATATTGAAACCGTTCACGTTAAAAACACAGGACGATGCAAGGAACTGCTTGTACCAAATGCAAAGGTTTATTTGTTTGTTTCCGATAATCCCAACCGCAAAACCAAATATGATTTAATAGCAGTTGAAAAGGTAACTGACAGAGGAATTTTGCTCGTTAATATGGATAGTCAGGTTCCTAATGATGTAGTTTCGGAATGGCTTCAGAAAGGTGAACTTTTTCCCGAAAATGCAGTAATTAAAAGAGAGGTTAAATTCGGTAATTCAAGGTTTGATTTTTATGTTGAAGATGGGGAACGAAAAGCATTTATTGAGGTTAAGGGAGTTACCCTTGAAAATGACGGAGTTGTAAGCTTTCCTGATGCTCCCACAGAACGCGGAGTTAAGCATATAAAAGAACTTATATCCTGCATTAAACAAGGCTTTGAAGCCTACATAATTTTCGTTGTTCAGATGAAAGGTGTCAAAGGGTTTGAACCCAATGCAGAGCATCATAAAGAGTTTGCCGATGCTTTAAATTCTGCAAGAGAAAAGGGTGTTAAAGTGCTTGTTTATGATTGCCTTGTAACGCCTGATTCAATCGAGATTGATGAGAAAATTGAATATTAAAAATGACCTGATACTCACAAATTAGAGCATCAGGTCTGTTTTTATTCAATTATTGAAATTACAAAGCAGTTTTTTATAGAAGATTTGTTAAGATAGGGGAGTGCATTTGCATCTTTTAAACCTTTGATACCAATTCCGCTTTTTTTGCAGATAGCTTCCTTTAATGTGAAAATTCTGTAAAATCTTTCAAGAGTTTCTGTGTTTTCGCACTTTTTATAATCATCTTGTGTTGGTGTGTGTCCTAAAACATATTCCTGTTCTTCTTCTGAGAAAAATCGTTTAAGAATATTAAGTGAAATCGGTCTTATTCTTTCAATATCAATGCCGATTTCTTCATATGAAAAGGCACAAACAAGCATATTTTCACAATGAGAAATATTGAAATGAATTTTACAGTTTTCAATATATGGTTTTTCGTTTTTGTCTGTTAGAATTTCAAGACTTTCGGGAACGATATTCAAAGCATTTCCGATATACTCTTTAACAAGCTTTTCACCTGCAACGGAGCATTTTCTTCTTTCAAAATCTTTATATCTGCTCACTCTTTCTTGTTTTTCTTCTGTCATTAATGAAAACCATTTATCATATTCTCGGTTTGTTAGATTTTCAATTTTGTAAATTAAATATTCCATATATATTGCCTACTTTATAATAAATGTAGTAACAGAATTGCTTTTTAAATCAACCTTGATTTTGTTGTAAATAACATCAACTGAACCAAGAAGTGCCCATTTTTCACCATCTTCAAGGCTGCCGCTTGTCCTGATTATTTGGGCGGTTCTGCCTTCGGTTTCAAAGCCTTCAAGTGCAAAGGTCAGGTGCTTGGTTTTGCTTGTGTCATTAACTGCAACAATGGTAATTTTGCCTGTTTTTTTGTTGTATGCACCGAGTGTGTTTTTGTCACAGTGAATTATAGTATCACCAGGTCTTATGTACCTTGAAAATTGACCCATAGCATAATATTTATTTGATAAAATAATTTCTTCTTTATCGTGGTCAGCAACCGCCAGACCCCAGAAACCGCCTTTGATATTTGGCATGCCGAAATCCTTGTTGCCCATATAGCCATCTTTACTGATGTGGTAGTCGATAACCTGCCATAAAACCCATGCAGATGGGGAAAGACCGTTTATATCGGAAATGATTTTCTTTGCAAGCCACAGCCCGCCACTCATATCTCCCGCATTTTTGCCTGCCTCATTACTCCAGTCGGTTTCACTCATCCACAGATTGCGGTTTTCTGCATTCATCAAAGCACCTAATTGCTTGATTTTTCGTGTGCCGTAGGTATGAGTACTTATTCGTCCGATAACTGATTTCACTTCATCGGAATATTTGTTATATGCAGTAATCTGTTTATCTGTTGAGGTTTCATCACTGCCAACGAGTTCAACGTGGTCTAAACCACGTGTTTTTATTGCTTTATAGGTTTCAAGAAGGATTTTGTTCTGACTTTCACCTGCATCGAAATGGCAACCCTCTTGCTTTTCGCTGAAAGCTTTCCAATATTTTGTATTAGGTTCATTCATCGGTGAAATTGAAGAAACCTTGATTTTTAGAGAATTATTTATATATTCTGTAACGTGGGTGAGGTAGTCTGAAAATTCTTCATAACACTCGTCTTTAAGGTTGTTTTTGTTTGGGTTTTCGCCACCTGAAGAACAACCGCTTCTTGTCATAAAATATGGTGGAGAGTTTGAGAAAACTTCAACAAAAGCATCTTCGCCCGATGCTTCAACACATTTTCTCATAACATTGATTTGGTTTTTATCAGCTTCATAATCATAATGATATGAATTATTCTCTTCATCATAATAAAGCCAACCGGGAACCATTGAATCGGTTCGGGTTATGTGCTTATGTGCCGGGTCATCGCCACCGCCGATATTATAACGCATAATGTTCAGATTAAGACCTTTTTCACTATAAAAAAGCTCTGCGGATTTTTCAGTTAAAACAGAGGAATAACCTATACGGTTTGCCCACCAACAAAGGCTTGTTCCCCACCCTTGAAAAGCACCGCCGTTAGTAGTTGAAGCGTTTTTTGCGGAAATTATAATTTCTTTAGCCATAATATCACCAAACACATTTTTTTCATAATACAATATTTTTGCATACATAAGCAAGTAAAAAGAGAAAAAATATTGACTATTTATAATAAAATGGTAAAATTTTTATATAATCTTTGGTGGTGATTTTATGTATAACTTTGATTTTGATATAATTTCTAAAAATGAGAATTGTAACGTGATTCTGGATAAAAACGTCATAGACGATATATTGTTTGTTGATGTAAAAATGGAGCAGAGGGAAAAGGCGGTGCCACAGCAATTTTCTATTATATGGAAATTTAACGGCACAGATTGCTGCGGTTTGTGGAATTCGTTTGCCCGTAATCATTCGATCCGTGCAGATTGGGCAAATGATGGTGCAATTTCAAGGCTTGCCTCAGGTCAGCCTATTCAGCAAATTACAACCTTTAACGGAAATAATAAAATCTGTGTTGCAATATCTGATGTTGATACACCAACAAAAATTTCAATTGGCTATTGCGAGGAAACAGCAGAAATAATCTGTCAGGCCTTCTTTTTTACATTACCAACAAATGCAATAACAGAATACAAAGCAAAAATCAGAATTGATATGCGTAATGTTCCCTTTTATGACAGTATTTATGATACTGCACATTGGTGGCAGAATGAGGGTGGCTATAAATCTGCTTTTGTTCCCGAGAGTGCGAAAATTCCTATGGATTCTCTTTGGTACAGCTTCCACCAGAATCTCCAAAAAGACGAAATTCTCCGGGAATGCCAACTTTCAAAAGAGCTTGGCATGGAAACTGTTATAATTGATGACGGTTGGCAGACTGATGATAATAACCGAGGTTATGCCTATTGTGGTGACTGGTCTGTTTGCGAAAATAAAATGGGTGATATGGCAACTCTTGTTGATGAAATTCATAAAATCGGTCAAAAGGTAATTCTTTGGTATTCTGTTCCGTTTGTTGGTCTTTATTCTGAAAAATATGAAGAATTTAAAGATTATTTCCTTGATAAATCAGGAAATGAAACTGATTTTTGGGCACTTGACCCAAGATATAAAAAGGTGAGAGATTACCTTTGCAGTGTTTATGAAAACGCAGTAAAAGAATGGAAGCTTGACGGCTTGAAGCTTGATTTTATTGATAGCTTTGTTTTAAAGGGTAAGTCATTGGAATATGACGAAAGACGAGATTTCCAATCTCTTGAAGATGCAATTCATGCTCTTATGAGCGAAATAAAAGCAAGATTAACTGCACTGAATGAAGATATTCTAATTGAATTCCGTCAGTCTTATATCGGACCGTCTATAAGAAAATACGGAAATATGCTCAGGGTAGGCGACTGTCCCGGTGATATTCTTGCTAATCGCAGTCAGATTATAAATCTCCGTATGACATCGGGTGAAACTGCGGTTCATTCTGATATGATTATGTGGAGCGAAAAAGACAGTGCTGAAAATGCTGCTTTGCAGTTTGCAAATGTTATTTTCTCTGTTCCTCAGATTTCGATGCTTATTAAAGATTTACCTGAAGAGCATATTGAAATGCTGAAATTTTATATTAACTTCTGGAAAGAATACAGATATGTTCTTCTCAATGGTAAATTAACTGCAAAAAATCCGGAAAACGATTATTCACAAGCATCATCAACACTTGATGATACAACTGTTGTTGCAGTTTATACAAATAATGTTGTTGATGCAAAAAACGGCACAACAATTGTTGTTAATGCAGGTAGCTTCAGTTCTGTTATCGTTAAAAATGCAGTGAATAAAAGATATATTATTAAGAACTGTAAAGGTGAGATTTTAGACAGGGGAGAAGTAAGAGATAGTTTAAAAGAATTCCTTGTAACCAAAGCAGGAGTTTTGGTTATAGAATAACTATATTCTCTTCTTGACATAAACGTTTCAATTTGATAGAATATGCGAGTTGAAATACGCAGACGTATCGAAGTGGGGACGTTTGCGAGCGCTGCCGGTGGCAGATACAGCGAGCAATAAGGAGTGGCAGCGGTCGAAATTTGGCGAGAGTATTCGAGCAACAAATTTCGGGCACCGCAACAGGACATAATGGGGTGCGCCACGTTTCCAATAAATTTACTTCCTAAACTTTTCAAAATATATAATTATGCAGACGTATCGAAGTGGTCATAACGGGGCGCACTCGAAATGCGTTAGCCTTAATCGGCTCGTGGGTTCGAATCCCACCGTCTGCGCCATAAGAAAACAGTCACTTTATGTGGCTGTTTTTTTGTTTTATTTAAACCAAACTATAATTAATTACAATAATGTTACATTATTGTGGTTTTGTTGACTTTTATTATATATAGTGGTATATTTATTGTGTTTAATTACGCGTATTTGGGGTGGTTTTTTGAAAAACAACTCGGTAATTCTTTTTACAGATAAAAAAGGTAATTTATCTCAGCTTATAAGTTTACTTAAAATGAACTATGAGCTGACTGTTTGTACATACTCTATGGAAACATGGTCTGATGTGGATTTTTATTCGAGTAAAAATGTTTTATTTGTTCTGGATGAGTTCCCTGAAGATAGTGAAGTTGTTTGGGTAATTTCAAAACTTGCCGAAGACGGAGTGTTTCATAATGTACCCATACTTTTCACTTGTTTTGATGCTATGTATGATTTTGAAAAAGCGGGCTATTATGCTTTTGCTTATGATGTTTTGCCTCATCCATTCGATTATGATTTATCTTTTCATAGGTTAGAAAATATTACTCAAATACGTGAATTGAAATTACAAATATCTAATTTAACGCAAATTCATACCAAAAGAATATTGAATCAGGCAAACAAGCTCAAAGAACAGAACATTAAAATGCAAACAATGAACTTTGACCTTGTTGAACTTTTGGTTGCGGCTATTGAGAGTCGTGATTTGGAATCCGGTCAGCATATAAGAAGAATTCGTTTTTTCACAAGAGCTCTCACTCAGGCTGTTATGGAGAATTGTCCCGAATATGGTATAACTGCAGAGCAGGCTGATTTGATTTATTATGCTTCATCCGTTCACGATATCGGAAAAATAGCAATTCCCGATGCAATAATGTTAAAACCCGGTAGGCTTACGGTTGATGAATTTGAAATTATGAAAACTCATACAACTCGTGGTGCAGAACTTTTGGGTATGCTTGATGATATCAGCGATAATAATCTTTATTTTAAGTATTGCCAGGAAATTTGTTATTGTCATCACGAGCGTTGGGATGGTAAGGGTTATCCTTGCGGATTAAAAGGTGATGAAATTCCTGTTTCGGCGCAGATTGTTGCTGTTGCTGATTGTTATGACGCGTTAACCAGCCACAGACCTTATAAAACTGCACTTTCACATGAAGATGCAGTTGAACTGATATTAACCGGTGCTTGTGGTGCTTTTTCACAACAGATTCTTAAATGCTTTGAGAGCGTGTTACCTGAGTTTGCAAAAATTGAAAACGAACTCAAGAGCTTACCTATTTCTTCTAGTGATAAAGAAAAAATGGAATTAATCGCTCGTACTGAAGATAGAACAGACGAGAAGAAACAATCTGTAGCACTTAATGACTGTGAAAACGATATATTGGAATCATATAACATAATCTTTGAAGCGGATATTGAAAATGGTATGTTCAATATTGTCAGAGGTAACTGGCTTCAGATGTTTTCATATATTCCGAAAAATTTCACTGAATTTGTTACCCAATGTAATAAGCTTTGCCATCCTGCAGATGCAACGCGCTTTAATTCAAAAGTTAATATTGATACTTTTTCTGAATTGGCTAAACTCGGGCGAACAAAAACAAGAATTGAATTCCGAGCAATTAAAGATAATATCGAATATTTGGCGGTTGGGTTCATAGTATTTAAGGTTGACGATGATAAGAACATCCTCAGATTAAATGGTGCTTTTAACATTTACAATGATGATGAGATTTTTAATGATATCAGAAGAGGCTTTGGTGTTACAGATGGTCTTACGGGTCTTTCATTACCAAAACAGTTTGAACGGGATGTTGATTCATTTATAAAACAGAATCCGGATTCAAAAAATATTATGATTCATATCGATATTGATGATATGAGTATGTGCAATAATATTTTTGGTTATGAATACGGTAATGCGTTAATTAAAGAATTTGCATCTAAATTACGTAACCTGAAAGCCAAAGATAAGCTGGTTTGCAAAGCAGCATCTGATAAATTCTGTTTATTTATAAAGAATATTACTAATCACGCTGAAATGGTTATGTTTATTGAAAAACTACGTAATCTTTTGCGCAAACCCTATCATACTGCAACAGAAAACGGCGTTTTTACCGTTACAATGGGTATTGCAAGATACCCAAATGATGGTACTGATTATAAAAAGCTTGTTATGGCTGCCGAATACGCTGCTAAAACTTCAAAAATAAATGGTAAAAACGCGTATGCTTTTTACAATAATGGTATGAAGCAGCTGGCATCATATTCAATGGATTATGATTCTTCTAATCAGCTTGAAAAAAAATCAGATTACGAGCCTAAGTTTGCGCCGGTTGTTAATGCATATACAGGTGAGCTGGTTTGTTATGATTATATTCCTTTTTCGATGTTTGATAATACTATCTCTGTTACATCAGAGGTTTATTATGAACTTAACAAAACATCTGCTGCACGCAAAAACTTAAGTATGCTTTCAATTAAGTCACTTGTTTTTACAGCTATGGCTTTAAAAAATGAGGGGAAAGAGGTTCCGCCACTTTCTGTTTATACAATGCTTATGCCCGATGATATACCGTCATTGATGCAAGAACTTCAGGAATTTGTTGCAGATAATGATTATTCACCTATGGATATTTGCATCATTCTACCTCAGGATTTTCTTGAAGATGTTTCTGTAAGACGATTAAAGAGTTTTTCTGAATTTATTCATGAAATGGGATTTACTCTTGGTTTATATCTCATCGGAACCCGGTATATTCATAATAATTGCTATTTATCAGGTATCTTTGACAGATTTATAATTACGTCAGAATATGTTGATAGGCTTCTGGCAGTCGGTTCAACCGAGAAGAATGTTAAATATGCCGCAAACACCCTCAATAATCTCAAAGTTGGTGCAAAGGACATAACCATACCAACTAAAATTCAGAAATTTGAAATAGATTTGCTGAGGGATGCAGGAGCAGAGGAGTTCTCTTATACTGAAGCTTCGGTTGTGGGAACGGCTGCGCTTTTATCGGATTATAACCAAAGAAAACATCCTACTGCAAGCAATAAAGCAAAGAAAAAACAGAAGATTTATGATGTTGATAAGGATATGTTTTATTATGACTTATCAAAAAGTCCTTGTGTAATTCTTACTTATGATATTCAGAGAAACAGAGTTTTTATGTCACCTAATGCTAATGATGTTTTCGGTTTTGATATAATCAGTTATTTTAATGAACAGGATGATGTTCAACTTCTTACATTTGTTCATCCTGATGATACACAAAAACTTCTTACGGCATTAACAAATTCAAGAATTTGCCTTAATATGACAAATACCGATGTCAGATTATCAACTGTTTCGGATAAGAATTCCTATACAAAATATAACGCAACATTCTTTTGCGTTGTTGATGAGGGCGGAACGCCAATCAGATATCATTGTTATATACATCAGTTTTTAGAGTAATGATTTTATTTCTTCAAGAATTCTTTTCTCAATTCTTGATACATAAGAACGTGATATGTTCAGTTCTTTGGCGATTTCCTTTTGTGTCAGAGGATGCGTGCCGTCTAGTCCGTAGCGCTTAATTATAATCATTTTGTCACGTTCGTTTTTTATGTTGTTTACTATTTCAGCAACTTTAATTATTTTGTTTCTGGTGTCGATATCATCAACTATTGTATCATCAACAGCGATGATATCCATTAATGTCAGGGGATTTCCCTCACTATCTGTATCAATTGGTTCGCTGAAAGATATTTCTTGTGATATTTTTTTGCAGTTTCTGAAGTACATAAGTATTTCGTTTTCAATGCAGCGGGCACAGTATGTAGCCAGTTTGGTTCCTTTTTCGTATTTGAAACTGTTTATACCTTTTATTAATCCAATTGTACCGATTGATATTAGATCATCCTGCTCACTGTAATTGGCGTAGTATTTTTTCACAATATGAGCTACTAATCTGAGATTATGTTCTATTAATTTCTTTTTGGCATTGTCATCACCTTGTGACATTTTTTCCAGTAAATCACATTCTTCTTTTTTTGATAGTGGTTTTGGAAATGCATCTGTGTCAGTTACGTGTAATATAAGGCAAAGCATATTACTTAAAATCATAAATATATTCAATTTTCACACCTCCATAAAATATATTGTTGATTTTTTTAGATTTGCCAGTCCTGAAAAAAAGAAGAGGTTTTATGAAAAAATTAGAACAATATCGTACAACGGTCCGATTTACCGCTATTACTTTGCTGGTTTTTATTATGACAACGGTATATTATATTGTGTGGAGTGTGGCTTACAATCCTGATTTTGAACACCCATACATAGGTAAAGGTAAGTTGTTTTTAGCATTTGTTTATTTTGCGGTTTTGCTTGTTACAAGTTTAATTATCGGAGCATCTCGAATTGATGAATTGCGCAAAAGTGAAATTTTATTTTATGAAGTAATTGCTTTGCTTTTTACAAATGGAATTGCATATACCCAGGTTTGCTTGATTGTTGCAAACATTGCAAATATTGTCCCGATGTTATATATTCTTTTTGCGCAGATTCTTATTTTGATTTTGTGGACTAATCTGGCAGCATTTATTGTTCATAGGTTGAATCCTCCGGAAAAGCTTTTGATTATTTACGGAAGTCATTTAGCAACCGAAATAGTTTATAAAATGAGCAAACTCGAGGAGCGCTATGTTATAACTGAGTCTGCTAATGTTGATGAAGGTTTTGATGAGCTTGCTCAGCGCATTGATAAATTTGAGAGCGTAATTATATGTGATGTTCCTGCAAGGATGCGTAATGATTTATTAAAATATTGCTATCAACAAAATAAAAGTATTTACGTAATCCCCAAGATTTCCGATATTGTTATAAGAAGTGCAAAGGACATAACATATTTTGATTCACCTATTATAAGATGTAGTTCAGTTGGTTTAACAGTTGAGCAAAGAGCAATTAAAAGACTTGTTGATGTTATTGGTTCTTTAGTAGGTTTGATAGTGCTTTCACCTTTGTTTATATTAATCTCATTAGCGATTAAGCTATATGATGGTGGACCTGTTTTTTATAAACAAAAAAGATGCACAAGAGATTTAAAAACTTTTGATATTTTGAAATTCAGAAGTATGATTGTTGATGCTGAAAAGGATGGTCCGCAACCGGCAGTCGATAATGATTCAAGGATTACACCTGTTGGTAAAATAATTCGTGCGTTAAGAATTGACGAATTACCGCAGATTATTAATATTCTTAAAGGTGATATGTCCATTGTCGGACCCAGACCCGAGAGAATTGAACATGTTGAAAAATATTCGGAAGAGATTCCCGAATTTGTTTGCAGATATAAAGTAAAAGGCGGTTTAACCGGTTATGCGCAGGTTTATGGTAAATATAACACTTCTGCGTATAACAAGTTAAAAATGGATTTGATTTATATTCAGAATTATTCTCTTGCAATGGATTTCAAACTTATTTTGATGACGTTAAAAATACTGTTTAAAAAAGAGAGCACCGAAGGCTTTGATAATAAAAGGAAGAAAGTGAATAAGTGAATTTATATTTTATGATTCTTGCCGGTGGAATCGGTTCAAGAATGCAGTCACCTGAATTGCCTAAACAATACCTTAAAATTGATAATGAGCCGATAATAGTAAGAACAGTTCGTAACTTTATTGATTTTGGCTCTTTCAGAGCTGGTGTAATTTGTTGTCCTGTTGACTGGATTGAATACACTAAAGCTTTGCTTTTAGAATATGGAATATCTACAGATACCGTATTTGTGGTTCCCGGTGGAAAAAACAGAAATTCTTCTGTTCAAAATGGTTGTTGCTTTTTAACAAAGAATTTTAATATTGCTGATGACGATGTGATTCTAACTCACGATGCAGTAAGGCCATTTATTGATTCCCGTATTATAAAAGATAATATTTCAGCTGTTACTGAGTTTGGTGCGGCTAATACTGTAATGCCTGTTTATGATTCGATAATCAGAACTGCTACAGGTGATTTCCTCTCGGAGCATTTGCCCAGAAAAGAGCTTTACAGAGTTCAGACTCCTCAGAGTTTCAGATTGAAGGAGCTTGAAAATGTAATTAACTCACTTTCTGATGAAGAACTTGAAGCCTATACAGATGTTGCTTCTATATTTTGTGATAGAGGATTCAGGGTAAGATTGGTTGTTGGTCTGGACAGTAATATTAAAATCACAACACCTTTTGATATGGCGGTTGCAGAAACAATTATTTCTAATTTGCCCTAAAATTATATAAAGTAAGCATATTGAAAAATATGTGTTATAATAAAAATAGCTATTGATTCCAAAGGGGGCTTCCTTAATGGCATTAAAACGACCAAATGGTTCTAAAAAACCTAAAAAAATGAAAAAGCAACATCCTAAGCTTAAAATGTTTTTCTCCGTAGTTCTGATAGTTGTAGCTATCGGAATTATCTGCGGAACAGTTGCTTGTACTTATGTTTATAAGTTTGCAGATGAATATGTAACGGAAGGTAAAAAGATTGACCTTGAAGAGTATAAAGCAAATCAGGAGCAGACAAGTATCATTTATGGATACGATTCAAACAAACGAGTTGTTGAGCTTTTAAGACTTCATGGTGCACAAAATCGTGTTTGGATTGACTATAAAGATATTCCTAAAAATATGATTAATGCTTTCCGTGACCTTGAAGACAAGCGTTTCAATGAGCATAATGGTGTTGACTGGTACGGAACTGTTTTTGGTGTTGTTTCATCCGGTTTCGAACGTGGTGCTTCCACCATTACTCAACAGTTAATTAAGAACCTTACCAAAGAAGATGGTAGGACCGTTTCTCGTAAGTTCTATGAAATCCTTAATGCTTTAAATGTCGAAAGACATTATTCTAAAAAGAAAATTATGGAATTCTATCTCAACACAGTTTATCTTGGTAATGGTTGTTATGGTATCAGGACTGCTGCAGAAAAATATTTTGGAAAAGATGTTGAAGATTTAAATGCGGCAGAATGTGCGGTAATTGCTTCTATTACAAAGGCACCTGCAGATTTTGACCCGCTTACCAAAGATGGTCTTGCAGCGTTGCTCGATAAAGATGAAAAAGGTAATATGGGTAGGCAGAGGTATTGCCTTAGCTGTATGCTTGAAGAGGGTAGCCTTACTGAGAAGCAATATAAAAAAGCTCTTGATTTTGAACTTGTATTTACCAACAGTGAAAATTACAAGGGTAGCCAGGTTACTAAAAACGAGAATGATGAGGACGATACAGAATATACCGAAAAGGATATTAAATATACCGATAAAACCGATAATAAAATGTCCTCTTATTATGTTGAATATGTAATTGATTCTGTTATTGAGGATTTACAGGAAGAGTACGAATTAACTTACAATGAGGCTTGGAGAAAAGTTTTCTTTGGTGGTCTTCGTATTTATACCGCTATTGACCTTGATGTTCAGGAAGCAGCAGAAAATGTTTATGTAAACAGAATAACTTTCCCTGATGAAGATTTAGATGATAAGGAAAATCCACCTGTGCAGTCTGCTATAACCATTATGGATTATAGTGGCAGAGTAGTTGCAATGGTCGGTGGTGCAGGTGAAAAAACTACCTTCCGTGGATTAAACAGGGCATCCGATTCACCGCGTCAGCCCGGTTCTGCAATTAAACCTATTTCTGTTTATACACCTGCTATCGAGAACAATGTTTGCACCTGGTCCACAAAGGTTCAGAACTATGGTATCCGATTAGGTTCATCAAGGTGGCCTGTTAACTACGGTGGTTCCTATGGTTCTGCTAAAAACTTTGTTACTGTTCAGTCTGCATTGGCACAGTCTTTAAACACAGTTCCTGCACAGTTGATGAGAAGAATTGGTATTGAAACAAGCTTTGATTTCCTTGTTGATGACCTTAAAGTTTCAACATTCATTACTGATGAAGACGATCCCAACTACGATGGTAACTTCTCAACTCTTTGCGTTGGTGGTGCTAGTGAGGGTATGACAACTCTCGATATGACCGCTGCATTCGCAATTTTCGGTAATAATGGTTATTATTTTGAACCTTATTGTTATTATAAAGTTACAAATAACGATGGCACCGAAACACTTCTTAAATCAGGTAACAGTGAAGGGGAGCAAGTTGTTTCCGAAAGCACTGCCGGTGTTATGCGTCAGCTTCTCAGAACTGTTGTTAATGGTGGTACCGGTGGCGGTTACGGTGTAAGTGGCTTCGAAACATTTGCAAAAACAGGTACAACTTCTGACGATAAAGACCGTTGGTTTGTTGGTGGTACACCTTATTATGTTGCGGCTGTATGGTATGGTTATGATGAACCCAGAGCAATAACAAATACATCCGGCAACCCTGCGGGTAAAATTTTCAGAGAAATTATGAACGATGTTCATGAAGATTTGGAATATATGTCGTATCCCAGTGCAAGTGGTGTTGTTGCAAGGTCTTATTGTAAAATTTCAGGTGATATAGCTTCTGCGGGATGCACCGAAACAGGCACGGGTTATTATAAATCTTCTTACATTCCTTCAAAATGTAAGAACTGTGCTATGATACATGCTATCGGCTCAGAAATTCCTGATGAGCTTACCGGACCTTCTGCTACAGAGGAAACAACGAAGAAAAAGAAGAAAGATAAAAATAAAAAGACAACAAAACCGGCTACAACAGTAAAAACAACAAAAGCTCCAACAACTACACATCCTGTAACAACTACTACAACGGTTGAAGCACCTACGGAAACAGAAGTTATAGCAACAACTCCTGAAACAACGGAAGAGGTTGTAGCAGCATTAGATTAATCTGATATTAAATCGGCTGATAGAATTTCTATCAGCCATTTTTGAGGTATATGTATGATTATTTTATCAGTAGATTACGGTGATAAAAGAACAGGGATTGCTGTTTGTGATAAATTTGAAATGTTAGCATCACCGGTTTGTGTTATAACAGAGTGGAACCAAAACACATTAGCTCAAAAGATTGTTGATATTGCTAATGAAAAAAAGGCTGAGCAAATTGTTATCGGTTTACCTAAAAATATGGATGGTTCAAAAGGCTTTCGTGCAGATGCATGTGAAGAGTTAGGTGATGTTATAAAAAGTGCAACTTCAATTCCCGTTACATTCTGGGATGAACGGTTAACAACAGTGTCTGCTCACAGAATTTTAAGTGATAACAATATACGTGGAAAAAAACGTAAAAATGTAGTTGATGCAGTTGCTGCAGATATTATTTTACAGGATTATATTGATTCGAGAAAAAAAAGATAGAGGTCTTTTTATGTTTAAGAAAAAGAAAAAAGAAAAGACAGTTATAACCTCAAAACCCGAAATAAATTCCTCGGTTTACACGGCAGATTATATTCTTGGTAAGGCTCTTGATATAGGTGAGAATATTCTTCGTTGCGGTGGTGAATCTCATCGTATCGAAGATACAATTGAGAGAATTTGTTCTGCCTATGGTGCGATACATACTGATGTTTTTGCTTTGCCTTCACTTGTTGTTGCAGGAATAAGAATGGCAGATGGTTCAACTGCATCTCAGGTAAGAAGAGTTTATAAAACGTCAAACAATATGTATAAACTTGATGAAATGAATAGTATCTCACGTGATGTTTGTAATGGATTGATTTCTCTTGAGGACGTTGAAGAGAAGATTTATAATGCTCTTCATAACAAACCCTTTCCTAAATATTTGTCTATTGTTGGCGGTGTTATTGCTGCAGGAGCTTTTGCTGTTTTCTTTGGCGGAAATCTTTGGGATGCTCTCGCGGCAGCTATTGCCGGATTTTTTGTTTCTGTTATGAACAGGCTGAAAATAAACTTAATGAATAAAATGCTTTATACTGTAGCTCAGTCTTTTGTCGGAGCAATTTGCGGTTTGTTACTTGTTCATTTTGGCATAGGGCAGAATATTGATATGGTAATGATAGGTACTATTATGCTGCTTATACCGGGTCTTGCTTTTGGTAATGCGGTTCGTGATTTATTGTTTGGTGATACTGTTTCGGGCATTATTCAGTTAGTTCAGGCAATATTGACTGCAGTTATGGTTGCGTTCGGTTACATTGTTGCCATTATGTTTTTCGGGAGGGTGTTTTAATTGGATGATATTATAATCAGAATTATCGCCGGTGCAATAAGCACTCTCGGATTTTCTATTCTTTTTCGTTTAAAGCCGTCTCATTGGCCGTTTGCAATGTTGGATGGATTGTTTGCTTGTATTTGTTATTTTGCCTTTACAGAGCTATTTGGTGGTAATTTTCTGCCTAATCTTTTAGCAGCTTTTGTAGCATCTGTTTTTGCTGACTTGTTTGCAAGAATATGCAAAGCACCATCTACTGTTTTTATTTTGCCCGGTTGTATCGCCCTTGTTCCCGGTGGAACACTTTATTATGCTATGAGCAATCTCCTTTCAGAAAACAGAGAAGTGGCGGTTGAATACTTTTTAATAACTCTGACAGTTGGTATTGGTATCGGTGGCGGTATCATTGCTGCATCTCTTCTCAGAGTTACGATTCAAGCAATTTCAAAAAAATTAAAAAAGAAAAAATCTTGATTTAAACAGTTTTTTGTTGACAAAGAATTTTTACGGTTTTATAATAATTCGTATGTTTATTCATTATTTATGAATAGTTAACCCAAGGAGGCTTACTATGGAACGCTATTATCAACCTGAGATTGAAACCGCAAGTCCTGAGCAACTTAAGGCTTGGCAGGATGAACGTCTCGTAAAACAAGTTAAGCATGTGTGGGACAATGTTCCTCTTTATCGTGAAAAAATGGAAAAAGCGGGTGTTACTCCTGATGATATAAAAGGAACAGAGGATTTACATAAATTACCTTTTGTTACTAAGGATGATTTAAGAGAGGGATATCCTTATGGACTTCTTGCAAAGCCATTGTCTGAATGTGTGAGAATTCATTCAACCTCAGGAACAACAGGAAAAAGGGTTATGGCTTATTATACCCAGCATGATATTGATTTATGGGATGATTGCTGTGCTCGTGCATTAGTTGCAGCAGGGGCAACAAATGAAGATGTTTGTCATGTTGCTTATGGTTATGGTCTTTTTACCGGTGGTGCAGGTCTTAACGGTGGTAGCCATAAAGTTGGTTGTCTTACTATTCCGATTTCTTCAGGTAATACAGAACGTCAGATAATGTTTATGCAGGATTTGAAATCAACAATTCTTTGTTGCACACCTTCTTATGCAGCATATCTCGGCGAAACAATGAAAGAAATGGGCCTCACTCCTGACCAGATTCCTCTTAAAGCAGGTATTTTCGGTGCAGAGGCATGGAGTGAAGAAATGCGCCACGATATTGAGAAAACTCTCGGCATCAAGGCTTATGATATTTATGGTCTTACAGAACTTTCGGGACCCGGTGTTTCTTTTGAATGCTCAGCTCAGAGTGGTATGCATATTAATGAGGACCACTTTATTGCTGAAATTATTGACCCTGAAACACTTGAGGTTCTTCCTGAGGGTTCAAAGGGTGAGCTTGTTTTTACCGCAATAACAAAGGAAGCTTTTCCGATTATCCGCTACAGAACAAAGGATATTTGCGTTCTTAAACGTGAAAAATGCTCCTGCGGTCGTACATTTATTAAAATGTGTAAGCCTATGGGCAGAAGTGATGATATGCTTATTATCCGTGGCGTTAATGTATTCCCGTCACAGATTGAAACAGTTCTTCTTAATCAGGGCTATTCTGCTAACTATCAGATTATTGTTGACAGAGTCAAGAATACCGATACTCTTGATGTTCACGTTGAAATGACACCCGAAATGTTTACTGATAATATGGGTGAGATTGACCGTAGGCAAAAGGAAATTGTTGATGGTCTTCGTTCGATGCTCGGTATCTCTGCTAAGGTTACTCTTGTTGCACCAAAATCAATTGTTCGCAGTGAGGGTAAAGCAGTTCGAATTATTGACAAGAGAAAGATATAAGGGGGAAAATTGTATGAGTATTAAACAGATTTCTGTTTTTGTTGAAAACAAACCCGGTGCAATGAGCGCTATGACAGGCGTTCTCGCAGAAAATGAGATTGATATGAGAGCCCTTTCTCTTGCAGAAACAGGAGATTTCGGTATTGTTCGTATTATTGTTAAAGACCTTTATAAAGCAACAACTGTTTTAAAGGATGCAGGGTATATTCATTCTTTAACCGATGTTTTAGGTGTTAAAATTCCTGATGTTCCCGGTGGTCTTAACAAGGTATTAACCATTCTTGAAGGTATGGGTGTTAATATTGATTATATGTATGCCTTTATGGGCAACGGAGTGACAAAACACGCGTATATGATTTTCCGTGTTGAAGATGTTCAGACTGCTCAGAATGCACTTGTTGAAAACGGCATTCATATGATAACTAAAGAAGACATTGAAAAATTATAATTCAATATAAAATTGACCTATCGCATTTTTTGGCGATAGGTTTTTTATATTATTGAAAAATTGGTTAAACTATCATTGAAAGGATGATTTTAATGATAGAACAAGATACAATAAGACTTCTTCGCGAATGCGATGCCGGGGTTAAAATGGGAATATCTTCAATTGATGATGTTCTTGACGATGTTAAAAGCGTTAAGCTCAAAGAATACCTCGTGAACTGCAAGAATGAACACATTGAGCTTGACAGAGAGATTAATCAGCTTTTAGACAAATATCAGGATGATGGGAAAGACCCAAATCCAATGGCAAAAGGTATGAGTTGGATTAAAACAAATATGAAGCTTGCTATGAAGGAAAGCGATGAAACTATTGCAGATTTAATGACTGACGGTTGCAATATGGGGGTTAAATCTCTTAATAAATATCTTAATGAATATTGCGCTGCCGATGAGGTTACAAAAGATATTGCAAAAAGACTAATTAACCTTGAAGAAAAGCTTGCTGTTGATATCAGAAAATATCTTTAAAAGAAAAAACTCTACCGAAAAAATAGTTCGGTAGAGCTTTTTTATAATTATTTCTGCAATTTCTTGATAATTGCTTTGCAGTCCTCCAAGTCCATAATCTTAGGAACAGGGTAGAGTGGGTTGCCTTCCATAAGTGCACGTTCTGCAATAAGCTGAATATCCTCATCCTTAATCTGCTCGAATTTATCGGGGATACCCATATTTTCATTGAGCTTTCTGATTGCAGCGATGAAGTTCTTTGCTTTTTCGCGGTCACCTTGTGCAGCACCTGAAACGCCTGCAACATCTGCAAGCTCTGCAAGTCTCTTGTATGCAGTTTCGCCGAAATAATCAAGTACGTAGGGGAGGATAACTGCATTTGCAAGACCGTGAGGAATGTTATACATACCACCAAGGTTGTGCGCAATAGCGTGTACGTAGCCAACGTAAGCTCTTGTGAAAGCAAGGCCTGCATGGAATGAAGCCACAAGCATATTTTCTCTTGCTTCAACATTTTTACCGTCTTTGTATGCATTTTCGATATTTTCGAAAACAAGCTTTGTTGCGATTATTGCATCTTTTTCAGTCTGCTTTGTATTGCTGTGACCTATATAAGCTTCAACAGCGTGTGTAAGGGCATCCATACCTGTTGTTGAAGTGATGTGAGGAGGAAGACCAACCGTAAGCTCAGGGTCAAGGATTGCATATTTCGGGCGAAGAACAGGGTCCATGATTGAGTTCTTTTCGTGTGTATCGGGGTTGGAAATAACTGCCGCAATAGTACATTCGGAGCCTGTACCTGCAGTCGTGGGAACTGCAAAGAAGGGCGGGAGTTTCTTAAGAACCTTAAGAACACCTCTCATATCAGAGGGTGACTGTTTTGGTTTAACAACTCTTGCAGCAGTAACCTTTGCACAGTCCATGGGAGAACCGCCACCGAAAGCTATAAAGCCTTCGCAACCGTTTTCTTTATACATTTTGAGCGCATCCTCAACATTATAAATAGTTGGGTTAGGCTGAACGCTGTCAAATACGGAATATTTAATTCCTTCGGCCTCAAGAGCTTCGAATAAGGGGTTAAGAAGACCTAAACCCATAAGACCTTTATCGGTTACAACAAGAACATTGTTAACGCCTTCGCTTTTAACAATTTTGGGCAATTCTTTAACTGAACCTGCACCTTTGATAAGCTTTGGTGGTGTCCAGTCAAGGAAATTAACAGCAAATTTCATTGTTTTCTGGTAACCTCTGTAATAAGCGTGTTTTAAACTCATAATAAACCCTCCGTTTTATTTATTACCTGTAATTTTTTCTTTTAAATCTGCAAATAAATCTTCAAGGAGTTTATCTTGCTTTGCCATTCCGTCCTTTAAAAAAGGAAATGCCATAAACAATCTGTCCCTTGATTTGCTTTTTACGTTTTTTACATCTCTTTTAAATTTATCATATTTAGAGCGTAGCTCATTGAAATTTTCATTAAGTTCTTTTTTCATAGCTTCCGATTCATCTTCGGATTTACCGCCAATTGTTGAATAAACCTGAATAGCAAATTCACTTATTTCTTCTGAAAGTTTCATAAATTTTTTTGATATGTCACGGATACCGAGAGCGTGAATAACAGTATCGAGTAAGTCAAAGGCGAAAACAGTAAGGAAAATATATGTTAAAATATTTCTTGAGCTTTCGCTTACCTGACCTACAATATAAAGGTTCATAATCGGCTCTAAAATGAACACGAACAGGCAGGAACAGGTACCCCAGTAGAAAGTATGGGTTAAGCATATTCTGCCTTGAATATTGAACTTTTTGTTGGAATAATCCCACCAACGGGCATTGAAAAGCTTTTCCATAATATAGCTGGTCATAAATTCAACTATATCACAAAGAACAGCACCTGCAATAAAAATCAGAAGCTCGTTAACATAAAGGTTTTCCGTTATATGCCTTAAAGGGAGTAGACAAATCATCATAACAAGACCGCCTGTGCCGTAAATAGGGCAGATAGGACCTCTTAAAAAACCTCTGTTTACCCATTTTTTAGGACGGATTGAACAGTAGCAGGATTCAAAAAACCAACCGATGAAGCTATAAAAGAAGAAATAGAAGATGTAATCTAAAACAGTATAGTCAAAAATTTTCATTCTTCACCGCCTATTCCGGTCAGACTATGGAACTTTTTACGGTATTTCTCCGAGGAAGAATAAATCATTTCAATAGTGGCACAGTATTTGTCCATCGATGTAACAACAAAGCTTTCAAGATACTTTGGTGGCACAACTGTTAAGGGCCACATATGTTTTTTTATGATGTCTTCTTCTTTTTTGTTTAAAGTTCCGCAAAGGTAATAAGCATTTTTCAATGCAGTACCGGGATGTCTGTAACCGTGGAGCTTATGGCTTAAATCATCTTCGCGCCAATCGTAATAGAACAAGTCGTGCATTGTTGCAGCTCTTGCAGTGCTTTCGTAATCAAGCCCTAATTTCCTTGAAATAAGAAAACTTAAATATGCAACGCTTCTTATATGCTGAAGACGGTTGATTTTAAAATGCTGTTCGAAACCGCTTAATTGTTGCAGTTGAGGGGAATTATAAATATCTCCCGCGCATTTCAGAAAGTTTTCCCAGTCAGGTGTGTCCATACGATAGGAAGAAATGTAAGCCTTATATAACTTACTCATATTTATTTAACAATCTTATGGAATACTTTTTTGCCTTTTTTGATGATTACATAACCCTTATCAAAGTCTGCGAGAGGAATGATATACATTGGGTCAGTAACTTTAACATCATCAACGCTTACGCCACCCTGCTGAATAAGACGTCTTGCTTCGCCTCTTGAGGGGCAAAGATTTGCTTTGCATAAAGCATCAATAATACCAAGACCGTCTGCTGAGAAATCTTCTGCAGAGAGCTCTGTTGAGGGCATATTTTCTGCATTACCTGCACCGCTGAAAACTGCTCTTGCAGCATCTTGTGCTTTTGTTGCTTCCTCTTCACCATGAACGAGGTTTGTAAGCTCATAAGCGAGAATTTCTTTTGCTTTGTTAAGCTGACTGCCTTCCCATTTATCCATTTCATCAATCTGTTCAAGAGGAAGGAATGTAAGCATTCTGATACATTTGAGAACGTCATCGTCAGATACGTTTCTCCAATATTGATAGAATTCGTAGGGAGAGGTTTTGTTGGGGTCAAGCCAAACTGCATTACCTGCAGTTTTGCCCATTTTCTTGCCCTGAGAGTCAGTAAGAAGAGTTATTGTCATAGCGTGAGCATCTTCGCCTAATTTACGGCGGATAAGCTCTGTACCGCCAAGCATATTGCTCCACTGGTCATTACCACCGAACTGCATATTGCAACCATAGTGCTTGAAGAGGTAGTAGAAGTCGTAGCTCTGCATAATCATATAGTTGAATTCAAGGAATGAAAGACCATTTTCCATTCTCTGTTTATAACATTCTGCACGAAGCATATTGTTAACTGAGAAGCAAGCACCAACCTCACGGAGAAGCTCAACATAATTAAGTCCCAGAAGCCAGTCAGCATTGTTAACCATCTGAGCCTTGCCTTCACCGAACTCGATGAAACGCTCCATCTGACGTTTGAAGCATTCTGCATTGTGGTCAATATCTTCTTTAGTAAGCATTTTTCTCATATCGCTTCTGCCTGATGGGTCACCAATCATAGTTGTACCGCCACCGATAAGAGCAATAGGCTTGTTACCTGCCATCTGTAAACGCTTCATAAGGGTGAGAGCCATAAAGTGACCTGCGGTAAGGCTGTCTGCAGTGCAATCGAAACCGATGTAGAACTTAGCTTTACCTGCGTTTATCATTTCGCGAATTTCGCTTTCATTTGTAACCTGCGCGATAAGTCCGCGAGCAACTAATTCTTCATAAATTCCCATTGTAAAAACTCCTATGTAAAAATATTAAATTAAAATTTTCATACATATATAAGTATATTATATTGTAGGGTGAAAGTCAACAGTATTATTACAGTGAGGAGTTAGGAGTTAGGAGTTAGGAGTTAGGAGTGTTGGGGAAGCTCCGCTTCCTAACATTATATAGCTTCGCAAACCACTACTATTTCCTCAAAGTTTAGTTTTAAAATAAAATAAATTCAGAAAATAGAGGTATTGTTTGTTTTATAAATATAATTGCCGTGCGCAGCACCCTTCACTCCTCACTCCTAACTCCTAACTCCTAACTCAGCTTTCTGTATTTTATAATAATTTTTATTTTTATATTGACATTATTCAAAAAACAGAATATCATAATGTAAACGAAACTTCAGGGCGGGGTGGAAGTCCCCACCGGCAGTAAAGTCTGCGAGTCGCAAAGCGATTGATTGGGTGCAATTCCCAAACCGACGGTATAGTCCGGATGAGAGAAGATTTCAGAGGATTTTTTACATAATCTTAAATGAAACCTTTAATTTTCGCCCTGAGTCTTTCGGGGCGAATTTTTTATTGAAAGGATGATTTTTATGAAATCAAAATCCAACTACACAAACAAACAAAAGCTTCAAAGACTCACAACCGCAGGTGTTCTTGCGGCACTTTCACTTGTTCTTATGGTAACAATCAGATTTCCTGTTTTCCCATCTGCACCTTTTTATGAGATGGAATTTGCTGATGTTCCGATATTGGTTTGCTCTGCAGTTTTAGGGCCTGTATATGCCCTTATAAGCCTTTTTGTTGTGTGCCTTGTGCAAACTCTCACAGTAAGTGCTTCAAGCGGTATAATAGGGTTTTTAATGCATTTTTTATCATCAGGTCTTATGATTTTAACCCTTTACTTTGTTAAAAAGAAAATCAGCGGTATCAAGGGTGCAATTGTTTCAGGAATTTGCGGTGTTATTGTTGTTGTAATTGTTATGATTCCTATGAACATCTGGCTCACATCTGTTTTTATGAACCTTGATTTCAATGCCTTTATAAAAGGATTTTTAGGTGTGTGCGTTGCATTCAACTTAATCAAAGCAGGAGGAAATATTTTGATTTATAATATTATTGCACCTGTGGTGTTGAAGGAATACAGGAAGTTATTTAAATAATTTAAAGTCGCCAGTCACCAGTCTCCGGTTGCCGGAATTGTAACAACTGTTGTATTCTTCTCAATTTATTTCAGATAAAATATTAAGAGGAAATAAGTTGCTGTTACAAAAATTGGTAGCTGGCAGCTGGCGACTGGCAACTATTTTCATAAACTCCCTTGACAAACCCCTCTAAAATTAATACAATTTATAGGTTAAATCTTCAAGTTGCATTTCGGAGGTTATTATGATTTTTGAAAAGCTTAGAGAAATAATTTGTGATGACTTTGAGTTAGAAGAGGAATATGTTACATCTGAAGCTTATTTTAATCAGGATTTAGGCCTTGATTCTCTTGACCTTGTTGATTTAAGTATGACTGTTGAAGATGTTTTTGAGATTGAAATGCCTTTTGATGAAGAAGACCTTGAAAAAATCAAAACAGTAGGCGATTTAGTTGATTTTATTGAAAATAATATAAAATAAAGAGGAAGAAAAAATGGCAGAACAGAAAAAAATGGTTGAAGCAATCACTTCTATGGAAGTTGATTTCGCGCAGTGGTACACTGACGTTGTTAAAAAAGCAGACCTTGTTGACTATTCAAGCGTTAAAGGTTGTATGATTATCCGTCCCTATGGTTATGCTATCTGGGAGAATATTCAGAAAATTCTTGATACAAGATTCAAAGAATTAGGCCACGAAAATGTTTATATGCCTATGTTTATTCCCGAGAGCCTTTTGCAGAAGGAAAAAGACCATGTTGAAGGCTTCGCTCCTGAGGTTGCATGGGTTACTCACGGTGGTAGTGATGAGCTTGAAGAAAAGCTTTGCGTAAGACCAACATCTGAAACACTTTTCTGCGAGCATTATGCAAAGATTATTCAGTCACACAGAGATTTGCCCAAGCTCTATAACCAGTGGTGCAGTGTTGTTCGTTGGGAAAAAACAACCCGTCCTTTCCTCAGAACAAGAGAATTCTTGTGGCAGGAAGGTCACACTGTTCACGCAACTGCAGAAGAAGCTGTTGCAGAGACAGAGCAAATGCTCAATGTTTATGCAGATTTTTGCGAAAAATCTCTCTGTATGCCCGTTGTTAAAGGTAAGAAAACAGAAAGCGATAAATTCGCAGGTGCAGAAGCAACTTATGCAATTGAAGCTCTTATGCACGATGGTAAAGCTCTTCAGGCTGCAACATCTCACTATTTCGGTGATGGCTTTGCAAGAGCTTTTGATATGACATATCAGAATAAGGAAAACAAACTCACTTATGTTCATCAGACCTCCTGGGGTTGCACAACTCGTCTTATTGGTGCGCTTATTATGTCCCATGGTGATGATAACGGTCTTGTTCTTCCGCCCGATGTTGCACCCATTCAGGTTGTTATTCTTCCTATTGCTCAGCATAAGCCCGGTGTTCTTGATAAAGCTTATGAGCTTCGTGACCGCCTCAGCAAAAACTTCAGAGTTAAGGTTGATTCTTCTGATAACTCTCCCGGTTGGAAATTTGCTGAATATGAGATGAAGGGTGTTCCCGTTCGTCTTGAAATCGGTCCTAAGGATATTGAAAATAATCAGTGCGTTCTCGTAAGACGCGATAACAGAGAAAAAATCTTTGTTTCTCTTGATAATCTTGAAGAAAGCCTCAGCGCTGTTATTAATGATTATGCAGAAGCTATTTATAACAAAGCTCTTGAAAATCTCAATAAACGCACATTCGCTTGCACAACAATTGATGAAATCAATGCTAAGCTCACTGAAAATGGCGACGGTTTCGTTAAAGCTATGTGGTGCGGTGAAGAAGAATGCGAAGATAAGGTTAAGGAGCTTACAGGTGTTGGTTCCCGTTGCATTCCTTTTGAGCAGGAAAATCTCTCTGATACCTGCGTTTGTTGCGGTAAACCTGCAAAGCATATGGTTTATTGGGGAAAAGCGTATTAATTGTGGCGAAGCCACAGCGATATAAATCCTGACGGATTTTCGATATACCTTCGGTTTGATATATCTGATGATTCGATATGTGCCTGTGGCACAAGTAAGCAAGGGTTTATATCATATCGAATTTAGCATCGCTAAATATATCGAATTTTGTAAAACAAAATATATCGAACAAGCTTGCTTGTATATCGATAATTAAATTATTATTTAAAAGAATAAAGTTTAATGGCTCGGAGCAGTAGTGCTTCGAGTCTTTTTTTGTAAAAAATTCGAAAGTGGGTTGCAAAGATTTTTTGTGTGAATTATAATACAAACAGAACAAACGTTCTTTTAGTTTAGACGTAGGGTACGCATTTATGCGTACCGTAATATTACAAATTGATTGCGGAACGGATAAATCCGTTCCCTACATAAAAAACAAAGGAGGAATTTAGTGAAGGAAAAGAATAGTTTTATTGTTTATTATGAATGGGAGGAAATGTTTAGCTATATGTCTGATAAACAAATTGCAGATATGTTGAGAGCTATGTTCGGTTATGCTAAAAGAGGCGATATACCTCAATTTTCAAATCCATTGTTAAATTCAAATTTTTGTATTATCAAATATGCTATTGACAGAGATAATTGTAAATATATTGATAAATGCAATAAAAATAAAGCGAAAGCTATAAAACGATGGGAAAAAGAAAAATGCAATAGCATAAATAATATGCCACTGCATAAAAAATATACCGATAACGATAATGGTAACGACAACGAAAACGATAACGAAAACGATAACGAAAACGATAATATATCAACATCTTCCTCATCAGAGATGAGGGTATGTGAGGCTTCAGGTGCTTATTCAGATGATTTTCTGGAGTTCTGGAAAGCTTATCCTAAAAAGATGGGGAAGGGTTCGGCATATAAGTGCTTTATTAAGCTTAAATTAACTAAAAAAGAAAAGGAGGATATAATATCTGCTCTTAACTGGCAGAAAAAGAGCGAACAGTGGATAAAAGATAACGGTCAGTTTATACCGTATCCTGCAACATATCTTAACCAGAGGCGGTGGGAGGATGAACCGCAGGGTGTTTTTTGCGGTGATATAACCGACCCTGACAGATATAAAGAAGATGAAGAAGATGATTTTGATTTTAGTAGATATATATAATTAACCTGTTCTGAAAGAGGGAGAAGTTAATCAAATAAATAGCGGATAGCTAACAGCTAATTGCTATCTGCTATCCGCTAAAAAAATTAAGAATTAACTAAATCACTCATATTATAAATGCCGTTTTCTTTGCCGTTGAGAAATGCTGCGGCATTAACTGCACCTTGAGCAAAGATTGCTTTTGAACGGGCACTGTGAGAAAGCTTAACAATTTCATCGTTACCTGCGAAAATAACCTCGTGCTCGCCAACTATTGTACCACCGCGAACGGAATGAATACCAATTTCATTTGAGTGACGTTTTTCTCTTTTTGAGTGTCTGTCATATTCAAAGTAAGCGTCGGGCATCATTTCTTTAATTGCGTTGCCCAGCATAATTGCTGTACCGCTGGGAGCATCAATTTTCTGATTATGGTGCGCTTCAACTATTTCAACATCAAAATCAGTGCCAAGAATTTTAGCGGCAGTTTTTGAAAGCTCGCAAAGAAGACTAACGCCTAAGGACATATTATAAGAGAAGAAAACTGCGATTTTTTCGGCTGCAGCTTCAACCGCTTTAATTTGTTCATCGGAAAGACCTGTTGTTGCAAGAACTACTGCTGTGTTGGTATTAACTGCAAATTCCAACATATCAGAAAGTAAGGCAGGGTTTGAAAAGTCAATAATCACATCAGCCTTAACATTTACCTCGCCATAGTTCTGAAAAACAGGGAAACCGAGTGTGCTATCGTCAATAATATCAATACCTGCAACAATTTCACAGTCTTTTCTTGCATTAACAACAGAAATAACATTTCTGCCCATTTTACCGCAACAACCGCTTAAAAGAATTCTTGTCATTTGTTAAACATCCTTAAAATTATTTATATCATATTATGCTTTTCTAAAACTGCTCTTAAAAGCTTTTCGTTAGCTTCGTTAAGAGGGGAAAGTGGCATTCTGCATCTGCCAACATCAATGCCCATCATACACATTGCCGCTTTAACGGGTATGGGGTTAACATCGCAGAAGAGGGCATTGCATAAATCAATGTATTCCAACTGCAATTTTGCACTTTCCTGAGTTTTACCCTCAATACCGAGCATTGCAATATCGTGAGTAAGCTTCGGCGCAATATTTGAAAGAACGGAAATAACACCCTTTGCACCTAATGCGGTAAAAACGGTAATCTGGTCATCGTTACCTGAGTAGAAATTAAGGTTATCACCGCAAAGAGCAACAGTTTTAGCAAATGCGGAAATATCACCGCTTGCTTCCTTAGCGCCGTTTATAAGAGGGAGCTTGGAAAGCTCAAGATAAGTTTCGGGCTTGATATTAACTCCTGTTCTTGAGGGCACATTGTAAAGAATAATAGGTGTTGAAACACGTTTTTCAATAAATGTATAGGACTCTATAAGTCCGTCCTGAGATGCTTTGTTGTAGTAAGGGGTTACCATTAAAAGTCCGTCAACACCGCAGGCTTCTGCATCGTTTGAAAGCTTAACGGCATGAACAGTATCGTTACTGCCTGTTCCGGCAATAACAGGAATTCTGCCGTTGGTAACGCGGACTGCAGTGCGGATTGCTTCAACATGCTCATCATAAACGAGAGTTGATTTTTCACCTGTTGTTCCGCAAACAACAATTGCATCTGTTCCGTTTTGTATCTGGTTTTCGATTATCTCCTCAAAAAGTGGGAAATTGATTTTTAAATCCTCGCCTTCAAAGGGTGTTACAATGGCAACACCGGCACCCGTGAAAATCGGTTTTTTCACAGCGAAAACCTCCAAAAAATAGATTTAGGATAATTCTTATCCTATGTATTATTAATCCATATAGCCTTCTGCACAGAGAAGCTCTGCAAGAAGAACTGCCCCGCCTGCAGCACCGCGAAGAGTGTTATGTGCAAGGCATACGAATTTATAATCATACTGAGTATCCTCACGAAGCCTACCAATAGAAACAGCCATACCGTTTTCAAGGTTTCTGTGAAGCTTTGTCTGAGGCATATTGTCCTCTTCAAAATAGTGAAGGAACTGCTTGGGAGCAGAGGGAAGCTCTAATTCCTGAGCTCTGCCCTTGAAATTCTTCCACATTTCAATCATTTCTTCTTTTTCGGGTTTGTTTTCAAATCTTACGAAAACTGCACCCATATGACCATCTGAAACAGGAACACGGATACACTGAGCAGTGAAATGAGGCTCAGTTGCTGATACGATTTCATCGCCAACAATTTTACCCCAGAGCTTAAGAGGCTCTTTTTCGCTCTTTTCTTCCTCGCCACCGATGAAAGGAATTACGTTATCAACCATTTCGGGCCATCTTTCAAAGGTTTTACCTGCACCTGAAATTGCCTGATATGTGCAAACAACTACGTCTTTCACTGTGTATTTATCGTGAAGAGGGAAGAGAGCGGGAACATAGCTCTGAAGAGAGCAGTTTGATTTAACGGCAATAAAGCCTCTTTTTGTTACGAGGCGTTTTCTCTGAGAATGTATAATCTCAATGTGTTCAGGGTTAAGCTCAGGAACTACCATGGGAACATCAGGAGTCATTCTGTGAGCGCTGTTATTAGAAACAACAGGGCATTCTGCTTTTGCATATTTCTCTTCAAGCTCTTTTGTTTCAGCTTTTGAAAGGTTAACTGCGCAGAATACGAAATCAACCTCAGATGCGATTTTTTCAATATCTTTTTCTGCATCAAGAACAGTCATATCAAGATATTTTTCAGGTGTAGGCTCTTCCATACACCATCTGTTTCCGAGAGCTTCTTTATAGCTCTGACCTGCAGAACGGGAGGATGCAGCAAGAACTGTTACATCATACCAAGGGTGGTCTGCAAGCAAAAGTGCAAATCTCTGACCAACCATACCTGTTGCACCAATAATACCAACTTTGTACTTTTTCATTGTGAAACCTCCGTATTGTAAAAAAATACTTGTAAATACTTTTTAAATGATTTATAATATTTCAACGATTTAATATATTAACATATTATTGCAACCTAAGTCAATGTTTTTAAAGCATTTATTTTATGTATATTAAGGAATAAATTAAGGAATTACTATGAACAAATCTGATTTTTTCTACCATTTACCTGAAGAGCTTATTGCTCAGCATCCTCTTGAACCACGTGACAGTTCACGAATGATGGTGCTTTCAAAGGATAATAATGAAATTCTTCATAAGCATTTTTATGATATTTGCGATTATTTCAATGCAGGTGACTGCCTTATACTCAATAACACACGTGTTCTTCCTGCAAGAATTTACGGCACTAAAAAAGAAACAGGCGCAGTTGTTGAATTCTTATTGTTAAAGCAGATGGAAAATGATTTATGGGAAACTCTTGCAGGACCGGGAAAGCGTGCAAAAGAGGGTACTGAATTCACTTTCGGCGAGGGTATTTTAACTGCAAAGGTTGAAAGCGTTCTCGAAAACGGAAACAGAATTGTCCGTTTCTTTTATGACAAGAATGATAATATTTATAACATTCTTGATAAAATCGGGCAGATGCCTTTGCCCCATTACATAACAGAAGAGCTTGAAGATAAGGAAAGATACCAGACTGTTTATTCAAAAGAACTTGGCTCTGCCGCTGCACCAACTGCAGGTCTTCATTTTACGGAAGAAATACTTCAAAAGCTCAGTAATAAGGGTGTTAATATCGGTTATGTTACTCTTCATGTTGGTTTAGGCACTTTCCGTCCTGTTAAGGCAGAGAAAATCGAAGACCATCAGATGCACTCCGAACATTATCATTTACCAAAAGAAACTGCAGATTTAATAAACGAAACCAAGAAAAACGGCGGAAGAGTTATCGCAGTCGGTACAACAAGCTGCAGAACTCTTGAAAGTGTGGGAACTTTCTGCGGTGAAATCTGCGAGGATGACAGAAACACAGATATTTTCATTTATCCAGGTTATAAATTCAAATGTATTGACGGACTTTTAACTAATTTTCATTTGCCTGAAAGCACATTAATTATGCTTGTTTCAGCTTTCTATGGGTATGATAAAACGCTTTCTGCTTATAAAACCGCAGTTGAGGAAAAATACAGATTTTTCTCATTCGGCGATTGTATGTTGATATGTTAATAGTTATTTTATTGACTTTGACAAAAAATATGGTAAGATAATATTAGAAAATGAGTTTGTTGGTGCGTATTATGGAGAATTGGGACCCTGATTTTACTAAAGTTACCTCTGAAGAAGCAAGTAAAATAGCTAGTGCTGAAAACAGTGGTTTTGTTAATGAAACTGAAATTGATTGGGATAACCTGGAAACATTTTTGCAGTAAAAACATAAGAAACGCAGGAGTGAAATGCTCTTGCGTTTTTATATAGGAGAAAGATTTATGTTCAAACTTATTAAAACAGAAGGTAATGCAAGGCGCGGTGAATTTATAACTGTTCACGGTACAGTGCAGACACCTGCATTTCAGAATGTTGCAACCTGCGGCGCAATAAAGGGCGGTTTATCTGCCTATGATTTGAAAGATATTGACTGTCAGGTTCAGCTTTGCAATACTTACCACCTTCACGTAAGACCCGGTGATAAGCTGATAAAAGAGCTCGGCGGTCTTCATAAATTCACAGGCTGGGATGGTCCTATTCTCACGGATAGTGGCGGATTTCAGGTTTTCTCTCTTGCTAGCCTTCGCAAAATCAAAGAAGAGGGCGTTACCTTTAATTCACATATTGACGGTAAAAAAATATTTATGGGTCCCGAGGAGAGTATGCAGATTCAGTCGAATCTCGGCTCAACAATTGCAATGGCTTTCGATGAATGTGTAAAAAACCCTGCGGAGTATAAATATGCAAAGGAATCTATTGCAAGAACAACAAGATGGTTAATCCGTTGCAAAAACGAAATGGAAAGATTAAATTCACTTCCGGATACTCTTAATAAAAATCAGCTTCTTTTCGGTATTAATCAGGGTGCAACCTTTGATGATTTAAGAGTTGAGCATATGAAACAGATTGCTGAACTTGACCTTGACGGCTATGCAATTGGCGGTCTTGCAGTTGGTGAACCAAAGGAAGATATGTATCGCATTATTTCTGCAGTTGAGCCCTTTGCACCAAAGGATAAAATCCGTTACCTTATGGGTGTCGGTACTCCCGGCAATATAATCGAGGGTGTTAGCAGGGGAGTTGACCTTTTTGATTGCGTTATGCCAAGCAGAAATGCCCGCCACGGACACCTTTTTACATGGAACGGTATAATCAATCTTAATAATGCAAAATATGCAAATGACGATACACCTATTGATCTTGAATGCAATTGTCCAACATGTCAGAGGCATTCAAGAGCATATCTTCATCATTTGTTCAAAGCCAAGGAAATTCTTGCTATGCGCCTAGCGGTTATTCATAACCTTTATTTCTATAATAACCTTATGATGCGCATCCGCGATGAGCTGGATAACGGCACATTCACAGATTTCAAGAATAAATATGTTGATTTACTTGATACAAGAATATAATTATTTAATTTATTTATAAAAACACTTGTATATTTTGGAAATTAAATGTATAATACCATAGTATAAAATTTTGGAGGAAAAAACTATGTTCGAATTTATTCCCTTATTAAGTAATTTTTTTGGTGGCGGTGCTGCAGCAGGTGCAGGTGCTGAAGGTGGCGCAGCAGCTGGCGGTAATCCTATGTCACTTATTCTTATGGTTGGCTTATTTGCAGTAATGTATTTCGTTATGATTCGCCCCCAGAAGAAGAAACAAAAAGAAGAACAGCAGATGCGCGATACTATCCAGATTGGTGATGAAATCACAACTATCGGTGGTATTATGGGTAGAGTTGTTACTGTTAAAGAAGATAGCATCGTTCTTGAAACAGGTGCTGACAGAGTAAAAATGAAATTCCAGCGTTGGGCTATTCAGACTAACAACACAGCTAACGAAAGAATGGAAGCTGAAAGAAAAGCTGCTGCAGATGCTAAAAAAGCTCAGAGTGAAAAAGCTGCTATCGATAAAGCTGTTAACGGCAAAGGAAAACGTAGCAAAAAGGTTGAAAACATTGGTGCTGCTGACGATATGAAAGCCGAAGAAGAAGCAAAAATGGCTGAAGAAAAAACAGAAGAATAAGAATATAAAATATATCTTCCGCATATCTTGTACAAAAAGGTGTGCGGAGGTTTTTTTATGCCTGAAAAAAACAAGTTCATGAAAGTTTTACATAAATCAAAGCCTTATTTAATTGGTGTTTTAAGAGGTCTTGGTGTTTTTCTTGCCTTTTATTTATTGATAGCTTTTATTATGAATAAAACAAATATTGAATCCGATTTTCTTTATTATCTGATATATATATTTATTATTCTCGGTGGTTTTGTTTGCGGTGTTTATGTTTATAAAAAGGTGAGAGGAAGGGGGTTTTTAACCGGAATTATATCTACCATTCCATATAGCTTGCTTGTTTTCCTTTTGTTTTGCCTTATAAACGGCTTTAGCGTTTCGGGTAGCATATTTATCGTTTTTTTGTTATCCTTGTCCGGTGGCTTTTTAGGAGGCATTACTGCAGCGAATACAAAAATCTGAGGAGAATAAAGTATGTTAAAAAAAGGCGTTGTTATTAAAGCTAAAAGGATTAAACCTATTAATTTCGATTGCGAGACAATTATATTATTTTCATTATTTTTATGTGGCGTAATTCTGGGTGTGTTTCTGATTAAAAATTGCGATGACGATATAAAAAACGCTGTCAGCACGCTACTGAATAACTATATATCAGCAAAAAGCGAATGCGGATTTTTGAGTTGTTTTTCGGGTATTGTAGTTTTCCTTATAATATTCATAATTACAGCATTTTTGTTTGGATTGTGTGCAGTCGGTACTCCTTTGGTATGGCTTGTGCCCATAGTTTTCGGTGTAATGTGCAGTGGTTATGTGTCACTGATGCTTATTAATTATGGTTTAAAAGGACTTTTTTACTGCATTATGGTTGATTTGTTACCATATGCAATCACAACAGCAACTCTTGTGAAGTGCTGTTGTGAAAGTACAAAAATATCAGTAAATTTATTCGGTTGCATAGCAGGTGACAATGCATTTAAAAGTAAAAATTTGTTAAAGGAATATGTTTTAAACTACTTAATACTATGTATTCCTGTTTTGGTTGGGGCTTTGATAAGCACATTTTGCTTTAAAATTTTTCAGGGATTATTTATTTTTACCTGAATCATCGCTTGAATCAGTGAAAACAGGTCTTTTGGGCGCTTTTACAGAGCTCAAAGGGTTCGCATCTGCTGCTTTTTGCAGTTGTTCATCCATAATATGAGTATAAATCTGGGTAGTGCTCAGGCTTTCGTGACCGAGCATTTCTTTGATAGCAAGAACATCTACATTGCCATATTGATACATAAGAGTTGCGGCTGTGTGCCTTAATTTATGGGTTGAAAGCTCTCTGTCCTTCATACCTGCTTTTTCTAAAGTATTTTTAACAATAAACTGAACTGTTTTAGGACTGATTCGGGTTTTCTGCCTGCTTATGAAAAGAGCATTTTTATCCTTATCTTTTACACCATCAACAGGTCGGAAGGGGAGATAAGCGTTAATTGCATCAATACAAGCGTTATTAAGATAAATTGTTCTCTCTTTATTACCTTTACCTGTGACAACAATCGTGTTATTAGAGCGAATATCACTTAAATTCAATGAAACAAGCTCCGAAAGACGCATTCCGCAGTTAAGGAATAATGTTATAATACAGTAATCGCGTTCCTTGAATTTTCCGTCAACTGCATTTAATAAATTCAGGCTCTCATCAAGTGTTAAATACTTGGGGAGAGTTTTTTTGATTTTGGGAGAATCAAGCTCTTGTAAAGGGTTTTCAGTAAGTAAACGCTTCTGAACTGTAAGATATTTATAAAACATACGAAGGGTAGTTGCTTTTCGGGCGCGAGTGCGCTCATTGTTTTCTCGTTCATCTTTGCAATAAACAAGAAACATATAAGCATCGTTTAAAGTAACAGAAGCAACCGTTTCAATGGTTAAATCATTAATCTTAATTTCTTCAAAAGGAACATCTTTAGGAACAAGTCCACGAATTTGCTTTAAAAATCTGAAAAAGGTATGTAAATCATTTGCATATTCCTTAACAGTTAAATCAGAGCGATTTTTGATAACACTGTTATAGTTAAGATATTCAAAGATAAAGGATGGGAAGATATAAATAAAATCTTCTTTTTTCAAATCAAAACCTTCTTTACAATAAGATAATATAAATGCATAGTTAAGAGTCTGGTAATTAGAACCTCATAAAAAGCAGGAGAGAACAAAATTCCACCAACAAAACCATTATACACTTCTCTCTTAACCTTGTCAACCACTTATACAAAATTAAAGTTTTGTATAAGTGAGAGGAGAGAAAAAGGTGGGCAAAAGCATTTTCAGGCTTTGCCCGTGGTTTTTTGCTAGTTTATCAGATAATATGTAATGCCAGGATATTTAGTTAAAAATAAGCATTTAAATCATTCTTTATATTTTTTCATGCAAATTAAAATTGCAGATGCTACAACAACCATTGTTATTGTATAACCTAATTTTGCTACTGCATTTTTTTCAGGATTTTTCATTTTCTTAATTTTCCTTTCAGAAATTTTAATTTATAAAAATTATACTCTTTGATACGTTGAATAGAAATTTTTCATTTGATACTTTACTCATTCAGAAAAAACTGGTTAAACGGTATTTTTTGAAATTTAGCTTAGTAACATATAAAATTAGCTTAAATCAATAAATTTATTCAGTTAACTGAATAATTCCGCCAAAATCAGTTAATTTACGGGATTTATTATAAATTGGCTTAACATTATATAAACTGAGAAAATTTAAAATGCTTTCATAATCTCTGTGACTGCTCAAATCTCCGCTGAAATACATTTTATCAGATGAAATTTTGCAGGCAGCTCCACCCAAAAAGCCATAATGAGCGTCAGAAAGATATATATCACCGCTTGAAATTAACAAAACATCATATTGATAATTTTTTAACAAACGGGCGAGACCTCTATCTTCTGTAATTATTGCATTTTCACTTACGATACATAAATTACATTTTGAATATCCTTGTTTTGTGTTAATGATTTCAATATTATTGTTATTGGCAAAATCAATAATTTCTCTTGCTGTATGTGTGGAATTACAAATAATGTGCTTGCCTGTAAAAGCAACATTAAGAGGAATATCATATGGATATGGTGAACTGATTCGGGATACTGAAAAAACAGGCTCAAGACCCATTTTTTTAAGCCCACTCTCCCCTATTGGACCATTATTTAAAAGAACTTGTCCATTACCAAAATTAAAGGCATTCATATCTGCGTGGCAACTGATTTCATCATCAAGTAAAGGGTTTTTGTTTAATGTTAAACATTCAATTTCAAGCTCTTTTAATTCATTGATTTCATCGGTATAGCTTTCACCAATCAAACAGTGTTTAACTTCACCTTTGGGTAAGCAAGGTATTTTTATAAGTTTATTCATATATTATCAACTGCACACTCAAAAGCTTCTCGGATATTTCGTACACCGAAAATTTCAATATCGCCAAAGTCACTTTTTGAAAGATTTTTAAGGTTCTGGCGAGGCACAATGCATCTTTTGAAACCAAGGCGTTCGCATTCACGAATTCGCTTTTCACAGTTATTTATAGTACGGATTTCGCCACCAAGACCAATTTCACCGAACACGATTGTTGAGCTGTCAATAACAGCGTCTTTCAGGCTTGATATGATTGATAATGCAACTGCAAGGTCGCTTGCAGGCTCGTCCGCACGAAGACCACCAACTATATTAACATAGCAATCCATATTGCCTAAAAAGTAACCTGCACGCTTTTCCAAAATAGCAATCAGCATTGCCATTCGATTGTAATCAAAGCCTGTTGCCATTCTTCGAGGGTTTCCGTAGCCTGATGCGGTAGCAAGACCCTGAACCTCAGCTAAAATGGGTCTGGAGCCTTCTATAAGGCAAGTTACGCATGTACCCGATATGTTTAAGGGTCTTCCTGAAATCATCGCTAAGGAGGGATTTTCGATTTCGATAAGACCTTTGTTTGTCATTTCAAAAACGCCGATTTCATTGGTTGAACCAAATCGGTTTTTTACTGCTCTTAAAATTCTGTATGACAGGTTTCTTTCACCCTCAAAATACAGAACAGTATCAACTATATGCTCAAGAACCTTTGGACCTGCAATATTACCATCTTTATTAACGTGACCAACCAATATAATTGAAACATCAAAGCTTTTAGCAGTTCTCATAAAAAGATTTGTGCATTCCCTTACTTGTGTAATACTTCCTGATGTTGAATTAACCTCGGAAATACTCATTGTCTGAATTGAGTCAATCATAACAATATCCGGCTTTTCAGTTCTGATATATTCGCAAATAAGTTCTGCATCTGTTTCGCACATAATTGCTAAATCTTCACTTGTTACGCCAAGTCTTTTAGCTCTCATTTTAATCTGATAAGCAGATTCCTCACCCGATACATATAAAACTGAAAGCTTCTGAGAAAGATACTCGCAAATCTGAAGAAGTATTGTTGATTTACCGATACCGGGATCGCCTGAAAGAAGAACAAGTGAACCTCGGACAAGACCGCCCCCAAGCACTCTGTTCAGCTCCCTTACACCTGTATCATATCGAAGCTCAGTTGTGGAGTCAATTTTTGATAAAGATAAAACCTTATCTGATACAGAACTGACGCGCTTTGCAGAGCTCTTTTTTAAGGTTTCGGTTATAATCTGCTCTTCGTTCATTGAGTCCCATTCGCCACAGGATGGGCATTTTCCATACCACTTTGCAGATTCATAACCGCATTGATTACATATAAAAACTGTTTTAGTTTTCGCCATTATATTAACTCCTGACAAATAAGCCGCGTTATTCTCGGCAACTTAAATAATTTTGAATACCAATTGCAATGCAAAAAGCAATTTTCTTTTGATATTCCGATGTTTTCAATTTGTTTGTTTCCTCATAGTTTGATAAAAAACCGCATTCAACAAGCACCGCAGGTTTAACTGCATTATACATTAAAAAAACTGATGTTCCGCATTCTTTGATTTGCCTGGTATTGTCTTTCTGCAATGTATTTACAATATAATCCTGAATTGTTTGCGCTAAAACCTGACTTTCATCTTTTGTTTTGGGAGAATAAAAAACCTGAGTGCCACTGTATTTTTCATCGGGGTATTTATTTTGATGAATACTGACGAAAATCGCGTTATCGGTTTCTTCCATAATTTTCATTCTGTTATGTAAGTCTGAAGATTTTTTTTGCCTGATGGTTTTTAGTCCCTCATCCTCAACGGAACAATCCGTATCTCTTATCATAATTGTTTTAATGTTAAAGAAAGAGAGGTATTCCTGCAGATACAAGGATATTGAAAGGTTTATATCTTTTTCTACAGTGCCATCATTTGCAATTGCACCACCGTCAAATCCACCATGACCTGCATCTATTATAACAATCGGTTTATTTCCGTGTTGCTCTGTTTGTTTAACTGTGTTAATGGTACTACGAAGTGCTATTGTATATATAAAAATCGATAAAGAAACAATTACAGGTAAAACAACATAAATCAATTTTTTCAAAATAATCACCAATTAATTATATGCTCTTACCCTTAACTTTACTTAATATTATATTCTAATCATAGATTATTTTCAATATAAAAATATAATCACCTTTAATCAAGTACGATTAAAGGTGATTAAAAAATTAAGCGTATTTAGAAATCATTTGCTTTCTGTCGATTTTGCCATTAAAGGTTTTAATGATTTCATCAATAACCTCAATCTTCTTAGGAAGCTTGTAGGGTTCGAGATTTTCTGTAATTAATTTACGGATTTCTGCCTCATCAAGCTCTTTACCTTCTTCAAGAACAACAAGTAATTTCAGTGAAACGTTATCTCCCTTGATTGTTGGAATAAGGAGACATTCATCAACGCAATCAGCTCTCATAACAACCTCTTCAACCTCAACAGGCGCAACCTTTAAGCCACCAAGGTTGATTGTGTCGTTACTTCTGCCAACAAGAATAATTTCACCGTTGGGCGCAAAGTAACAAAGGTCGCTCATAACAAGCATACCATTTTTAATTGCCTGAGCAGTTAATTCGGGCTCATTCCAATAGCCTTTCATAACTGATTTACTACGGATTGCAATAAGACCGGGTTTCTCTGCGGAGGCATCGGTCATTTCATTGCCGTCTTCATCAAGAATAACAATTTCGCTATAGGAGTTGGGTTTACCTACACTTGAAGCATATTCAGATCCACCTGAAACGCAGAATTCATCTGTGCAGACAACACCTGCTTCAGAGCAACCGAAACAGTTATACATATATACATTCGGCATTAATTTGCGCATTTTTTCTTTATCTGTTTCGGGATATGCGGTTGAGCTTGAATATACAAAGCGAAGCTGGTCATTAAGGGCTGCAAAGTTCTTGCTTGCAAATGCAAGAAGAAGATGAATTGCTGATGGAGGTAAATAAAGTGAAGTAACATTATGGTCTTCAATTGTTTTGAAATACTGCTTGAAATTTCTGAAACCATCAAGAAGACAGGTTGTGCTGCCAACTGCCATTGCTATATGAACCTTTCTTAATGCGGCAGCATGGTTCATAGGTGTTGGAATAAGCCAGATATTATCGGACTTAATATTAGTTGTTTCAATACCTGCAAGAGCGATATTAACCTGGTTAGAGAAAGAAACCATAACACCCTTTGATTTACCTGTTGTGCCTGTTGTGAAAAGAATTTCAGCAAGGCTTTCAGGGTCAGGGTCAACTGCAACATAATTATCGTCAGTTGCTTCGATTTCTTTAATAATCTCCGCAAGGCTCCAGGCATCTTTAAGGTCTTCTCTTGCTTCTAGAGTTACCATCTTTACAGCATCAAGCTCTTCTGCAATTTCAATAATTCTTTTGCTTGGTGAACTTTTTTCAACAGGAACGAATGTTGCACCAAGAAGCTGAATACCATACCAGAAATATACATAAGACATAATATGGTCTGCTTCAACAACAATTCTGTCCCCTGCTTTAATACCTTTTGTCTCTAAAAACTTTGCAGTTTTTCTGTTGATTTCTGCAAGGTCTTTATAATTGCATTTCTCATCATTGATAATTAATGCAATTTGTTCAGGTGTTGTTTTTGCAAATTCCTGAATTTTTAATGCAATTGATTTCATACTTTTACCCTCTTTAAAAGTGTTACTTGGATTGGGATTGAAGCTCTTCTAATTTTGCAACTTTTCCGAGAAGCTTTTTCTGAACACCGTCCCAATCTTTTTTTACGGATTCATCATTTCTGCGGTCGGGCAAATTATAATTGTCCATAAAATAACGTGAAAGCTCATTAGTAAACTTAACAGCGCCATAATAGTTAACGTGACCGGTGTTATAAAAGTCATTTTCAAAATCAAAATTCAGTCTTGAAACTATACCGCTTTGAGTATCAGGTGTGTAGTAATGAATATAATCCATTCCCTCTTCTTCTAAAATGCGGTAAACCGTATTTGAACGACCTGTTTCAAATTTACCTCTGATCTGAGGTGTATCCATAAACAATAACTGAATTTTGTTTTCTTTTGCAAAATCAATAAGCTCATACAAGGATTCTTCGCACAATGGGTCTAAATCCTCGTAATGATTCGGGTCATAGCCTTTGAGGTTAAGGGTAGTTTTGCTGATTGTAAGCCTGTCACTTACAAAGAAACCTAAATATTTATGAGGCTTAGGACCTAAGTTCTTTTCGATTTTGAAATCATCATCCATCCATTTACCGTGATACTTAATCAATGAGAAAATATACGATAAATCCATTTCAGATGCAGATGAATCAACTCTATCACGAATTTTCATTGTTTTCAATGCAGCCTCTATACGATGAACAGAGAATATTGACATTGCATCAAGAACACGACGTGCTCTGACATCCATTGTACCAATATCTTCATTTTTCTGACCAAAGGAACGGATATCAACAACAACTAATTTTAAATCGTGATAAGATAAAGCATCTTTAATAATTGGCACATATAACCATGATGGCATAGCATCTGTTGCAAGAGGATACACCGTCATTCCATATTCTTCATAAGCCTGAGAAGGTATCCAGAAGCGGTCTATACCGCTTGTACCAAGAATAATCGCATCAACTGTATCTTTCTCTAATGAACGATATGTGTAAAAGCGCTTGTTAAGATTTGTGGTGTTTTCAAGTTCAAATACATCACATAACGTAAGAACCATTACAGCAACCGCAAGAAAGAAAGCAATTGAACGTAAAATTTGTTTTTTAGTCATTTTAATGCAAACTCTCCCTTTTAGAAATTACCATAAATGAAGTCACTTGCGTTGTAATCGGGACCATAAACACCAAATATAAGGATAACTGCTATTAAAAGCAAAACTAATGTCCAACGGAAGAATATATTCTGTTTTGCAAGTGTTTCTCTGATTTTTATGCCGTTTTCCTGAAGAATTCCGACAACAAGAAGTACTAAAATTGAGATAATGACAATTGTCATTTCTTTTTCATTTACACCATAATCATAAATTCTTCCGTCTATACCTAAGATGAAGTCCAAATCAAAGCTTGTAAATAATGCTTTAATCATTAAGCCTGCATCCTTAAGACTTGGTGCTTTAACAATAATTCTTGAAATAAAGAGAAGAATTGTTGTTCTGAATATCTGGAACAATCTATAGCTGAATGTTTCAGTGTTAATATGCAATTTCTCAATTAACTTCTTATATACAGGTATCAATGCAACGCTACCTGAAATAAGGAATGCGTTGTACAGACCGTTAACAATATATTGCGATGTAATACCATGCCATATACCGATAAGGAAGAAAACAACCATAGGTGCGGCAACTGATGGTACAAGCTTACCTGCATAAGTACCGTGCTTTTTACGCATTTTCTTGCTAAGATTGGAAACAGGTCTGCAAAGCATAACGGGATAGAAAACATATTCTCTCATCCAAGCGCCCAAGGACATATGCCATCTGCGCCAGAAGTCTGCCAAAGAAATTGAGAAGAACGGTCTTTCAAAGTTCATTGGTAATTCAATACCCATCATCTGAGCAGCACCGCGGGTGATATCAGTACCACCTGAGAAGTCGCCATAAATCTGGAAGGAATATGCAACAACACCGAAAAGAATCTGAGAACCGTTGTAATCGGTAAAGCCATCGGCAAAGATTGTTCTTGCAATTTCAGCAACTCTGTCAGCAATTACAAGCTTTTTGAAAAGACCCCATAATATGAGAAGAGCACCGTTTTTAAGATTATCATACTCTAATTTATGAGGTTGTCCCAGCTGAACACCAACATCACCAAACCTGTTCAATGGACCTTGAACAACAGACGGGAAGAATGATACGAATAAAGCAAATTTACCTAAATGCTTTTCAGCGGCATATTTTCCTCTACCGATATCAATAAGATAACCAATGCTGTTGAATGTATAATAAGAAAGTCCGAGAGGAACAATCAGGTTAACAAACGGAATAGAAGCATCCCATTTGAAAAGTGTAAACATATCATTAGCAGAGCCGATGAAAATATTGAGAAATTTAAGACAAGCAAGTGTGCCAAGGTTTACTAAAACAGTAAGAACCTGAATTGTGTGAATTTTCTTAGCAACTGCTTTTTTTAGCTCTCGCTTTTTATCAGCGGTCAGTTCTTCACCCATTGAATCAATTTTTTTCTGGTTCTTGTTTCGCAAGCTTTGCATAAACAGCGCCGAACCATAGGTGAATAAGGTTGTACCGATAATGTAAACTACTTGTTCAATACCGCTATAAAGGTAGAAAGCGTAGCTGGCTGCCAGAAGAACAGCCCATTGAAATCTTTTTGGAACAATGTAATACACTGCGATAACCAATGCCAAAAAGAAAAAGAATCTGAATGACGTAAAAGGCATATCTATCTCCTCAATAAAAGAACCTTAATAATAAACAAAGAAATCAGCTTGTTGAAACGCCTTTTTAACGTTTCAACAAACCAAAATCATTTTACAATTACATTTCGTCGATAAGTCTTTCAACCAAAGCAAGAATAGCACTTGCACTGTTGAAATTTTCGGGTTCCATATCATCTACAGTGATTGTAATGTCATAAGCATCACATAACTCACCAACGATGGAAACAATATCAAAGCTGTCAAGGATTTCGTCATCAATGAGTTTAGTTTCATTTTCGAAATCAATATCGTCTCTAACAGATTTAAGAATTTCTAAAAGTTTTTCCATAATAATTCTCCTAAAAAAATTTATTGGTTAAAAACATATTTTAACTTATACAATATATCATATCGTTCGACTATTGTCAACAAATTACTATATATAAATACTGGTACTAAGTCATCTGAATTCCTTCAAATCTTTTGTGAGTAATTTGTGACGGACTATTCTGTGAAGAAGCTCCGTTTCCCCTGCCCTTTTAAACAGAGCATTGCAAAACGCAACGGGATTAACCGTGAAATCATTACCCGCAGGCAAAATGAATGAAAGATTTACAGTATCGTTTTCAAAACTACAATTAAAATCCATAAGGTGCTCACTGACGTTAATTTCCTTCATTCCGCCTTTTTTTGTTTTCTTTTCAATTGTTATATCACCTTTTGCAACTTCATCCTTTATTTTATTATAAAGCTCTTTAGCATTATCAACTGAAGGAATTGAAACTGTATAATAAGCCTTATTAATTGCAAGATTCTTTTCAATAGGTTCTGCAACCTCGAGAAACTCAATTCCCGGCACGCTGACTCTGTTCAACTCTGATAAAACTCTTTCGTTGGTATAATTATCGTCAGTTAAACGAATATCTAAAACCTCACGCAAACCTTCTGCACCCAAAGGAAGAGGCAAACCGAAAACAAGATAAGGATGAGGGTTAAATCCCTCTGTGTACCACAAAGGAATATCGGTTCTTCTGAAAGCGCGGATAAGGCAACGGGTCAAATCAAGGTGGGAAATATATTTGGAAGCGTCTTTTTTAGTGAACCATATTCTTATTGAGCGCATCGCATTTTCCTCCATTCAATGAATTTGAGCCGCAAGCGGCGCATTGCTGACGGCAATGACCTGTTGTCTGAGCTTGCTTTGCTTTCTCGTTTTCCGCAATAAGGAAAGATTTTTTAATACCAGAGTTAATATGGTCCCAAGGTAATATTTCCTCATAGCTTCTTCTGCGGTTTGCATAGAATTCTGTTGAGATACCGCAATCTTCAAAGGCTTTCATCCAGCCTTCATAATTGAACTTATCATCCCAGCTATCAAAGGTGCAACCATTATTATATGCAGCCTCAATAACATCGCAGAGTTTTCTGTCACCACGGGCAAAAACGCCCTCTAAGAAGGTTAAATCAGTATTATGGAAACGGAATGTAATCTTCTTAGTTGTGCAGGTCTCAAGAAGTAATTGTTGTTTTCTGTGGAGCTCTTCTCTTGTGTCCTGCGGTTCCCATTGGAATGGTGTACAGGGTTTCGGAACAAATGAAGAAACACCTGCGCTGACGCTTACACCCTTACCCTTGGGTTTGTCAGGGTTATTATAAAACTCATTAACAACCTTCTGAGAAAGCTCGTTTATACCGATAACATCAGCATCGGTTTCTGTGGGAAGACCAACCATAAAGTACAATTTAACCGCAGTCCAACCGCCTGTAAACGCTTTTCTGCAGGTAGTGAGAATTTCTTCCTCGGTTATATTTTTATTAATAACATTTCTCATTCTCTGTGTCCCTGCTTCAGCAGCAAAGGTTAAACCTGAACGGCGGACAAGAGCAAGCTTTTCCTTAAGTTCGTCCGAGAAGTTATCAATTCTCAGAGATGGTAAGGCAATATTGATTTTCTGAGGGCTTGCCCAACCTAAAAGTTCTTCAAGTAGCTCTGTGATTTTAGTATAGTCACTGCTTGAAAGAGAACACAAAGAAAGCTCATCATAACCTGTTGTGCAAGCGAGTCTCTGACTTTGCTTACTGATTGTTTCAACGCTCTTTTCACGGATTGGTCTGTACCAGAAGCCTGCCTGACAGAATCGGCAACCTCTGATACATCCTCTGAATATTTCGTGAACAACTCTGTCATGAACTACTTCAACAAAGGGAACAACGAAATTTTCGGGATAGAAAATATTATCTAAATCTGCAACAACTCTCTTGTTAACTCTTTCAGGCGCACCCTCATTGGCTGTAACGGATTTGATTGTACCGTCCTCGTTATATTCCACACTGTATAAGGACGGAACATAAATACCCTCAATTTCAGATGCTGCTATTAAAAACTCTTTTCTTGATTTACCCTGCTTTTTATATTTATTAAGCAAATCGAGAAACTCGAGCATCATTTCTTCGCCTTCACCGATTTGAAAAATATCAATGAAATCAGCTAAAGGTTCGGGATTGCATACGCAAGGACCACCTGCAACAATAATGGGTAAATCCAGTGTGTCTCCCCTATCCTTAGAACGAAGTGGGATTTTACCTAAATTGAGCATGTTTAAAACATTGGTAAAGGAAAGCTCATATTGAAGAGTGAAACCAACTGCATCAAAATCAGTCAAAGCATCTCTGCTTTCAAGACCGAAAAGAGGAATATCACGCTCACGCATTATTTTTTCCATATCAGTATCAGGTGCAAACACTCTTTCACACCAATAATTTTCTCGGGAATTTATAAGACTGTATAAAATCTTCATTCCAAGGTGCGACATACCGATTTCATAGGTATCAGGGAAACAAAATGCAAAGCGTATATCAACTTTTTGCTTGTCTTTTACTACAGAGTTCAATTCACCGCCCGTATATCTTGCGGGTTTTTGAACCAAGGGTAAAATTCTTTCAATTTTTTCTTTTAACATTGCAAAAATCTCCAATTAAAAATATGAAAACATTTTACAATATTTTTTATCAACAATCAAGAGAGTTTTGGTTTTTGAAAATAATTGAGAGAAACATATAAATACACATTATTAATAATGAAAAATTATGTTGATAGTTTAAAAAAATATAAATTGAAATAAAAGAGAATGCAACCGTAACAGCCAATGAGGTAATTGTCAGTACCTGTTCGCTTACTTTTTCAGAGAAACATTTCAATAATATATTTTTTAAAACATTTCCACCGTCAAAGCTAAAAAAAGGTAAGAGGTTAAAGAAACCTAACACTAGATTGACATTTGCTATTTCTTCTAAAATCACTTGTCGATTTATGCCGGTTTTTGCAAAGAATAAAAAAATAACACCTGTAATTATATTAAATACAGGTGCAGATGCATTTATAATAATCTCTGAATTTGCTTTAAATGATGCGGTTAATCCCCTTTTTATATTTGCACCTAAAAGAGTAAAGGAAACCATTTCAGGAGCAACAGAGAAATTATAAATAAAAATTAGATGAACCATTTCGTGCATTATAGCAAAAAAAAGTAAAATGCCGATTGTTCTGCTATGGTTGACAGTTACCACATATAAAATCAAAGCAAAAAAGGTGAAACTAATTTTATATGTAGTGTTTTTGATTTTAAACTGCATTTTTAGCTCCTTTGAGAGCTTTTTGAGGATTATATGAGATGTTATCTATTCTCAGTTCAAAATGCAAATGCGGGCCAGTTGAGCTACCTGTCGAGCCAACTGTTGCAACAACCTCTCCTGCTCTTATCTTTTGTCCTTTTTTTACATTAAGCTTTTCACAATGGCAATATACAGTCATAATATCATTATCGTGCTGAATTTTCAGGTGATTACCGTTCCATTTATCGTAATCTGCTTCAATTATTTCTCCGTCAAAAGCAGCATAAATATCTGTGCCCATTTCTGCAGCAATATCAATACCTGCATGAAAACGCAAATCACCGCTTATAGGATGGGTTCTCACTCCAAATTCTGATGTTGTTTTTCCTTTTAACGGTAATACCATCTTCTGACTCAGTTTATAACTATCTACTGAAACATTTTCGGGTATATCTTTGTTTGAATTTACTTTTATATCTCTACCACCGGTGGCAATTATTTCAGCACTTAATGACGGCTCTTCAAAAGGAACAAAAACTGTTTCAGCCTCAGATACAGTTTCTGTATTCTCTTTATCATTTTTTCCATCTGATTTATCATCCGTTATAATTGAAATAACTGATTTTGCTTCTTCAACACTTAGATTTTCTTCCAATTTTTTTGAAAAAGTATTTTCAAGGTCTTTAAAAATTGTTGAATTGCTGCTTTTTAAAGCAAAGAGAATGACAAATAAAACTAAGCAAACCAAAAATTGCAATAACAATGTTTTTGATAAATAATCCTTTTTATTCTTATTCATAAAAAATCACCTGCAAAATTATATGCAGGTGATAAAAAATTTATTCTTCTGTTTGTAGCTGCTCCCACTCCGAATACATATCCTCAAGTTTAATTTTCAAATCATTAAGATTATTGGTGTATTCAAGGAGCTTTTCATAATCCGCAGAAATTTCAGGAGTTGAAATTTCTTTTTCAAGTACCGTAATCTTATTTTCAGTTTCCTCAATTTCAACTTCTAATTTAGAAATACGGTTTTTTCTTTTCCTTTCATTACTTGCTTTTTCTTTTCGCAGTTTATAATCATTAACAACAGGCTTTTTCTCTGCTATTTTTACTTCATTAACCGCTGAGTTTTCTCTGAACAAAAGATAATCATCATAATTACCGTCAATATTAACCGCACCATCGTGAGTGAGATAAACTGTTTTATTAGCAAGCTTATTTATAAAATATCTATCGTGAGATACAACAAGCATAGTTCCGTCAAAATCTAAAAGTGCATTTTCAAGAACCTCTCTTGATGTTATATCAAGGTGGTTTGTTGGCTCGTCAAGTATAAGGAAATTTGGTTTTGAAAGCATAATTTTCAGAAGTGAAATTTTTGCTCTTTCGCCACCGCTTAAAAGAGAAACCTTTTTATAAACATCTTCACCGCAGAAAAGGAACATTGCAAGAGCTGAGCGGATTTCTGTTTCTGTCATGAAACGGTACATATCCCAAACCTCATCAAGAACTGTTTTATCAGAATGAAGCTTGTCAATATTCTGGTCAAAATAGCCTATCTTAACATTAGAACCGAAATGGAATGTTCCATAATCAGGAGATACTTCTTTATTGAGTATCTTTAAGAATGTAGATTTACCGCAACCGTTAGGTCCTAAAAGAAAGGTTCTATCCTCCCTGAAAACAGATAGATTGAAATTACGGAATAATTCCTTATCAGGAAAGCTTTTTGAAAGGTTTTTAACAGTAACAACCTCGTCACCTGTCCTAACATCAGTTTTAAAGCTGAAATGAACGCTTTTCAATGCTTTATCAGGAACAACGAGAGTTTCTTTAAGCCTTTCAACCTGCTTTTCTTTACTTGCGATTGTGATATAGTTACGGGCTTGATTAAATCGTTTCTGTTGTTCGATTATGCCCTCAATTCTTTTGATTTCAGTAATGGTTTTTTCATATTCACGTTCAATGGTCAGCTCTCTCTCTGCTTTAAGCTTTTGAAAAACTGTGTAATTGCCCGTTGTAAGAGTAAGCTTTTTATGAGAGATTTCCATTGTTGAGGTAGTTATTTTATCAAGAAAATATCTGTCGTGAGAAACAACAATAACTGCACCCTTATATTTAATTAAAAAGTCCTCAAGCCAGTTTACCGCATCAATATCGAGGTTGTTTGTAGGCTCGTCCAATAACAAAAGATTTGTGTTTGATAAAAGCAATTTACATAATGAAAGCTTAGAACGTTGACCACCGCTTAAAGACTTTACCTTTAAATCAAGGTCGCTTTCCGAAAAGCCGAGACCAATCAACGCAGATTTTGTTTTTGCTTTATAAACAAGCCCGTCTCTGCGCTCAATTTCTTCAGTTAACTTGACCTGCCTTTCGATTAATTCAAAACTACTTTCGTTCAGGAGCTTTTCATTAATTTCTTCAAGCTCTTCCTCCATTTTTGCAACATCGGAAAAAACAGTCAGCGCTTCATTATAAAGGGTCTGATTATCCTCGCATTCAAGATACTGCTCCATATAACCGATGCGAACATCTTTACCACGGACAATTCCACCCTCATTAGGAGAATATTCGCCGATAATCAGTTTAAATAAAGATGTTTTACCGGTACCATTAGCACCAATAAGACCAATTTTATCGTTCTCTTCCACTTTAAAAGCGGCGCCTTTGAATAAGACGCCGTCAAGAAAACCGAATGTTAAGTTTTGTGCCGTTAATAAAGACATAAAACCACCTAAAAATTGATTAAAGTGTACTTACTAATACTTCAAAACTACCGTTAAGAACAGTTTTACCTGCGTTTGCAGGAACGAAAATACTGTCACCTGATGCGATTTCAATAACTGTGCCACCGCATTCAACTGTACCCTCGCCTTTTGTTACGAGAAGTGAAACAAAACTTTCGTTATCAACATTGAAAATATAAGTTCCGTTAACATCAAGAGTTGACATTTTAAAGAATTCACAAGAACAAAGGTCCTGTGAAACTGCACCATCAAGAGCAATCTTTTCGCCATCAGGGTCGCCTGAACGGGTTGGGGGAACTGTATCGGTAACATCAAGTGCTTTTTCAACGTGTAATTCACGAGGTTTGCCTTCAACAAGTCTGCCGTAATCATAAACACGGTAAGTTGTGTTGCAGTTCTGCTGAACCTCTGCAAGAAGAATACCACCACCGATTGCGTGAAGAGTACCTGCATTAATGAAGAATACATCACCTTTTTTAACATTAACCTTATTCACATAATCAAGGAAAGTGTTATCTTCAATTGATTTTTTGAATTCATCCCGGGTTAATTCTTTATTGAATCCGTAAATAAGCTGGGCACCCTCGTCACAATCAAGAATATACCAGGCTTCTGTTTTACCATAGCTGTTTTCGTATTTTTTTGCATATTCATCATCGGGATGCACCTGGACTGATAAATCAGATTTTGCATCAATGAATTTTATAAGAAGAGGAAACTCCTCATATTTCTCCCCTTTTGAACCGAGGAGCTCTTTGCGTTCTTTTATAAGCTCTGTAAAAGATTTGCCCTCAAATTCACCATTAACAACAACATTGTCACCGTCGTTTCTTGCGCAAAGCATCCAGGCTTCTGCAATATTATTAAGGTCAGATTTGAAGCCGTAATCATTTTTTAAACGATTACCGCCCCACACAATTTCTTTAAAAACAGGTTGCAATTTAATAGGATAATTCATAATTGTTCCTCCGATTTATTCTGTTGACTTGTTCCTGCTTCAACGGCAACAACATTTTTTATTTCTTTTTTTTCTATAAACGGAACAGAAGAAGATTTTATATCAATTCTGTCATAATACTCTTTAAACCTTATGGTAAACCTGATTTTTCTCTTGCATTTTTTGCATAGAAAAATAGCCCTGAAAGCTTGATTGATAACTCTCCAATCTGTGATTCTTTCGCAAGAAGAACCGCATACATCACAAAGGCAAACCATTTTTGATTTATCAATAAGAGAGCTGTTAATATCTGTAATAACCTTGGGCTTGAAAGTGATTTTTGAATAGAAGGAATTGTCACAGACTAAAGTATATGATTTCAACATATTTTCATTGAAAATCTTTTTAAATAAATCAGCGGTAAGCTTACTGTCATCAAGAGCTCTGTGAAGCGAATAATCATCAAAATTGATACCAAGCTTTTCTGCTGCTGCAGAAAGACCTATCTGGTCTGCCTTAGAAATATTCATAAACGCCTGAGCATATTTTTGAAGATTTACATAATTGCTTAAAAAAGGAATAAAGGAAATACCGTTAAAATATTTGAAATTTTCTATTAAAACTCTGATATCAGTGTCGCCCCAGGTGAGAATAACATTCTCTTCGTGAGAAACCCATTTTCTGAAATTGGACATTGCCTGAGAAAATGGTGTACCGCTGCTGATATCATCGTTTGTGATATTAGTGAGTTCTTTAACTCTTGCGTGAAGCTTTTTACCTAACTGAGCTTTAATGAAAACAGAAAATGTGTCAACAATATCGAGATTGCTGTTAAGCTTAACAGCACCAATCTCAATAATTTCATTCATAAAACCTTTTTTCTTTTTGCAGTAAGTGTTGTTCCACTCAAGGTCCATTATGATATAATTCACAGATTAAAACTCCTACATCCAAAAACTGAACTTTGACCGCCATATATGACGGTCAAAAGTAAAAATTATTTTAAGCCCTCTGCATCATATAAAAACGCAGTTTCAAGAAGAACCTCTGCACCAACCTTAAGTGCTTCAGGAACGAGCATATCAGGTGCATCAAGTCTTGTATGATAGTATCTGGGCGGTGTTGGGTCCATAGCGGCAAAGCCTGTTGCCTTGATACCTTTCTGAGTAAATGCAGCAGCATCACAAGCACCAAGATAAATTGAAGCATAGGGAATATCATATCCGCAGTTAAGAGCAGCTTGTTTAACAAGCGCTTTAACTTGTTTATCGTGTTTTAAAGTACCGCTTAAATCTCTGTCATATACTGCCATATCTTTAAGGTCGCGCATAGTGTCACAAGCAACAACAACAGTTTCAATTTCTTTAAGCTCTTTTTCGTGCGCTTTAGCATAAGCCTTTGCACCGCGAAGACCCGCTTCTTCTGAGCCGGAAAGAATAACCTTAACCTCTGTGTTTTCAAAACGGATGTCAGCTTCATCCATTAATTTAAGAACGGACATAACGGAAAGGCATCCTGAAAGATTATCGTTTGCACCCGGAACGCTTTTGGTATAGCTTTGGAAGAAAAGGAAGCCTATGTAAGGAATAATAAAAATGCAAAGAACAATACCAACAATAAGGAAGAAGGTTTCTGCGCCTGTAGCTTCAACACCCTTTAATTCAAGAACCAAAAATTTAATTAAGCTTGCAATACAACAAGCAATAAGACCCACAACTGCAGGAATAAGAAACAGCTTCATTCCTGTTCCGCCAAGCTTGTAGTTAAGAATCCATTCATACTGTGAATCAGAATGACCAACAAAAATAATTCTTTTCTTGGTTTCACTTGTTGGTTTTCTTGTTGCAATAAGGTTATGTGAGGTGTGTCCTTTGAAAAGAGGATCAATGAACTGCTTATACATTAAAAACTCAAGCACAAGCGGAATAAATCCGAGAACAGTAAGCAAAAAGCCTACAAGAGGATAACTGAAATAGAGAATTGTTGCAATAATTGCCATGGCAACTGTAAAAGGAATAAAACCCATAAATGCCTGACGATGAACAATAAATTCTTCAAAAGAAACATCATCTGACCATTTCTTTATATCTTCTCCCATTGACTGCTGAGCCGCGAATTCTTCCTTGCTACCGGGAGCGCGCGGTCCGATTTTTTCACAGATTTCAGTAATTTTATTTACCATATAATCGGTGTTTGCATCAAGGTTAATTTTAGCCGCATCAAGTTTACTTAAAACTGTTTTCATTGAAATCACCTTCAATTTCCAAAATACAAAATAAATATAACATAATTTAAAAGTATTTACAACAGTTTATAAAAATTAAATGTGTTGATTTTATTATATTTATATTGTAGAATACAACTATTAACACAAGGTGGTGTTCTCTATGGTAAACGATTCAAAAGTATTATTTTACAAATCTGCCGCTAAAGAATGGCTACAGGCAATGCCTTTAGGTAATGGTTTTCTTGGTGCTATGGTTTATGGCAGAACTGACAACGAAACAATAGCAATGAACTCAGATTCTCTCTGGACAGGCTTCCCACGCCCTTCTCAAGTAAAAGAAGGTGCAAATGAAGCTTTTATAAAGGCGAGAGATTTGGCAATGAAGGGTGAATACAGAAAAGCTCAGGATATTATTGAGGACAAGGTTCTTGCTCATTGTTCTCAGGCTTATATGCCGCTTTCTCACATTAAATACAAGTTCAAAAACACTTGTTTTTTAAAAGATTATGAAAGACAGCTTGATTTAGAAACAGGCATTAATACCGTTACATATTCCCGAGGTAAATATAAATTTAAAAGAGAAAGCTTTGTAAGTGCAATTGATGATGCTTATATTGAGAATCTTTCTTGTAATCAGAAGGCGCTTAATTTTGAAATTTCACTTACAACACAGTTAAATGGTAAATCCTACTGTGAAAACGGAGTTTTGATTTTAGACGGTATGGCACCCTCTGATTCTCCTTGCAATCAGGATACTTATGCTCGTCTTGACGCTCCTCAATATCCTGACGACCCTGCACTTCAGGGTACTCATTTTCGTTGTGCTTTAAAGGTTGTAACAGATGGTAAGGTTGAATATAAAACAAAATCAATTGTGGTTTCAAATGCTAAAAATGCAACTGTTATTTTCTGCACAGAAAACTCTTTTAATGGTTATGATAAACACCCTGTTTTAGAGGGTAAAGAATATAAAAATGCCTGTCTTGAAAAGCTTGAAAAGGTTAATGCAGATGATTTTGCTTCTCTTAAAACTGCACATATAAACGATTTTTCAAGTTATTTTAACAGAGTAAGCCTTGACATCGGAACTGACAAAAAGGGTAACATTCCAACCGATAAACGTCTTATAAAGCATAACAAAGGCGAAAGTGATATTGCTCTTTACGCTCTCATTTTCAATTTCGGCAGATATTTGGTTATTTCAGGTTCAAGAGCAGGTTCTCAGGCAACTAACCTGCAGGGTATCTGGAATGATAAGGTTGCTCCACCGTGGAGCTCTAACTACACAGTTAATATCAATACCGAAATGAACTATTGGCCCGTCCTCCCCTGCAACCTTGCAGAATTCAACCAACCTGTTATAGATTTGGTTAAAGATTTATCCGTTAAGGGTGAAAGAACAGCTAAAGAGATTTATGGTGCCCGTGGCTTCTGCGCTCATCATAACGTTGATATCTGGAGATATTGCGACCCTGCTTGCGGTGATGCTCAATGGGGGTTCTGGAATATGTCAGGTGCCTGGTTCTGTCAGCATGTTTTCAATCACTATTTATATACAAACGATAAGCATTACTTAAAAGAAACTGCGTACCCCATAATGAAAAAATGTATTCAGTTTATTCTTGATTTGCTTATTGAAGATAAAGACGGCTATTTAATAATGGCGCCCTCAACCTCACCTGAAAACGAGTTCCTTATTGATGGCGTTGCAATGAGCTTGAGCGAAACTACAACAATGACAATGAGCATTGTTAAAGAGGTGTTCGCTAACACCATTAAAGCCGCTGAAATTCTTGGTGAAAATGATGAAGATATCGAGGCAATGAGAAAAGCGTTACCAAGACTTTTACCCTTTAAAATCGGTAGTCGCGGTGAGCTTCTTGAATGGTATAAGGAGCTTAAAGAACACGAGCCTGACCATAGACATAAATCCCACCTTTACGGACTTCATCCCGGTAACCTTATTACTCCCGATGAAACACCTGATTTAGTTAAGGCTTGTATTCGTTCTCTTGAACTACGCGGTGATAACGGTACAGGCTGGAGCTTAGGTTGGAAAATCAATATGTGGGCTCGTCTTTGGGACGGCGACCACGCATTGAAGCTTCTTGATATGCAGTTAAGACCCGTTCCCGCAGTAAGAAATGTAAGATACCGCGGCGGCGGAACTTATCCCAATCTTTTTGATGCTCATCCCCCGTTCCAGATTGACGGTAACTACGGTTGCACAGCAGGTATTGCAGAAATGCTTCTTCAGTCAAGAGAAGGCAAAATTTTCCTTCTTCCTGCCCTTCCGAGCAGTTGGAAAAACGGCAAAGTAACAGGACTTAAAGCAATTGGCAATATCACAGTCAGCATTGAATGGAAAAACGGCAAAATGGTTAACTACAACCTTGACGGTAACACAGAAGGCATAGAAATCTATTGCCAAGGAAAGAGAATATAAAGTGAAAAAACAAAGGAGAGGTTTTTACCTCTCCTTTACTTATGTGATTTATTTACCTAAAGCCTCGCCGATAAGGTCATAAAGTGCTTCAAGCTCCTCTTTTGTTAAAGAAATACCTTTACCCATTTTTTCGTGGTCGGGTGCCCAATCACGAATATCGTATTTAGGTTTGCCACCGTTCCAGGAAATGAGGTTAAGCTCTCTTGTCCAACCTTTACCGCTTTCAGAAATTTCTCCTAAGTTTTCCTGGATTTCATATTTGAATTCCGCCATTGTTTTTCTCTCCTTATTGTATATTAAATTTCTTTTTTATTGTTTCAGTAAAAACATACATCTGTTCGATTTCAAGTCTTCTGCTTTCTGTAAGCTCTGCTGGGTTCCTTGTTCTTGTATGTATGCCGATATTAACACCATCAAGACCTACATAATATTTTGCATTTACAGGATAGCATTGGCATTCTGTAACAGAAAAATAACCAACCATATTCTGCAGGAACTCTGATTTTTCTTTGTCTCCCTCGTTATATGACTTAAAAAGCTCAACATAAAGCTCAGGGTGGAAGTTTGCCATAACACCTGAATAACCGAGAGCGCCCATTTTAATGCTTTCTAAAAGAGTTGCTGCATTTGCATTAAAGAGCTTAACGCTTGTTCCGTTGATAATATCAAGCTTTTCTTTAAGCTCGGAAAGACTGCAGCATGTATCTTTAATAAACTGATAATTACCGCTTTCAACCATTTTCTTCAAAACATAGGGTGAAATTTTACGCTTATAGGGATAAGGACATTCATAAACACCTAAAGGGATTTCAGGAAGCTTTGAAGCAACATACTCCATATTTTTTAAATAAACATCATCGTCTTCATCTTCTTTTGCAAATCTGTTGGAAATGAAAACATAAGCATCAATACCGCAAGCAATAAAAGCCTTTGCTTCCTCAATTTGTGTATCTAAGTCGTCTGCAGTATGACCTGATGCAACAATAGACATTCCTTCGGGCTTGTTTGCCATAATAAACTTTAAAAGCTCAAGTCTTTCCTCAAAGCTTAAAAAGAAAATTTCACTGCTCTGGCAGATAGCAAAAATACCGTCAACACCTTTTTCAGCATACCAATTCAGCAATTCTTTAACACCGTTATAGTCAATTTTATTGTCATCAGTAAAAGGAGTTATCATTGTTGGATAAACACCATTATTGATTTCTTTCATAGTGTCACTTCCTAAATATGTACTTTTTCAATATAATATCACATATTTCTTTTAAAATAAATAGACTTTTACCATTTTTATTGGTATAATGAGAAAAAACTTTTCAGGAGTAGATAATGAATATAAGAAAATATCAGGAAAAAGATTTTGAAGCAACAAAATATGTTTGCATTCACGATATGATTGGTAAAAAAGGCTGGGAAACCGTATTAGAATATGTTGAAATAATGTTCTGCAGATATTACCTTGAAAAAGAGCCGGAAAATTGTTTTGTTGCAGTTGATGAAAACGATAAACCTATCGGTTATATATATGGCGTTAAGGATTATGATATTTATCAGGAGAATTTCTCGGAATATATCAACGCAGTTGCTGAAATTGAAGAAAGAAGATTTTTAGCAGAAGCTCTTACAGAAATGTATGACCACGCAATTTATAAAAAGGACTACCCTGCTCACCTGCACATTGATATTCTCCCTGATTATCAGTCAAAGGGTATCGGTTCAAAGCTTATTAAAGCATTTTGCGACCACCTTAGAGAAGAGAATGTTAAAGGGGTTATGTTAATCGTCGGAATTGAAAACGAGGGTGCAAGGCGCTTTTATGAGCGAAACGGCTTCACTCTTCTTCAGGAAAAACCAACAGGCGCGGCATACGGAATGAAATTCTAATAAATATAGCAAAATGCAGCAGGTTCATCGCCTACTGCATTTTTTTGTAATTGATTATTTTGTGAGCCATTCTTCTGCTTTAGCCGCAGACATTCTTTTAATGTTTTCTTCTGTATAAGGTGATTCTTCGCCACCGTTTACATAAAGGAAGAATTTGCCGTCTGCAGTTTTATAAAGGCTTTCTTCGTAACCTGCAGGGTCACCGAACTCACCAAAAGTATTCTTTTTTACAAGCTCTGCTGCTGCAGTGTCATACTCAACTTTACAAATAACTTTTTTCATCATTTTCACCTCTGAATTTTAGTTTCGTTTCACACCAAAGGTATTATACATTAAATGAAACAAAATATCAACTAGAAATTTCAAACATTTTTCTCTTCCATAATGCTCTTATATGCAGGGCGGATTATTTTATCAACGCAGATAAGCTCCTCAATTCTATGTGCACTCCAGCCAACAATACGAGCAATTGCAAACATTGCTGTATAAAGCTCCTGAGGAATCCCCAGCATATCATAAACAAAACCGCTATAGAAATCTACATTGGGACTTACACCCTTATAAATCTTTCTCTTCTGTGCAATAAGGATGGGCGCAAGCTCTTCAATATTTTCATAAAGCATTAAATCTCTTTCTCTGCCCTTTTCCTTTGCTAAATCCTCAACATAGCTTCTGAAAACTTTTTCTCGTGGATCAGAAAGTGAATATACAGCGTGCCCCATACCATAAACAAGACCTTTTTTATCAAAAGTCTGCTTATCTATGATTTTTTCAAGATATTGGCTTAAAGCATTTTTATTGTCATAGTCCGGGACATTTGCTTTAATATCTGTAATCATTTCCATAACCTTTATATTAGCACCGCCGTGCTTCGGTCCTTTGAGGGATGACATAGCTGCAGCGATGGTTGAATAGGTGTCAGAACCCGATGATGTAACAACACGTGTTGTGAAGGTCGAGTTGTTACCGCCACCGTGCTCCATATGAAGAATTAGAGCGGTATCAAGAACCTTTGCTTCAGTTTTAGTGTATTTTTTATCAGGTCGAAGCATTAAAAGAATATTTTCAGCAGTTGAAAGCTTTGGGTCAGGTCTGTGAATAATCATACTCTCATGCTTTTCGGAGTAGTTATAGGCATGGTAAGCATAAACTGCAAGAAGCGGGAAAGTGCTTATAAGCTGAATGCACTGTCTTAAAGCGTTAGGAATAGTAGTATCAATTGCATTTTTATCATAAGATGCAAGAGTGAGAATACTTCTCGTCATAGAGTTCATTATATCACAGCTGGGAGCTTTCATAATAACATCACGAGTAAAGTTATTGGGAAGAGTTCTGCAATCACGGATATATTTCTTAAATTCTTTAAGCTCATCCTTATCTGGCATTTCACCAAGTAAGAGTAAATATGCGATTTTTTCAAAACCGAATTCATTTTCTCCAAGGTTATTTATTAAATCCTGAACTTTGTAACCTCTGTACCAGAGCTCACCATCGCACTGAACTTTTTCTCCGTCAACTATTTTTGATGAAACAATTTTTGAGATGTTGGTAAGACCTGTTACAACACCATTACCATTCATATCACGAAGACCTTTGTTAACAGCATGTTCTTTATAGAGCTCGGGAGCAATACTGTCATTATTACGGCAGATTTCTTCCTTAATAGTTGTGTAGTTATTGAGTTTTTCGAAATTCATCAATTCACCTTCTTGAAAATTCTATTTTACGATAATTCAAATATACAAATTTTTAACAGTATAGTCAATAAACGGTAATATTTCTTAATGAAAAATTAACATATAAAAGTCGCCTGACTATATAAAAATAAAGCGACTAAATAATTTATTTTATAGCTTTATATAACTCTTTAACAGTTGGGTAAATGAGCTTGAATTTTTGGTATCTTTCCTCATAAAGATTTACAAGCTTTTCTTCAGGGAAAACATTTTCTTTAATACCAACAAGCTTTTCTGCACATTCTGAAACAGTTTTATATTCCCCTGCTCCAACCATAGAAAGAATAGCAGAACCATAACCGGGTCCTTCTTCTGCAACAGGAATATTAAGCTGAATATCAAGAACATTTGCTAAAATTTTCCTCCACAGCTTGCTTTTTGCACCGCCACCGCAAAGGCAACTTGCTTTAATATCAATACCGAGAGATTTTGCAATTTCAATATTATCTCTTATAGCAAAGCTGACACCCTCTAAAACTGCAAGAAGCATCTGAGAACGGCTTGTATCAGGACGAAGACCAATAAACATACCTGTCGCATCAGTATCGTTTATAGGGCTTCTTTCACCCATTAGATATGGTAAGAAAAAGAGCTCGTTTTTACCTAAAAGAGAGGTATCAATTTCATTTTCAAGTAAAGCGTAATCTTTCTCACATAAAACCTTATCGCATAACCATTTATGGCAAGAGGCGGCAGAAAGAATGCAACCCATTAAATGAAAACCACCGTCTGCGTGAGCAAAGGAATGCAGTGCATTAAACTTATCAACCCCGAATTTTTCGGAAGAAACAAATATAGTTCCCGATGTACCGAGAGAAATATTGCATTTACCCTCGCCTGTTGTTGCAGTACCAACGGCTGCAGCGGCATTATCGCCTGCACCTGCAACAACTATTGCCTTACTGCTAATTCCTAGTTCTGAAGCAATCTTGGGCAAAACAGAACCGATAACTTCATAGCTTTCATATAACTTGGGCATTTGCCCTTCCTTAACAGAGCAAATATCAAGCATTTTCTTTGACCAGCATTTGTTTTTAACATCTAAAAGAAGCATACCCGAAGCATCGGAATAATCACAAGCGTGAACACCCGTAAGCAAATAGTTTATGTAGTCCTTGGGAAGCATTATTTTAGAAATTCTATCGAAGTTTTCAGGTTCGTTTTCCTTTACCCAAAGAATTTTGGGTGCAGTAAAGCCTGCAAAAGCTATATTAGCAGTATTTTCAGAAAGAACATCTTTACCGATAACCGTATTAAGATATTCGGTTTCTTTCCAGGTTCTGCCGTCATTCCAGAGAATAACAGGGCGAATAACATTATCACTTTCATCGAGAATTACAAGTCCGTGCATCTGCCCTGCAACACCGATACCTTCAACATCTTCACCGTTAATATCTTTAATAAGCTCAGGTAAACCAAGCTTTAAAGCAGACCACCAATCCTCAGCGTTCTGTTCGCTCCAACCTGACTTTGGGTATGATACAGAATAATCCTTTGTAACTGTATTGATTACATTTCCTTTTACATCAGTTAAAAGTAATTTTAATGATGATGTGCCCAAATCCACACCGATAAAGTATTTCATATAATGACCTCAATTATCTAATAATTTCTTCCATTTTAACATAAATAATTAAAAATATCTACTATAAAAAACATTGTATTTTTCTGTAACAGAAAGTATAATCAATATAAAACTTTTGAAAGCGGTTTTATTATGAATGATTTTTGCAATTTAGTTTCCGAAATTAAAGATAATGATGTAATTATATTAGAAAAAAACAAAATATATGATGTTCGTCAGGACGATTCTTTTTCTTTAAAAGGATTTTACTGCTCCAATACTGCAAAAAAGCACGAAAATCCTGACGGAACTCGTTTTTCCGCACTTTATTTAGACGGTAAAAAGAATGTTACCATTGACGGAAACGGTGCAACCTTGCTTGTTCACGGCAAAATGACTCCCCTTTTACTGAACAATTGCGAAAATATCACTATAAAAAACCTAATTATCGATTATGCTTGTCCCACAATGGCAGAGTTTAAGGTTATTTCCAACGAAAATGGAACTTGTGTTATTGAAATTAATGAAGATTGCTTTTACAGAATTGAGGGTAATAATTTAATCTGGCAAGGCGAAAATGATTTATCAGGTGTTCCTTATTGGGAGGATTCATATATCGGCAATCGCAGACATATCAAGCTATTTGACCCTGAAACAGGTATCCCGAGAGATTTCAGAAGAGCCGACTTGGTTTTTGAAGAAATTGAAGATTTAGGAAATAATCAATTAAAGGTTGTTTTAAAGAAAAAAGATGCTGATTTCCCTGTTGGTGCAATTTTTCAGACAAGAAACATTGTTCGTGACCAGACCGGTAGCCTTTTCCAACGATGTAAAAATCTCTTTTTTGAAAATTTAAGAGTTAAATTTATGCACGGTTTGGGTATGGTTTCTCAATTCTGCGAAAATGTTACATATATAAATTGCGACCTTACTCCTGCCCCTCACAGATCAATTACAAGCACCGCAGATTTCTTTCAGTTTTCAGGCTGCAAGGGAAATTTAATTGTTGAAAACTGCAAAGCACAAGGTGCGCATGATGATTATATTAATGTCCACGGTACTCACTTGAGAATAATTGAAGCTAATAATGAAAATAACTCAATAATTGTTCGATTTATGCACGATGAAAGTTGGGGTTTTCAGGCTTTTGAAATTGGCGATGAGCTTGAATTTATCAAATGGAACAATCTTCAACCCTATGAAGTAACTAAGGTTATTGCATATAAAAAGCTTAATGATACCGATATTTTGTTAAAGCTTGACAGACCTTTACCTGAAATCAAAATTGAAAAAGATGTTGTTGAAAACGTAACATGGACACCAAATTTATATGTAAGAAATTGCGATTTTGGTACAACAAGCGGTAGAGGTATTCTCTGCACAACACGTGGAGAAATAATTATAGAAAACAATAAATTCTATAAACTCCAGGGTCCTGCTCTTCTTATGGAAGATGATTGCAATTTCTGGTTCGAATCAGGCTATTCAAAAGAAGTAATTTTCAGAAATAATACAGTTATAAGTTGCGACCATGGTAAAACCTACCCCGGTGCACCGGTTATTCGCTACACACCAAAAATTATTGATGAAAGCTTCCAAGGTTATGTTCACGGAAAGCTTGTTCTCGAAAACAACACATTTAAAAACCCCATTGGTGAAAAGCATGTTTTCTGGCTCGAATACCTGAAAGAAGCAGAAATAATAAACAACACCTTTGATACAGATTTTGAAATTAAAACTAAAAATGTTGGGTCAATTATGAATGAAAATAACATTATATTCTAAAACAAAGTCGGGTCCAAAGGTGGACCCGACTTTGTTTAGAAATTCCAATCTATAAACTCTCTGAAAATCATAACAATCTGATTTATGAAGTTTGAAAATTCAAGGTTGAAAACTGAAAGGATATATGGTTCTGTATATTCCCAATCCTCTTCTTTAATAGTTAAATCTTCATTATCAACAAAGTATCCCGGTTCAAGGAATGCCTTTGTTTTCATTTTAACCTTAAGGATGTTTCTGCAGCATTCTCTCATTGCTGTACCAAAGCCTATGGGGTCTGCATAATACTGCAACTGAATTGCTGCAACGTGGGAAGGCATATTCAGCATCCAGACGCCTGTTAGCATTGTATCATTACCATTATAAATTGCAAGAACAGGACTCATATGACCATTACCGATAAAGTTATTTGAATAGTCAGAAACAACAAAGCCATCAAAGCCCCATTCTTCACGAAGTAAATCTTTGAGAAGCTCTGAACAACCACCGCACCAGTCAGTACCGATTCTGTTATATGCAGACATAACGCCGTAACAAGCGGATTCTTTAACCGGAATTTCAAAAGCCTTAAGATAAATTTCACGCATTGTCTGTTCATCTGCCCAAGTGAAAATGCCTGCTCGATGAGATTCCTGATCATTCATAGCAAAGTGCTTGATTGTTGTAACAAGTCCTTGTCCCCAAGCACCATTTATAATCTCTGCACCCATTGTACCGGAAAGAACCGGGTCTTCAGAGAAATATTCAAAGTTTCTGCCACCCATTGGGTTTCTGTGAATGTTAACACCGGGTGCATACCAAATGTCTGTACCAATGCTTCTTGCCTCGATACCTACACTATCACCCATTTTATTTGCAAGCTCTTTATTCCATGTGCAAGCAATTGCAGTTGCGCATGGATAAGCAGTACCACTATCAGTATAAGCAATACCGTGAGCACCCTTTATGCTTGAAGGACCATCGTTATCCCATGTCTGCGGAACGCCAAGTCTTTCAATTCCATAAGTCTGATAACCACCGCGAGCAACCAGATTAGTCATCTCATCGAGTGTAAGCTGGTCAAGGAATTTATCCATAAGCTCTTCATTTTCATATACATCCTGTAGAGTGATAACACCTGTTTCATAGGTTACCCCCATTTTAGGTGCTTCTCCCTCTTTAGTTGCTGCCGGATATTTATCAGCATTTTTGATTTCATCTGTTTTAACAAGATATCTTGATGCAGGATATGTGCCGGCTGGATTAGCTCTTGAAAGAATTGTAAATCCTGAATAAGCATCATCAAAAAGATTTTCGATTGTAGTTCCTGTAACACTGTCAAGCTTAATTATAACATCTTCTTCAACTGTATATGTAAATGAAGCAATATGTTCACGAACATTTTCGCCAAGAATAATCTTATAATCGCCTTTTTCAAGTACCCAGGCTTCATTAATCAATCTGTCATAAGAAGCCATATCATTTATATCAAATTCAACTGTTAAAACTTCACTTTCATTGGGTGCAAGAAGCTTTGTTTTTTCGTATCCACCCAATGCAATTGCACTCTTTTCGATTTTACCGGTGTATGGGGCGCTGTAATAAATCTGAACAGTGTCCTTACCGCTGACATCACCTGCGTTTGTAACCTTAACATCAACGCTTATTTTACCATTTTCAGTGCTTGATGAAACAATTTCTTTAGTGAAAGATGTATAGGAAAGTCCATAACCAAACGGGAACTGAACCTTGTCTTTTGCAAAGGTTTCAAAGTAACGGTATCCAACATATATACCTTCCTGATATTCAACATAATATTCTCCACCATCATATTCATAAGAACCGAAATTCTGAGTTGAGGGATGGTCATAAATACTATAAGCAACAGTGTCAGCCAGTCTGCCTGAAGGATTTACATCACCGTTGAGCATCTGAGCAACAGCTTTCATACCAAATTCACCGGGTATCCATATAAGCGCAGCTGCCTTTATGCTTTCATATTCATCAAGGAAGCCCATTTCCATAACATTACCAATATTGAAAAGCACAATAACATCAGAGAATGTTGAAGTAACCTTTTCAACCATTGCTTTTTCATTTTCGCTTAATGCGAGAGTTTCGGGAGAAAGATCGGAGTTCTCAGCACTTGTTCTGCCAATAACTATAATTGCAGTATCCGAAAAAGCTTTTGCATTTTGCATTATATCGTCGGTTAGCTTTTCAGGATCCATTTCGTTTAACGAGCTTTTTGCAAGCAGAAGCTGAGTGAGATTATTGAATACTGTACTTCCGGTTTTTAAAATTTCATTTGATCCGCAATAATCATCATAGAGCTCCATAAGCTCGGTATTATAAACAATTCCTGCCTCCTGCAGTGCCTCATAGAAATATACAGGATTATGAGTTGTAATTGCACCTGAACCAGCGCCACCTAAAAGCGGAACAACGGATGCAGCACCGAAAACATTTACCTTTTTACCGGCAAGTGGCAAAGAATTATCTTCATTTTTAAGAAGAACTATACCCTCCTGCTCAATCTCAACAGCAACTTGACTTGACATTCCGATAACATCATCGGGAATATTTCCGCTTACAGCAAATGCCGGAACTGCCAGACATGTCAGAAGCAGAGTTAAAACAAGCATTAAAGCAGTTACCTTATTAATTCTTTTCATTTTGCCATCTCCTTTGTTAATAAAATATTAACTTTAAGTACACTATAACAAAATTTATCTACAAAAGCAACATTTATTTGTTAAAATATACAAAAGAAAAAAGCTTTCCTATTTCAAGAAAGCTCTAAGCCACAGAAAATGTGAGGGTCTGTGAAATTTTGGTTTCATAGTCGGATTTAAGGCGAATAAATGCTTGTCCATTTCTCCTCCATCAGTTTCCAATCTGTAGGCATTGAAATAGATTTCACCGTTGCCTGATAATATTTTATCTTTCGGGAAACTGACCGTCGCCTCATAGGAATTTTCGGTACGAATAACATTGCTTTCCACAAAAGGCTGGTCAACAAAATTGATTTCTAATATTGGAATACCATTTTCATCGTCGCCCTTGTTCTCCATAAGAGCGCACATCAATTTATTTTCAGGACTGATTTCTATTTCATAATAAAATCGTCTATCAGGGTCTGAACCTATCAACACTTCACAGGCATCACCTTCGGAATGAATGTCATTATAATTATGATGAGGGCAGTAAAATTCAGTATGCTCTGCGAAAAATTTAAAAGTTAAAATACCGTTAATTTCACTGATATCAACAGTTGTTTTATATGGCGCAACTGAACCATCTCTGCAATTTTTTAATTCATATATCATAATTAAATAATCTCACTTTCAAAAATACCTATACTTTCTCTGCCAAGAAGATTGTTAGAAACATTGCGCGCATTAAAATAAAGTCTGAATTTATTATCATAAAAAATTAAGCAACAAGCATAAACATATTGTGCCATCCAGTTACTGTTACCGCATTTCTGAGGCACTAAAAAATATTTGACAAATTCAAAATTTACTCCATCTTCGGATTTTAGAAGAACAATTGCGGAGTGGCTTTTACCCTCCTTTTCAAATAATCCGTTTTGAAGACCTACATAGCAATCCTTTAATTTATATACCTTCAAGCAACCCGAGCAAAGATTCAGATATTCTGTTTCTTCATCGGGTTTTATTATTGGTTCGATTCTTGAGATATAACCTGTTGTAATTGAATCACTTTCAGCAAAGGAAATGTATCTCGGCTCACAGAAACCACAGTCTTTGATAAAAGTCTGACCGCAGGAATAATAAAGCCTGTTTCTGCCATTTATATTCAATAAAAAAGGATTTGAAAGTGCTTGTCCGTTTTCGTCAACTTCGTAATCTTTGGTATTACCTAAAACTAAATAAGGTTTCGACCAATTTTTTAAATCAATAGATTCTGTGCAGTATATTTCCGATTTCCATTTACCGCTAAAAACCGCAAGTGCATTTTCTATTGGTGTTTTTGTCTTTTCATAAAAGAGATAATATGTACCATCAATGTAATTGATATTAGGGCGCATTGCATTTTTAACAATTCTCCCCTTTTTCTCGAAGTTCACACCATCATTGCTGTTATACATATAAACACCAAAAAAAGTATGACAAAATAGATGCCACAACCCATCATGAGAAACATCAGGTGTTATCACACTTGGGTCAGCAACAACAAAACTATTAAGCGGATTTTTTATTATAGGATTATTTTCATATAATTTGAACTCTAAGCTATTGAATTCTTCGAAAGTTATATTTTTCATAATAATTTATATATAGTAAAACAGAGTATTGCGAAAATCGCAATACTCTGTTAAATTTACTTTTTACTCCCACTCAATTGTGCCAATAGGCTTTGGTGTGAGATCGTAAAGCACGCGATTAATACCTTCAACCTCATGAGTGATTCTGGCTGTTATATGGTGAAGAAGTGCATAAGGAATTTCTTCGATTGTTGCACTCATAGCGTCAGTAGTGTTAACTGCGCGGATAATTGCGGGCCAACCTTCATATCTCTTACTACTTTTTACACCGACGCTCTTAACATCAGGAACAGCAATAAAATACTGCCATACCTTACCTGCAAGACCATTTTTATCAAATTCCTCACGGAGAATTGCATCAGCTTCTCTTAATGCGTGAAGTCTGTCGCGAGTAATTGCGCCAAGGCAACGAACACCGAGTCCGGGACCGGGAAATGGCTGACGATAAACCATTTCATCAGGAAGACCAAGAGCAGAACCAACAACACGAACTTCATCTTTATAAAGAAGTGCAACAGGTTCACAAAGCTCAAGCTTCATATCTTCGGGAAGTCCGCCAACATTGTGGTGAGCTTTAACGCCATCGCTTTCAAGAATATCAGGATAAATTGTGCCCTGTGCAAGGAAGGCAATATCTGTAAGCTTGAGAGCTTCTTCATTGAAAACTTCAATAAATTCGTTACCGATAATTTTACGTTTCTTTTCAGGGTCGGAAACACCTGCAAGTTTATCAAGAAAACGGTCTGTTGCATCAATATAGATAAGGTTTGCATCAAGCTGTTTACCAAAAACTTCGATAACCTGCTCACTTTCGCCTTTCCTCATAAGTCCGTGGTTAACGTGAACGCAGATGAGCTGTTTGCCGACTGCTTTAATAAGAAGAGCGGCAACTACTGATGAGTCAACACCACCTGAAAGAGCAAGAAGAACTTTTTTATCGCCTACTTGCTTGCGAACTTTATCAACTTGTTCGGCAATGAAAGCCTCTGCAAGTTCAACTGTTGTAATTCTTTGCATATCATCGGGTCTTTTAATAATTTCCATAACAGTTAAACCTCCGTTTATTATCAGTCTGTATAGTTGTCAAAATAGCCTTGAACAAGAATAATGGGTGTACCTTTATCACCTGAACCGCTTGTAAGGTCACAAAGTGAACCGATAAGGTCAGTAAGCTGACGGGGTGTTGTACCCTGAGAAGCCATATTACCAACAAGATTGCCGGATTTAGCCTTAATGCTGTTAGAAATAGCCTCTTTAAGTTCTGCGCCTGAAAGACCTTTAAAGTCATTATCTGCAAGGTATTTAAGTTTAAGCTCGTTAGGTGTACCGATAAGTCCATCTGTGTGTGCAGGTGAAACAACCGGGTCAGCAAGCTCCCAGATTTTGCCCTGAGGGTCTTTGAAAGCACCATCACCATAAACCATAACTTCAATATGCTTACCGGTTCTTTTTAAGAATTCAGCCTGAATATCTTTTACAAGGTCATTACATTCTCTGGGGAACAATTTAATTGTATCTTCAGTTGATTTATTTGAACCTAAAAGACCATAAGCTTCATTGCAACCACCACCGTTAACGGAAGCAGTAAGAATATCATCAAGACCGCAAACTACCTTTGCACCTGCAGCTTTAAGAATTCTCTTGGTTCTTGCGCGGGTGTGAATATCGCAAGTAAGAACACAGTCAGTATAATCGAGGATTGTTTTGGCCTGATTTGCAAAAACAATTTCAACCTCTGCTCCTGCTTCTTTGATTATATCGGAATAATAAGCAACATAGTCAACGCCTGTAAACTCGTGCTTGTTTTCACCAAAGAGCTCCCTGTATTTCTCAAGAGAAAGCACATCTGAATAAGGGTTAATTCCTGCATCATCAAGCTGGTCATAAGTTAAAAGAGAGTTACCAACCTCATCGCTGGGATAACTGAGCATAAGAACAACTTTCTTTGCGCCCATCGCAATACCTTTAAGGCAGATTGCAAAACGGTTTCTTGAAAGAATGGGGAAAATAACACCAATTGTTTCTCCGCCGAGCTTTGCTTTAACATCGTCAGCAATGTTCTGAACTGTGGCATAGTTACCCTGCGCTCTTGCAACGATAGATTCTGTAAGAGCAACAACATCTCTGTCACGAAGTTCAAAGCCCTCGCTCTCAGCAGCTTCAATAACGCTGTTTACTGCAATATCAACAAGGTTATCGCCTTCACGGATAATAGGGCAACGAATACCTCTTGATACAGTACCGACTTTTCTTTCCATAATAATCTCACCACTTTATATAGTTTACCAAAACTGGAATTTAATACTTTAAAAAAGTATGGAGCGACTTTCAATGAAAGCCGCCCTCAATTGAAATCTTATTTCATCATGCTGGCAACTTCGTCAGCAAAATTGTCTTCTCTTTTTTCGAGACCTTCGCCTTTTTCAAGACGAACAAAGCTTACAACCTTGATATCAGCACCGGTTGTTTTTGCAACATTTGCAACATAACCTGCAACAGTACCATCAAAGAGGTCAGAACGAACGAATGTCTGTTCAAGGAGACAGATTTCTTTAATCTGTTTCTTAATACGACCTTCAACTGCACCTGCAAAGATTTTGTTAGTGATATATTCATCTTTACCTGCAATTGCAAGAGATGCAAGAGTAGCAACTGCTTCTTTTGAAAGGAAATTGAAGAGATAGGGGCTCTTCTTATTTTCTTCGTAAGCAGCAACATCTTCAGCACTGAAAAGATTTTCAGCGATTGCTTTATCGAAAAGTGCATTAAGAATGGGCTTGGGAAGAGATTCGGGTTTGTTAAGTGAGCTATCAATTGTGATAGATTTCATCTTAGCAAGTTCATCATCGGAGATAGAATCTTTACCAAGGTATTCGGGACGCATAGCTGCAACCTGCATAGCAATATTTTTACCCATTGCTGTGAATTCTGCTTTGTCGCTGAGATTTGTTTCAAATTTAACAGCAACACCAACTGCACCGCCTGCGTGAATGTATGTTACAACATCACCTTCAATGATTTCGAAACGACGGATTTTAAGGTTTTCACCGATAACAAGGATAAGGTCGTTGAGGTTTTCGGTAACTGTTCTGTCAGAACAAACAAGAGCAAGGTCTGCAAGAGCTTCAACTGAAGCAGGCTTGTTTGCTGCGATTGTTTTCGCAACGTTGAGACCGAATTCCTGGAACTTATCGTTCTTACCAACGAAGTCTGTTTCAGAGTTGATTTCAAGAAGAACTGTAACTTTAGCATCTTCGTCTGTATAAGCGATGATTGCACCTTCTGCAGCAATTCTGCTGGCTTTCTTCTCGGAAGCAGCAAGTCCTCTTTCACGAAGGATTTCAAATGCTCTATCCATATCACCGTCAGCTTCTGTAAGTGCTTTTTTGCACTCCATCATACCAACGCCTGTTTTTTCTCTTAAGTTTTTAACATCTAAAGCTGTGAATGCCATAGGTGTTTCCTCCTTTATAAAGTTTATAAGGCGGAAATAAATTCCGCCTATTAATTTACCACTTATTCAGCAGCTTCAACAGCTTCTTCAGCTACTTCTTCTGCTGCAACAGTCTGCTCGCCCTGACGACCTGCAATAATAGCGTCTGCCATTGCGCCTGCAATAAGCTTAACAGCGCGGATAGCATCATCGTTACCGGGAATTACATAGTCGATTTCATCAGGATCACAGTTTGTATCAACGATAGCAACGATCGGAATACCGAGTTTCTTTGCTTCGAGAACTGCAATTCTTTCTTTTCTGGGGTCAACAATAAACATTGCTGCGGGCATTTTCTTCATCTCTGTAATGCCACCCATGAATTTTTCAAGCTTTTCTCTTTCGAGATTGAGTTTGATAACTTCTTTTTTGGGAAGAAGCTCGAAAGTACCGTCAGCTTCCATAGCGTTAAGCTGAGCAAGTCTTTTAATTCTTCTCTGGATTGTGTTGAAGTTTGTAAGCATACCGCCAAGCCAACGAGCATTAACGAATGACATACCGCAACGTTCTGCTTCTTCCTTGATGGAATCCTGAGCCTGTTTCTTTGTACCTACAAAAAGAACTTCGCCGCCATCCTGAGCGATCTGGTTGATGAAGGTGTAAGCCTCTTCAAGCTTCTTTACAGTTTTCTGAAGGTCGATGATATAAATACCATTTCTTTCAGTAAAGATGTACTGAGCCATTTTGGGGTTCCATCTTCTTGTTTGGTGTCCGAAATGAACACCTGCTTCGAGTAATTGTTTCATTGAAACTACTGACATATTTTTGTCCTCCTTTTTGTTAAACCGCCGCAAGGTTTCGACTCATACGCACCACATCATCTGATGCACACGGCACACACAATCTACCCTGCGTGAGTTTTTGACTGAAAAAGTATATCACCCTTTTACAAAAAATGCAATACTTTTTTATTAATTATTTCCTGAATTTCTCACTTTTTATCGTGAATTCAAGTTGTAAGAGTACTTTTTATACCGCATATATTGTGTTATACGCTTCATACGGGTTTCTCTGGCATATTCATTGAGAACAAAACTGCCGTTATCTCGCATAGAAATAACCTTCAGCGGCGCAGTTCCTTCAGGAAGTTCCTTCAAGGGAACTCGTATAAGGTTTCCAATCTTATCCGGCAAACGGCAAACTGCATAGTCACCGTCAAGGTATTCAACAAAAATATCCATCATTATTCCTCAACATCATAATTAGAATTATTAACAGCAGAACCAAAATAATTAGGCTCGTCAGTTTGCTTGATTTCTTCCTGAGGTGCGGGTGCAACTTCGATATCATCAACAGAAAGCTGTTTTGGAACAGAAACAGAAGAATTTGCCTGCATCTGATACCATTGTTCTTTTGTAATAAGAACTTTTCTGGGTTTACTGCCTTCAAATGGTCCTATAATACCCTTTTCTGCTAACTCATCAACAATACGGGCTGCTCTTGCATAACCGAGCTTTAGCTTTCTCTGGAGAAGTGTTGTTGATGCCATACCTGCCTCAACAACTACCTCAACAGCTTTGGGGAACATTTCGTCATCATAATCCCCACCTGAACTCATACTATCCGTATCAAGTGCGGAGCCTGATTTCTTTTTACCGTCCTGAGCAGCTTTAAGCTCAATTTCCTGCATAACTGCATCATCGTATTTAACTTCGCCTTGAGAAGTTACAAAGTCAATAACCCTTTCAATTTCTTCATCAGAAACATAAGAACCCTGAACACGAACAGGCTTTGAAAGTCCAACAGGACAATAAAGCATATCACCGTTACCGAGAAGCTTCTCTGCACCCTGTGTATCAATAATAGTTCTTGAGTCAATCTGCGATTTAACCGCAAATGCAATTCGGCTTGGGATATTTGCTTTAATAAGACCTGTAATAACATCAACTGATGGTCTCTGAGTTGCAACAATAAGGTGCATACCTGCTGCACGGGCTTTCTGAGCCAAACGGCAGATTGAATCTTCAACTTCGTTGGATGCAGCCATCATCAAATCTGACAACTCGTCGATAATAATAACAATCTGAGGCATTTTGGGAAGCCCTTCAGCTAAGGCATAGTTGTTATAGCCCTGAAGGTTTCTTACGCCATTATCAGCAAATAAAGCATATCTTTTATCCATTTCTGCAACTGCCCAAGAAAGAGCACCTGCGGCTTTTCTCGGGTCTGCAACAACGGGTACAAGAAGATGCGGAATTGAGCGATAAACTGTAAATTCAACCTTTTTCGGGTCAATCATTATGAGCTTAACCTCATCGGGTTTTGCGTTATAAAGAAGACTGACAATCATTGTGTTAAGACAAACGGATTTACCTGAACCGGTTGTACCCGCAACAAGCAGGTGGGGCATTTTAGCAAGGTCAGCACAGGTTGCTTCACCCTGAATATCTCTGCCAAGGGCAACATTAAGCTTGGATTTTGAATTTTGAAAAGATGTGCTTTCAAGAATTTCACGAAGTGTGACCATTGCTTTTTCTGCATTTGGTACTTCGATACCAACAGCGTTTTTATTAGGTATGGGTGCTTCGATTCTTACACCGTATGCAGCAAGGTTCATTGCAATATCGTCTGCAAGAGCGGTAATTTTACTGATTTTAACACCGGGATCAGGTTGAAGTTCAAATCTTGTAACAGATGGGCTTTGGCATATATCAACAATTCTTGTACCAACACCGAAGCTTTTAAGAGTTTTAACAATTGTCTCCCCTCTTTGGCGTAATTCATCAGCACTACCAGTGTTACTGTTAAGCTTTGGTTTATCCAAGCAATCAAGAGGTGGCAATTCATAAACTACCTCAGGAACAGAAATATTTTCAATAACATTTTCAGTTATTTCAGTCTCTTCTTTAATCGTTTCTTCAACAATAGGCTCAGCCTGTGTTTCTTCTTCAAAAGCTTCAACTACTTCTTCAAAATGAGTTTCTGCAACGGTTTTACTGCTGAATAATTCATCAAGTGACTGAACATCCATCGGAGGCTCTTCTTCAAAGCTACCTAAAAGCTCGATTTCTTCCTCAACAGGTGCAGGAGTAGTGTCAAGAATGGGTTCTATGCCTTTATCAGCAGGAATTTCATCATCAATTGGAACATCAAGTTCAATCTGATGCTTACTTTCTTTTCTACGCTTTGCTGCGTTACGGGCTCTTCTCTCGTGAACATCTTCACTGACAATTTCATAAGTCTCTTTGAAATTCTCCATTTTTTCTTCCGCATACTCTGCTGCAACTTCTGCAGGTTTTTTCAAGGAAGATATGAGCTTCAAAACTGTTGTGCCTGTAAAAAGCATAAGGAGGGCTAAAAGAATCAGAATAACGACAATACCTGCTGCAAGCTTATTACCTGCAGTCATTAATAAAGGTAGGCCGCCAATTAAAGCACCGAAAACACCGTATCCGTAGTGCATACCTGTACCATCAAACTCTTTGAAAACATTATATGCCGCGGAAATCTGCTCACCGTATGTAAGCTCGGGTTTAGAATTTACAATATGCAAAAATGCAACAATTAAAATAAAAATTATAAAGCTTTCTGCAACTTTAAATTTATATTTACGTGTATCCTTACCTATGGCGGAAACAATTGAAACAAAGAGAATAAAAATTGGTAATATAAAAGCAGTTAAACCAAATAAGCCAAAAAACAGGTTACGAAGCATACCCCAAAGGCTACCGGCATCAATAAAAACAACAGCTCCCATAAACAAAGCAAAAAAGCAACCGATTAATGATGCAATCTGCTTATGCTGTGTATTAAAAAGTGAGTTTTTAGCGGCTTTTTTAGTGTTATTCTTTTTATTAGTTGTGTTAGGCTTCTTTTTATTTGAATTATTTGTCTTTTTAGTCTGTGCCACAATAACTCCTCCTTATATTTTCCCTATTGCACTGATTATTGTTGTAATAAAACCAAGTGCAAGGCAGTAAAATCCAAAATATTTAAATAAATCTTTTTTCATTAATATTTGTAGTAGCTTAATTGCGAAAACCCCAACAACTGCAGATGCTGTAACACCAATAATCAATGGGAAAACAGGAACTATAACATCTGTTTCCATAGCATCCTTAAACTCAACAAGCCCACTTGCAAGTACCGCGGGTATGCAGAGAATAAAAGAATATCTTATCATATTCTTTTTTGAAACACCGCAACAAAGCCCTGCTGAAATTGTTGAACCGGAACGAGATATACCCGGGAAACAAGCTGCAAAAAACTGAGCTATACCAATTAATAAAGCAGTAATAGGTGTTATATTTTTCTTCGTTTTGAAATTGGCATTTAATGTAGTACCAAGTATCAGTAAAAATCCTGTTGTCATAAAGCAGATACCCTCTGCAAGAAGGCTATTATCACTTGAGAAAACTGAAACACTATCCATCAGGTTAGTTTCTTTGCCGGTAGGTATAAGCAAAAGAAGAAGCGGTAGGCAGGAAATTACAAACATAAAGAGCATTCTTCTTGTTGCAGACATTTTCTTTAAATTAAAAGTAAACTTGCCTGCAAAAATATCCTTTATACACAAAATAAATTCTTCAAACAAATCATAAATAGGTCTGTAAAACATTAAAAGAATTGCAACCAATGTGCCAATATGTAACATTGCAGAAAACAATCCTGCAGTGTCTGTTTCAACATTAAACAATTGCCTGAATAAAGATAAATGACCGCTGCTTGAAATTGGTAAAAATTCAGTAATTCCCTGAATAATACCAAGAAGCAAAGCTTTTAGAATTTCCATAAATCCTCCGTTAACTGCATAGCTTATCAATATATGCGAGGGCATCAGAAAGCCCTCCGATTTCATCAATTAAGTTTTCCTCAACCGCTTCAGAACCACTTAAAACAGTGCCGAAATCAGTAACAAGCTGGTTGTTATTAAGCATAAGCTCTTTAAATCGCTTTTCGCTTATTTCAGAATTTCGGGTTACAAATTCTATAACTCGTTCTTCCATTTTCTTTAAATATAAAAGTGACTGAGGAACACCGATAATAAGTCCGTTCATTCTTACGGGATGAACTGTCATTGAAGCTGTTGGTACAATAAAAGAATGATTAGCACTTACTGCTAATGGTATTCCGATTGAATGACTACCACCAAGAACAAGTGATACTGTTGGTTTACTCATACTTGCAACAAGCTCAGCGATAGCAAGTCCTGCTTCAATGTCGCCCCCAACTGTGTTTAAAATAAGAAGCAAACCCGAAACATCATCGTTCTCCTCAACTGCAACAAGACGCGGTATGATATGCTCATATTTAGTAACTTTAGTGTTCTGAGGCAGATTGTAATGCCCTTCAATCTGCCCGATAACAGTTAAGCAATGAATGTATTTACCGTTACGGCAGATGGTTACACTACCATCATTTTCATCATCGGTATTTTCAGTAATGGATTCCGTTTCAAAATTTTCGTTATTTTCCTCTTCACTCGGATTTGGAGTTGTAAAAGCAAAATATTGATAAAGCTTGTTATACATAATTCAATCACCGAATCTTAGTATAACCTGAAAAAGCACTAAAACCCACTACAACTAAATAATAATAGCACAATAAACAAAAAAGTGCAAGATTTGTCGAGATATATTTATAGTATATATTAATTATTATTTCTGTTAATTTATTGACAAAGACTTGAAAAAATATTAGAATAACTTTGTTAAAAATATAAACAAGTTATTCGGAGGTTTAGACTATGGGTCTCACTTTATGTGAAAAAATTATTAAAAACCACCTTGTTGATGGTGAATACGCACCAGGCAATGAGGTGGGTATCAGAATCGACCAGACGCTTACTCAGGATGCTACAGGTACAATGGCATATCTTGAGCTTGAAGCAATGGACATTGACAGAGTTAAGACAGAGTTATCTGTTGCTTATATTGACCACAACACCTTACAGACAGGTTTTGAAAATGCAGATGACCACAAATTTATTCAGAGTGTTTGTAAAAAACGTGGTGTTCGTTTTTCTCGTCCGGGTAATGGTATTTGCCATCAGGTTCATCTCGAAAGATTCGGTATTCCCGGCAAAACTCTTATTGGTTCCGATAGCCACACTCCCACAGGTGGCGGTCTTGGTATGCTAGCTATGGGTGCAGGTGGTCTTGATGTTGCAGTTGCAATGGGTGGCGGTGCATATTACATAACCGTTCCCGAAGTTATCAAGGTTAACCTCACTGGTAAGCTCTCCCCCTATGTTGCTGCTAAAGATATTATTCTTGAAGTTTTAAGAATCCTCAGCGTTAAAGGTGGCGTTGGTAAGGTTGTTGAATACGGCGGTGAAGGTGTAAAAACACTTTCTGTACCTGAAAGAGCAACAATCACTAATATGGGCGCTGAGCTTGGTGCTACAACCTCTATTTTCCCCTCGGACGAAATCACTTATGATTTTATGAAAGCGCAGAGCAGAGAACAGGATTGGGTTGAGCTTCTTCCTGATGAAGATGCAGAGTATTCAAGAGTTATTGATATTGATTTATGCACTCTTAAACCTCTTGCGGCAATGCCTCATATGCCTGATAACGTTAAATCAGTTGAAGAAATCGGTAATATCAAAGTTGACCAGGTTCTTATAGGTTCCTGTACCAACTCATCTCTTCTCGATATGATGAAGGTTGCAAAAATTCTTAAGGGCAAAAAGGTTCATCCTTCTGTTTCTCTCGGTATTGCACCCGGTTCAAAGCAGGTTCTTAATATGCTTGCTCTCAATGGTGCTCTTGCAGATATGATTGATGCAGGTGCCCGTATTCTTGAAAGTGCTTGCGGTCCTTGTATCGGTATGGGTCAGTCACCCTGCTCTTCAGGTGTTTCTCTTCGTACATTCAACAGAAACTTTGAAGGCAGAAGCGGTACTGCAGATGGAAAAGTATATCTTGTAAGCCCTGAAACTGCAGCAGCATCTGCAATTACAGGCGTTTTCACAGACCCAACAACTTTAAAAGACGATATTACTGTTACTTTACCCAAGTCATTCATCATTAACGATAATATGATTGAAATGCCCGCAGAAACTAAAGAAGAAGCTGCAGAGGTTGAAGTTTACTATGGTCCTAATATAAAACCCTTCCCCAAAACAACAACTCTCGCAGATTCAATTTCTGCTAAAGCTGTTCTTAAGGTTGAAGATAATATTACAACCGACCACATTATGCCTGCAGGTGCAAAAATTCTCCCCTACCGTTCAAATATTCCTTATCTTTCACAATTCTGTTTCCGTCAATGCGATGAAAATTTTGCAGAACATTGTAAAGAAGCAGGTTCAGGAATTATTATCGGTGGTAATAACTATGGTCAGGGTTCATCAAGAGAGCATGCAGCTCTTGTTCCTCTTTACCTTGGTGTTAAAGCAGTTATCACAAAATCCTTTGCTCGTATTCATAAAGCAAACCTTGTTAATGCAAGTATTCTTCCTCTTAACTTTGTTAATGCTGATGATTATGATAAAATTTCAGTTGGCGATGAACTCGTTCTCCCTGAAATCAAAGCAGAGCTTAGAGCAGGAAAGGAAATCACCTTAAAAAACATTACAAAAAATGAAGAATATAAGCTTATTTGCGATGTTTCCGAAAGAAAGATTGACATTCTTTGTGCAGGTGGCTTATTAGATTACACTAAGGAGGAAAATAAATAATGAACGAAATACAGATTGAAAATGCTCTCCAGAAATTCAAACAGCTTCTTATAGAGCAGGATGAAAGAAATCAAAAAATCAAAGCTACAAAAGATTTCAAGGATTTCAAATCACTTGATAAAATAGTTATCGGTGTTTGCGGTGGTGACGGTATTGGTCCGATTATCACAAAGGAGTCTGCAGAAGTTCTTAAATTCATTCTTAAGGATGATGTTGAAAGCGGAAAAATCGTTTTCAAATATATTGATGGTCTTACTATTGAAAATCGTGCAAAGGTTATGAAAGCAATTCCCGATGACGTTATGGAAGAGCTTAAAGCTTGTGACGTTATTCTTAAAGGACCAACAACAACTCCCCAACAGGGTGACGGATACCCTAATATTGAAAGTGCAAACGTTGCAATGAGAAAAGCACTTGATCTTTTTGCAAACGTTCGTCCTGTTAAAATTCCTGAAGAGAACATTGACTGGACCTTCTTCCGTGAAAATACAGAAGGTGCTTATGCAGTTGGCTCAAAGGGAGTTGATGTTGATGGTGAATTGGCATTTGACTTTGTTGTAACAACAACTGAAGGCACAGAGAGAATTGCTAAGCTTGCTTATGAATATGCAAGAAACAATAAAAAAGAGAGAGTTTCTATCATCACAAAGGCTAATATTATTAAAACAACCGATGGTAAATTCCTTAACCTTTGCAAAGAAGTTGCAAAAGACTATCCAGACATTATCACTGATGAATGGTATGTTGATATCACAACTGCAAAGCTTGTTGATAAAAAGCGCAGAACAGATTTCAAGGTGTTCGTTCTTCCCAACCTCTATGGTGATATTATCACAGATGAAGCCGCTGAATTCCAGGGCGGTGTTGGTACTGCAGGTAGCGCAAATATCGGTAAGCAATACGCTATGTTTGAAGCTATTCACGGTTCTGCTCCTCGTATGGTTAAAGAAGGTCGCGGTCAGTATGCCGACCCATGCTCAATGCTTCGTGCATCTGTTCTTCTTCTTTCCCATATTGGTTATCAGGAAGAGGCTGACAAGCTTGAAAAAGCTCTTGATATCTGTATGATTACAGAAAAGAAAATGATCATTACCGGCCGTGACACAGGTTGCACTTGTGAAGAATTCGGTAATTATGTAATGGAAACATTAAAAACACTTTAATTTTAAGGGATATTTATTATGAAAGAAACAAACCATCAGGTTTCAATACCTGTTATTAAGCGTCTCCCCCGCTACCACAGATATCTTGAAGAATTGAAAAATTTGGGTATTGTAAGAATATCATCAAAAGAACTTTCTGCAAGAATGGGTCTTACTGCATCCCAAATCAGACAAGACCTTAACTGCTTTGGTGGTTTTGGTCAACAAGGCTATGGTTACAATATTGAACAATTGTATAATGAAATTGGTACAATTTTAGGTTTAAACAAAAAATCTAAAGCAATTATGATTGGTGCGGGTAATCTTGGTCATGCTATTGCTACGCATATTCATTTTGATAATCGTGGATTTGATTTGGTTGGTATTTTTGACAACAATCCTGCTGTTATAGGAACAAAAATTGGTGGTAAAATTGTTATAAGCTCTGATGATTTAGAGGATTTTTGTATCAAGGAAAAGCCTGTTGTTGCAATCCTTTGTATTCCTGCAGAGTATGCTGCAGAAAACGCTGACAAACTTGTTTCCTTGGGTATTAAGGGTTTCTGGAACTTTACTCAATATGACCTTGGTCACAGATATGAAAATGTTGCAGTTGAGAATGTTCATTTGGGTGATTCACTTATGACCTTGTGTTATCAGGTTAAAGAGATCGACAGTTCTTGCGAGGAATAACAATGAAAAAGATAATGGACATTGACATTGCCGATATTGTCCCTTTTTCAAAAGGCATTATCGTTGCAAGAAAAGACACATTGAGCAGCGGTAAAACAAAAATTTCATTTTTTACGTATGATGTTAAATTGGAAAGACCAACCGCAAGTACACGTGGTGCTTATCTTCTTAACAAATATGGTGAAAAATACGAAAAAATTGCAGAGCAGTTAAGTGATTTCATTTATTGCGATGCAGCAGTTTTACCCAATAAACACGTTGCTATTGCTTACACAAGCGGTGAAATAGGACTTTTCAACGATAAAGGTGAACTATACTGGACCGGTGATTTGCAGTATAAAGGTTGTCCTATAAGCGGTGTTGTACCCGAGGGTAAATATATCTGGTGCGTTGTTCCTGAAAACAACTGTATAATCCGCTATTCCCCCACTACTGAAAAAATTGTTTTAAGAATTGGCGGTGACTCTTCAACCGCATTCTTGAACCCTGTTTCAATAAGTGTTTATGAAAATAAGCTCTACATCTGTAACTATCAATCCTGCAAAATCAGAACAGTTAATTTAAAGGATTTTACAGTTGCCGATTATAAAACTTTTGATGAACCTGTGTATAGATACATCAAGACAAATGATAGAGAAATTGTTGAATTGGAATCCGGTGTATATATGTTATAATATGTTATAATCACCAAATTTTTATTCGACATTTTTCACTTTCCTACACTTTACAAATGACACTATCGGTATTAAAATAAAGTTGTACAAACTTTTAAATTGATCCGAGAGGTCTATAAGGTTTTTAGAATTCACAATACCTTGTCGCACCTTGCGGCAGGGTATATTTTTTTGAGGTAAAAATGGAATTTAAAGCTGAGATAATGGACGAGGCGGCTATAAAACGCTCATTAACTAGGATTGCGCACGAAATCATCGAAAAAAACAAAGGTACTGCTAATATTGCACTTGTTGGCATTAAATCCCGCGGTGTACCATTAGCTAAACTGATTGCTGAAAACATAGAGAAAATTGAGGGTGAAAATATATTCGTTGGTGAGCTTGACATCAAGCATTATCGTGACGATTTAACTGAGGTTCAGGAATTGCCCGAAGCTTCCCCTCTTGACACAATTTTTGATGTTACCGGTAAAGACATCATTCTTGTTGATGATGTTCTTTTCACCGGAAGAACCGTCAGAGCGGCAATAGAAGCAATTTTCAGTATTGGCAGGCCCTCAAGCATTCAATTAGCTATTCTTGTTGACAGAGGTCATCGCGAGCTTCCTTTCAGAGCAGATTATGTCGGTAAAAATGTTCCGACATCAACATCTGAATTAATTTCTGTTCAGGTGCCTGATTATGACGAAAGTTTTTGTGTCAGGCTTTATCAGATATAATTTAATTGGTTATTAGCCGGAAGGCTGTAATAAAAAAATTAAAGTGGGGGTAAATATGAAACTTATTTACAACGTTGACGACAAACCAAAATTCGGACAACTTATCATTTTTGCAATTCAGCAGTTACTTGCCATTATGGCGGCAACAATCGCTGTTCCTGCAATTGTTGGTAATGGTATGACTGCTTCTGCTGCTCTTTTCGGTGCAGGTGTTGGTACAATTGTTTACCAGCTTTTCACTAAATTCAGAAGTCCTGTTTTCCTTGGCTCATCTTTCGCATTTATCAGCTCTATGCTTGCTGCGTTTGCAGGTGCCATAAGCTCCGCAATGGGCTTTCTTGGCATCGTTCTTGGTGCGCTTTTTGCAGGACTTGTTTATGTGTTCCTTGCAATTATTATAAAAATTGCAGGTGTTAAATGGATTAATAAATTAATGCCTCCTGTTGTTATCGGTCCAACAGTTGCACTTATCGGTCTTTCACTTGCCGGTGCTGCAATTAAAGATGTTTTCAGCTATGGACCTCAGGATGCTAACGGTTCATTTATTATGACAACTAATATCTGGATTTCAATGATTTGCGCTTTAGTTACATTATTTGTTGTAGTTATTTGCTCAACATACGGCAAAAAAATGGCTAAGCTCATTCCCTTTATTATTGGTATTTTAGCAGGTTATGCAGTTGCAGGTATATTTACAATTATTGGTGTTACAACAGGTAATGACGCACTTATCGCTCTTGACCTTGCTCCTTTCCAGGCACTTGTAGCTGATGGAGTTAATCTTAACACTTTCCTCCAGGTTCCTCAGTTTACTTTCTTAAATGCTATTCCCGCAATCAAAGACCTTGATGCTTCTTATGTTGCTACTGTTGCAGTTGCTTATGTTCCCGTTGCTTTTGTAGTTTTTGCTGAGCATATCGCAGACCATAAAAATCTTTCTTCCATTATTGAAAAAGACCTTCTTGAAGACCCGGGTCTTTCAAGAACACTTCTTGGTGATGGTGTTGGTTCAATAGCAGGTGCAATTTTCGGCGGTTGTCCCAATACAACCTATGGTGAATCTGTTGGTTGCGTTGCAATCACAAAGAATGCTTCAGTTGCAACTATTACTTGCACAGCAATTCTTGCTGTTCTTATTTCCTTTATTTCTCCTTTTGTTGCTTTCCTTGATTCTATTCCGGGCTGCGTAATGGGTGGCGTTTGTATCACTCTCTACGGTTTCATAGCAGTAAGCGGTCTTAAAATGATTCAAAAGGTTGACCTTGAAGATAACGCAAATCTTTTCACTACGTCCGTAATTCTTATTACAGGTATCGGCGGAATGGCTCTTGCAATCGGTAAAGTTACTCTTACATCTATTGCTTGTGCTCTTATTCTCGGTATTATTGTAAATATCGTTCTTACTCGTAAAAAAGCAAAAGAAACCAACTAATTTGATTGACAGTTCATTTCACATATTATATAATTAAATAAACTTAAAAGGCATTGCACAAAATTGTGTAATGCCTTTGTTATAAAGGGTGGTATTAATGTTATATAAGGCAGAAAATGATTTCTTTACATTGGCAGTTAAAGAAATGGGCGCAGAGTTAAATTCTCTTAAATCAAAGAAAACAGGCATTGAATATATCTGGTTTGGTGATGAAAGCATCTGGTATGGTCAATCCCCTATTCTTTTCCCTATCATCGGCAGACTTCTGGATGATAAATATACTTTAAATGGTACAGAATATTCAATGGAGAAGCATGGTATTGTAAGAAAGAAACCCTTTGAACTTCTCGAACAAACAAAGAATTCTTTAACTTTTATTAAAACTCAGAACGAGGATACTTTAAAAGATTATCCTTACAATTTTGAATTTAAAGTAACATTTCAACTTACAGAAAAAGGTTTAAAGGTTACGCATAAAATTACCAATACAGACGATAAGGAAATGTTTTATTCATTTGGTGCTCATCCGGGCTTCAATTGTGAAATAGGCGATTATCTTGAATTTTCCGATGATACAAAGCTTTTCACAGAAAGAATTGACCACGAATCAATTTTGATTGAAGAAACATTCCCTGTTGAAATGGATGGTAGCAAAATCACTTTAACTTCGGATATTTTTAATGATGATGCACTTATTTTAAGTGATTTTAAATCAAAAAATATTAAAATAAAAAGTAATAAGCATAATCGAATTATAAGCTTTGATTTTGACTCACCTTTCTTGGGCATCTGGGCAAAACCGAATGCACCATATGTTTGTCTTGAACCTTGGTGGGGTGTTAATGATAACTATGATAAAAAAGCTGATTTTTCACAAAAAAGAGGAATTATGTCATTGTTGCCTGCCGAAAGTAAAGAATTTACTTGGGAAGTTACAATTTCCGAATAATTAACAGTTGACTTGTATAAGAAAAAATATTAAAATTAAACTATAATCTGAAAGGTAATAAGGTGAACTATAATGGTAGATAAATATGAAGAAAACTTTGGCAACAACATTGTTTCTGTTGTTGATGAAGAAGGTGTTGAGCATACATTCGAAGAGCTTGACAGAATTGAAACCGATGATGGCAGATATATCGCTCTTCTCCCCATTTATAACGAAGCTGAGGAAATTCTTGATGGTGACGGTGAATTAATAATTCTCTCTGTTGTTGAAGATGAGGATGGCGAAACCTATCTGGAGCCTATCGAAGATGAAGATTTATTCAATGAAATTGGTCAGATTTTCGAAGAGCGTCTTGCAGACTATTTCGAATTCGATGAAGAATAATTTTTCAAATATTAAATAAACTATTTGTATGCCTGCGATGTACGAGAAATGCGACTAATACTAACCCTATGTCAAATAAAAGGGAGTCCGGGCTTCTGCGTCGGATTGCAGACCTCCCGAGCTTAATCGGACGAAGGGAGCGTGAAAACGCGGAGAGGACACCCACCTGCTAAGAGCAGGTTACTATTATCGCATCCGGCATTGCGGGTTATATTAATGAAAAAAAGTAGTATCAATCAAACCTCAATTTGATTGATACTACTTAAATTTTATTTAGATTGAGCTACCTCTGCTGTATATTGTTTTCTTGCAAGAGCAGCTTTTTCTTCCATTTCAGCAATTTCTGCTCTTCTTCTTTCCATTCTTTCAATGTATTCGGTAAGGTCTTTATATTTAACCGGAATATTCTGTTTCTTAATGAGAATATTTACAACAATAATTGCGACAAAACCTAAAATAACAAGGAATGAACCAAAACTGAGGCTACCTGAATACATAGCACCAAAGGTTGAAGTGAGCTGACTGTTGAAAACTAAGAATGAAACAATGCTCAAAACGGTAAATCCTATACCGCATGAAGAAAGAGTAATGTTTCTCTTAAATCCTTTAGGTGAGCAAGAAACTGCATCAAAGGGAATATTCAAAATAGCGAAAACCGCGGCAACGAGAAGGAACAAGATTGAAAGCAAATAAGTGATAAATGCAACTCTTGTTAAATCAGAACCGCTGATCATATCAAAAAGAATACCGAAATCCATTTCCATAAGAACATCCATAACTACGTTAAGAACGGAAATGTTTGTATCAATGCTCTTGTATGGCATATTAACCGTTACATGAGCCAAAGGTAAAAACATCATACCAATGGGAATAAATAACGAAATTAGACGAACTATAGAAAGCTTTGTACCAATGAAAGCAAATTTAATTCTGTCAATCTTTGGTTGCATTCTGATATGCTCTTCTTCAGCCTTATCAGCGTCTTCTGCAAGCCTTTCCTGATGATTGTAATACATAAGGTTAACGCCACATTTGGGACATTCTGCCTTAATATCAATCATTCTGAGTTTGTAACCGCATTTAGGACAATTAGCCATAAAATCTTCCTACCTATCGTATTTTAGTATATCTAACAGTATAACACAACATTTTAATATTTTCAATAAAAATTCAAAGAAATTAAATAATTATATAGTAAAATCTGTTGAATTATTTTTTTGAGATAGCAATTTTAGCTTTTTTGACGATATTTTCAGCATCAAGACCGAATATATGAAGAAGCTCAACTGCAGGACCTGATTTACCGAAAGTATCCTCAACACCAAGCTTTACAACAGGAACAGGATATTCTTCGCAAACCGCATCACAAACTGCATCACCAAGGCCACCGATAACATTATGCTCCTCAGCAGTAACAATGCAACCTGTTTTCTTTGCAGCTTTAATTACCGCTTCTTTATCAAGAGGCTTAATTGTATGCATATTGATAAGTTCGACTGAAACACCTTCTGCTTCAAGAGTTTTTGCTGCTTCGATAGCTTCGTTTACCATAAGACCGGTAGCGATAATTGTTACATCACTACCCTCTTTAAGTGTAACAGCTTTTCCGATTTCAAATTTATAGTCTTCATCAAAAATTCTAGGAACTGCGAGTCTGCCAAATCGCATATATACAGGTCCATCATGCTCTGCAGCAGCAAGAACTGCAGCTCTTGCTTCAATATCATCAGCAGGATTAAGAATAACCATACCGGGAATTGAACGCATAAGAGCAATATCTTCACAACACTGGTGGCTCGCGCCGTCTTCTCCAACAGAAATACCTGCATGAGTTGCACCGATTTTAACATTAAGGTGAGGATATGCAATTGTGTTTCTTACCTGTTCAAAAGCTCTGCCAGCGGAAAACATTGCAAAGGAAGAAGCAAAAACTGTGTAACCGGTTGTTGCAAGACCTGCCGCAACACCCATCATATTACCTTCTGCAATACCTGTATCAAAGAATCTTTCGGGAAATGCCTTTTTAAATGCACCTGTTTTTGTTGCGGCTGCAAGGTCTGCATCAAGTACAAGAACATCAGGGTTCTTTTCACCAAGCTCAACAAGAGCTTTACCATAAGCATCACGAGTTGCTGTTTTAATTACATCTGCCATAACTTAACCCTCCAAACCTGCGAGAACTGTCTTGAGTTCTGCCATTGCTGTTTCATACTGTTCTGCATTAGGTGCTGAACCATGCCAGTTAACCTGATTTTCCATAAATGAAACGCCCTTACCTTTAATTGATTTTGCAATAATTGCTGTAGGTTTACCTTTAGTTGCTTTTGCGTTTTCAAGAGCTGCTTCTATTTCATCAAAGTTGTGTGCATCAATTTCGATTACATTCCAACCGAAAGCTGCAAATTTTTCGGGAATAGGATAAGGTGAGTTAACCTCTTCAACTGAACCATCAATCTGAAGGTTGTTGTTATCAACGAAAGCTACAAGATTATCAAGCTTTTTTGCAGCAGCATACATAGCCGCTTCCCAAACCTGACCCTCTTCAATTTCACCGTCACCAAGAATTGTATAAACTCTGAAAGCATCACCTTTAAGCTTTGCACCGAGAGCCATACCACAAGCGGCAGATATACCCTGACCAAGTGAACCTGAGCTGATATCAATACCCGGAAGATAATTCATACTTGGGTGACCCTGAAGACGAGAATCAACCTTACGAAGAGTTTTAAGCTCTTCAACAGGGAAATAACCCTTCTGAGCCATAACTGAATAAAGAGCAGGTGCAGCGTGCCCTTTTGAAAGAACAAATCTGTCTCTGTCTGCTTTCATAGGTTCGTCGGCATCAACATTCATTTCCTTAAAGTAGAGATAAGTTAATATCTCAGCAATTGAAAGTGAGCCACCGGGATGACCTGACTTAGCATTGAAAGTTCCCTCAATAATGCCCATACGAACATTACAAGCGATTTTAGCTAATTCTTTTTTAGAATTTGCGTCCATAATAATGCCTCCATTATTTAATATAATTTGTTTGTATGTAATCTATAAAATCAGCAACTGCGCCATCATTACAATGGCAGGCAACGTACTCTGATATTTTTTTTATGTCATCGGGAGCCTGACCGCAACAAACGGGATGCGCTACCCTCTTGAGCATTTCAACATCATTATAATAATCACCAATAGCCGCTGTATTAGATTCATCTATATTTAAAATTTCTGCTAATTTTACAACTGCAGCACCTTTATTGACATCTTTATTTACAATTTCTAAAGTAAAAGGAGATGTTTTGAAGCATTCAAAATGCTTTGAGTTTTCTTCATTTGAAAAAATTTCTTTTAATTTATTGATTAATCCTTTTGTTCCAAAAAAGGAAACCTTTCCCCAAACACCGAGTGGTAAATCAGATGTTTTTTTATAAAGCTCATAGTCTAATTTATCCATTTTAGAAATAACACGACCATAAATGCATTTTCTTGTTACAAGAAGTATTTTATCCGCTGTAAAAACTGTTAACTGAGCCAATTTATGCTTTTTTAGAACATCTAAAATGATTTTTTCACCTTTTGATGATATAAAACTCTGGTAAAGCATTTTTTTGTTTTTGAAATCATAAATACCCGCACCATTCAAAAATATCGCAGGAGTACTTATTCCTAATTTTCTGTAATGTATTGATAAAGACTGTAAATTACGTCCGGAACAGAGAGTAAAATTGCCACCTTTATTAACAAATTCGTTAATTGCCTCTTTGTTATTTTCCGGCAGTTTCATTGATTTTGAATTCAAAGTTCCGTCAATGTCAGAAACAAGCAACCATTTATTATATATTTCTTTCATTACGATATTCTCCTGATAAAATCAACGAAATAATCCGGCAAATCCGATGTAAATTCAAGATATTCTTTGGTTATAGGGTGAATAAAGCCTATTGTTGCGGCGTGAAGGCATTGACCTTGCAAACCATATGTTTTCTTTGGATTGCCATAAACCACATCACCTGCAACAGGTGTTCCTCTATAAGCCATATGAACTCTTATCTGATGTGTTCTGCCGGTTTCAAGGCGGACCTTAAGAAAAGTGAAACCATTGAAACGCTCCAAAACCTCAAAATTAGAAACTGCATTTCTTGAATTTTTGTCAGTAACCGCTTGTTTTTTTCTGTCTTTGGGATGCCTTCCTATCGGCGCATCAATTGTACCCTCATTATCTTTAACATTACCAACAACAACAGTTTTATACTCTCTTGTAAAACTATGGTCTTTAATTTGTTCAGCAAGACCTTTATGGGCAGTGTCATTTTTTGCAACAATAAGTAAACCGCTGGTATCCTTATCTATCCTGTGAACAATTCCGGGACGGATAACTCCATTTATACCTGAAAGTGAGTCACCACAATGATATAATAGAGCATTGACTAAAGTACCGTTATAATTTCCAGCGGCAGGATGAACAACCATACCTTTAGGTTTATTAACAACAAGTAAATGCTCATCCTCATAAACAATATCAAGAGGAATATTTTCGGCATCTATTGAAAGTTCTTTCGGTTCAGGTAACAGCACTGTAACAATATCATTTTTCTTTACGGTATATTTTTTGTTCTCTACCCTACCATTCACAAGTATGTTTTCATCATCAATAAGCTGCTGGACTGCGTTACGCGATAAATCAGCGCATAAAACAGTAATAGCTTTATCTAATCGTAGCCCAATAACATCATCGACAATGATATACTCATTTTCCTGAATCATCCTGCATTCCTTCCGAAACTGATTTATTTGCTTTTTTTGCATCTTTAAATAAATCGTATATCAAATAAAAAATTAATGCAAATGCTCCAACTGTTATAAGACAGTCAGCAAAGTTAAATACTGCAAAGTTAACAAATAATGGTTCAATATAATCAACAACAAAATGTAATCGGATTCTATCAATAATATTGCCAATACCACCGGAAATCATAAACAAGAGGCAAAGGTTAACAAACTTATTTTTATCTTTGTTTTTTATAAGTAAAAAGACTGTAATACCTAACAGAATTACTGAAAATATAGTAAGAAAAACCGTATGAGTTGCAAAAGAACCAAATATTGCACCTGTGTTTTCAACATATCTCAAACGTAAAATACCATCTAAAACATCAACATATTGAATAGGTTTCAAATAATTGATTACTAATATTTTAATAAGTTGGTCAATACCTATTAAAGAACAACATAGTACTACGGCAAAAAATACTGACATTTCATTCAACCTTACATTATTTTTTTCTACGGAAAAGCCCTCTTTTCTTTTTGGGCTCTTCAGTAGGTTCTATTTCATCATCCTCATCATCTTCAATTGTTTCAAAAGAATCAAAAATGGACTTTTGAGGTGTTTCAGAATCAGAAACAATATCTAATCCTTGGGTAATATTAAAAGTATTTACAGAAAAGCCTTTGGAAATCGGAATATCTTCAGCTTCAACAGAAGATTCGTTATTAATTTCCTCCGATTCATTTGAAGAAACTGTTAAATCTGATTCATTATTTTCAATTTCTTCGGGAGCTTCATCAAGAGTTATTGAATCATCTTCAGCTTCTGCAAATTCATTAATCTCTTCTGCATCCTCTTCTTCAACAAATTCTATTGATGAATTTTCTTCAAAGAAATCAAAGGGTAAAGTTGTTTTTATAACTTCTTCACCACCTGAAATTTCATCTGATAAATCAAGATTTGAAACTGAATCTTCTTCATCTTCTACAAACTCAATTATATCATTCTCAGGATCTACACTTGCAATTTCTTCAACAATATTTTCCTCAACATCAACCTGTTCTTCTGCTTCTTCTTTCTTTTCTGCTTCTTCAATAGCTAATTCAGGAAGCTTAGAAATCATTTCAATATGTGCTTTATACTGAGCAAGAATAGAAGCTCTGAACTCAGAAACTTCTTTTTTAAGCATTTCATAGTGAAGAGATTCGCTTGTAATGGTTCTCGTTGCTGCACCAACTGTATCTTTAGCAGAATCGTTTGCCTCAATAAGAATTCCATGAGCCTCTTCTTTAGCTTTGTTAATAATATCTTCAGCTTTATCTCGTGCAATAGAAAGAAGTAAATCAGAATCAGCAATAGCCTGTTTCTCTGCATCAGCTTTTATTATATCTGCTTCACCTTTTGCTGCAGCAAGAATAGCTTCTGCCTCAGCTTTTGAATCTTCCACTGAATTCTCAGCTTCCTTAATTATTATATCAGCAGCCTTCTGAGCACCTATAACAGCCTGTTTGATCTGCTCTTCATCTTGTTTAAATTTCTCAAGTCTGTCGGCAAGCAAACCAACTCTTTTTACAAGTTCAGCGTTTTCTCTGAAAATCTTTTCATAAGCTACTGCTACTTCGCCAAAGAAATTATCAACATCATCTGATTTATATGCGTTTCTGCCAGCACCTTTAAATTCATATTCTCTGAGTTCTGATGGTGTCATCATAATTAATTCCCCACTTCCTTGTCATCTTTTAGAAAAACACACCTGTGTTTTCCAATTCATCAATAAGGTCACCTGATACGTTAACGTTATATGGTGTGATGATATATGTGTTTGTTGAAACCTTTTTTAACTGACCACCATTTGCATAAGCAACTCCATTGAGAAGGTCAACAAGTCTTCTTGATACATCCTTGCTTGCTGCTTCAAGATTAAGAACTACAGTTCTTTTATCGTTAAGGTGGTCAGCAATTGCACGTGCATCTTCAAATTTATCGGGTTTAACAAGAACAACCTGAAGCATTGCAGTTGTTCTTACATCAACAACTCTACTTGGGTCATTGGCGGTGCTCCTTCTTGCCCTTGTTGCAACGCGAGGTGTTTCACGCTCATATTCTTCATAAGAAGCTACATTTGAAAAAGGTTTTGCTTCAAATGCTTCAGGAACATCATCCTGAACAACTTCTTCAAAATCCTCTTCATCTTCTGTGTTGGTAAATTTTTTCCAATAATCCATAAATGACATAATAAAAACCTCCGTTAATAATAAACTCTTTATTTATAAATACGAGCTCCGAATATTGCAGAGCCGACTCTTACCAGATTTGAACCATGAAGAATTGCCTCTTTATAATCACCGGACATTCCCATGGATAACGTTTCAAAATCAAAGTTATTGTAGTTACCCGCTTTGATTTCGTTATAATAATTACTCATTCTGTCAAAATATTTTTCTAATTCCAACGTATTTTCACATATTGGCGGAATAGTCATAAGTCCTTTGACTTTAAGGTTTGGTAATAAAGAAATCTGATTTAATGATTCCTCAAAGGCAACCTTATCAAAGCCTGTTTTGCTATCTTCATCTCCAATATTTATCTCTAATAATACATTTGCTGTAATACCGAGTTTTTGCGCTTCATTTGAAATACTTTGAGCAACTCTTAAACTGTCAACAGATTGAATCATATCAACCTGACCAACAATTTTTTTGACCTTATTGGTTTGAAGGTGGCCAATCAAATGCTTTTCAACATTTTCTAAATTCAATAAATCTTTTTTAGAAAGATATTCCTGAACCTTATTCTCACCGATTAAATCAATTCCGCAATTATCAATTGCATAATTTATATATTCAACACATACAGTTTTTGTAACTGCCATAAGACGAACATCATCTATAGAACGGTTACTTTTAATTGTTGCTTCGCCAATTTCACCCTTTATTCTCTTAATATTTTCAGCAATAACAGAAAAATGAGCTTCATCAAATGAGCTTGTTATCATATAAATCAACTCCTTCCGTTACCACTTTATCATATAATTTTATATACCCTGAATTATTTTCAGGATTTGTTACAATCGAATAATCATCATTTGTATAAATAATCTTAATTTTTCTGAAACCCATTAAATTACCGCGGACAATATACACACCCTGTTCTCCATCAAGAGTTCTGATAGAAGAGTTGGAAATTTTAAAACCTGTAAACTCATCAGTAATAATTTCAATATTTTCAATACGAAAATCTGAAAGAGCCTCATTCATTTCATCACAACAGAAAATTACAACTGTTTCTTTTTCGCTTCTATCGCCAACTTTGTATAAAGTTACAGGTAATTTTTCAATACCGGCATCGGGAAAATTAATATATATTTTTTTATCAAAAGACAAGTCAACTGTTTTATCTGAGTCAATGACGCAGGCTATATACCACTTAAAAGAAGAAACTGTTCGCCCTATAACGTCAGAAGGTACATCTTGTGGCTTGGATTTAATTGCGGTTTTTACATCTTTAGCTGTCAAGTCATCAATTTTGTTAAAATCTAAAGAGCTTTCGTAACCATCAGAGCCACTAATAAAATATCCGGCATTTTCAGTTTTTATTTCAGCAAAATCTAAACTTTTTGTGTTAACAGAATTATATTCTTCGTTTAATTGATTTAATTTTTCGGAAAAATCAAGAGTTTTTCCTGTTGCAATTTGCTTACCGGTTACTGAATCGCGAAAAACTTCAACGTAAGAAGTAGCTTTTGAAAAATTTCTATTCTCAACAGCATCAAGATAATCATTTAACTCATTGTTAATCTTTTTTGTTAAAGAGTTTATGTTTAATGGCTGGAAATTAGCTTGACCGGCTAATTCTTCAAAATGCTCTATACTTTTTTTTAATTCATCTGATTTTAAATATACTGCCGCATCTTCAGGTGAATCAAAAACAATAGAAACAGTATCGCCTCTTGCCACACGCTCACCATTATTAACAAAGGAAACGGTTGTTCCGACAACGTCATTTTTAATAAACTCTTCGTCACGAATGATAAAACATTTAGTATCTATAGTTTTATATGCAGTTTCTTTTAAAGCAAACTCAGTCTTGATTTCTGTATTAGAGTGATTAACAAGGTGATAAATAATATATGAACAGAAAAAACTAATTACTAAAACAATTGCAACGATTGATGCAATTCTTTTAAAAGTTTTATTATTCAATTATATCACCACCTAAATAATTATCTATTAAGTTATCAACTGCTTCAAGCATTTCTTCTTTTGAAAGCTTATCTGCGTAAAACCAATTAATATTCTTGTTCCTTTTAAACCACGTAATTTGCCTCTTCGCATAACGCCTCGTTTCGCGTTTTAAATTTTCAACGCAGACATCAAATGATAATACACCATCAATAAACGGCTTCAACTCTTTATAGCCAATAGCATTAAAAGCAGTTTTTGAAGGGTTGAGTTTAAAAAATTCCTTCGCTTCTTCTAAAAGTCCTGTTTCCAGCATCAAATCAACACGTAAATTGATTCTTTTATATAAATTTTCTCTGTCACTGTAATTAATACCAATATAAAGTGGCTCAATATCCGACTCAACCGCGTGAGAAAGTTTGTTTTGTTCTGTTAGGGTTTTGCCTGTAGTTTTATATATTTCAAGAGCTCTGACAACTCTTACCATGTTATTCGGATGTATGTTTTTTGCGGCATCAGGGTCAATTTCTTTAAGTTGTTCATATAGACTCTCAATACCATTTTTTTCTGCTTCGAGCAACAATTCCTGCCTTATATTATCAGATGATGCAGACTCTAAAAATTTTGTATTTGATAAGAATGAATCAATATAAAGTCCTGTTCCACCAACGATAACAGGCAATCTGTTATTCTTAATTACGTTATCAAAAACATTCCTTGCATCATCGCAATAATTAGAAACACTATACTGACTTTTGACATCAACAAAATCTATCAGATGATGCTTTACACCATCCATTTCTTCTGTTGTTGGCTTAGCAGTGGCGATATCCATACCTTTATAAATCTGCATTGAATCAGCGGAAATAACCTCTCCATTGAATTTCTTTGCAATATGAACACCTAATGCCGTTTTACCCGATGCGGTCGCACCAACAACAACTATTGCTTTTTTCTTCAAAATTACACAATCCTCTTAAATTGCTTTTCAAGTTCTTTTTTTGTCATTTCAATCATTACAGGTCTGCCATGAGGACAATATCTTATATCTTCACGCTTTAAAAGATTTTCGACAAATTTTTCGGCTTCGTATGAAGATGTAAAATTTCCTGCTTTAACTGCCGCTCTGCATGCCATTGAATGAAGTATCCAATCAAGCTTTTCCGGCATAAGAGTTTTAACATTATTCGCAAGATAACCTGAAATTTCAGTTACTATATCTGCAATATTGCAATCAACAAGTTCCGGAGGACAAGCACTGACTTTAACGCATCTGTCACCAAAATCCGAAATATCATACCCTGCATCTGCCAAAAGTTCCGTGTTCTCAATAAGTGCACTATATTCATCAGGTGAAAGAGTGACAGTTATTGGTTGAAGCATAATCTGTGATTGACCGCATCCGTCTTTTTTGTACTTTTCAAAAAGAATTCTTTCATGAGCAGCATGTTTATCAATCAAAATAAGCTTCCCGTCAAGCTCAGCAATTAAATAAGTATTAAATGCTTCACCAACGAATTTATAATTTAAAGAAAGCTCTTTAACCGGTTTTTCAATGGTTTCAACAACTTTTACTTCTTCGATATTTTCAGTTGCAACTTGTTTTTCTTTGATTACAATATTTTCTGTTTTATTAATTGGTGCAGTATCAATATTAATTTTTAAATCAAGCTTAGGCTTAGACTCTTCAACAACAGGCTTGATTTTTTCAACCTTATTATCTTCGATAACTATTCTTGAAACCGATGGTTTTATATATTCATCCTTCAAGAAATCAAGTTGCTTGGGCTCTTCTTTTATGGGTGAATGAACAACAGTTTCAATACCTGTTATCGCTTTACCGAACTCTTTAATTTCAAAAGTCTTTTTAGTTTGCTCTATTTCGGTTATTTTTAATTGCTCACCCTTATCTGCAGGTTTTGAGAAAATTTTCGCTTCCGAAAACTTTGCCTGAACTCTTGTAGTATCGTTCTGAAGAGCAGACAATGTACCGTAATAAACACAGTCAAAGACTTTTTTCTCTTCAAAAAATCTAACCTCTGTTTTTGCGGGATGCACATTAACATCAACAGATTCATACGGCATATCAATAAACAAAACGCAAGCAGGATATTTACCTACCATAATTGAGTTCTTATAAGCTGCTTCTAAGGCACTAAAAAACACAACGCTTTTAACATATCTTTTATTAACGAAGAATATCTGCATTGCGCGACTGCTTCTACCAGCGGTTGGCTTTGTAATAAAGCCCTTAACGGATAATCCGTTTTGCTCATTATGAACAGGAATAAGATTATCAGTGAACTCTTTGCCGAATACTGCGTAAATTGCAGATTTTAAATCATTATCACCGGGAGTTGAAAACTGAAGTTTTCCATCACGAATAAATTTAAAGGAAATATTAGGATTAGATACTGCAATTCGTTCAATTAAAGTTGCAATATAATTTCCCTCCTGAACATCCTTTTTTAAGAATTTCATTCTTGCAGGAATATTATAGAACAAATCTCTTACGATAATTGTTGTCCCAACAGGACAACCTGCATCATCAATCAGAATTTCCTCCCCACCCTCTATAACATAGCGAATGCCAAAATCCGAATCGGGAGTTGCAGTCAAGAGTTCAACTCGTGAAACTGCACAAACTGATGCCAACGCTTCACCACGGAAACCGAGCGTTGAAATAGCATCCAAGTCCTCGATATTGGTGATTTTACTTGTTGCATGGCTGATAAACGCTTTTTTTACATCTTCCCTATCAATTCCGCAACCATTATCTGTAACACGAATATAGGTCTTACCACCATTTTTTATTTCGACTACTATATTTGTTGCACCTGCATCAATTGAGTTTTCAACAAATTCTTTAATAACAGAAGAAGGGCGTTCAACAACCTCGCCTGCTGCAATTAAATCAGCTATATTTTTAGGTAAAACATTTATACGAGGCATTATTCACCCTCCTTTTGAATTATTGTTTATATATTTTCTGCACTTTTCTGCAGTTCAAAAAGAACAGTCATAGCTTCGATTGGTGTTAAAGTGTTAACATCAATGTTTTTGAGCTTTTCAATAATCTGTTCTTTTTCGCCTGAAAAGAACGAAAGCTGTAGCATATCTTCAGGTTCTTCATCTTTTTTAATCTCTTTTACAACACTGACCTTTTCCTGAGTTTCAAGTGTTGCTAGAATTTTCTTTGCATTCTCAACAACCGCTTTGGGAACACCTGCAAGCTTTGCAACCTCAACACCATAACTGCCATCAGCAGCACCCTTAACAATCCGGCGAAGGAAAGTTATATCATCACCGCGTTTTTTAACAGAAGTATTGTAGTTTTTAACACCATCAACAGTGTTTTCGAGTTCTGTTAATTCGTGATAATGAGTTGCAAACAAGGTTTTTGCACCTATTTTCTTTTTATCTGCAGTAAATTCAAGAACTGCTCTTGCAATGCTCATGCCATCGTAAGTAGATGTACCTCTGCCGATTTCATCAAAAACAATTAAACTTTTAGCTGTTGCATATTTAAGAATATCTGCAACCTCTGTCATTTCAAGCATAAAGGTTGACTGACCTGCGGAAAGGTCATCGGAAGCTCCAACACGGGTGAAGATACGGTCAACAATACCGATTTTGGCACTGCTTGCAGGAACAAAGCTACCAATCTGCGCCATAAGAGTAATAATTGCAACCTGACGCATATAGGTTGATTTACCTGCCATATTAGGACCTGTTATAATTGCAGTTCTGTTATTACGGCAATCTAAATGAGTATCATTAGGAACAAAGGGCGCACCGCCAAGCATAAGCTCAACAACGGGATGCCTGCCATCTTTAATAATAATTTCGTCGGAATTATCAACAATCGGTCTTGTGTAATTATTATTAACGGCAGTAAATGCCAATGAACAAAGTCCATCAAGATTTGCAACAGCTCTTGCAGTTTTTCTCACTCTTTCAAGCTGGTCTGCAACGTTCTGACGGATTGCAGAGAAAAGCTCATATTCAAGACGAACTATTCTCTCCTGAGCTCCGAGAACTTTAGATTCAAGTTCCTTAAGCTCCTGAGTTATATATCTTTCACAATTGGAAAGTGTTTGTTTTCTTATATAGTGGTCAGGAACAAGTTCTTTAAAGGAATTTGTTACCTCAATATAGTATCCGAATACTCGGTTATAGCCTATTTTAAGTTTTTTTATACCTGTTTTCTCCTGTTCAGATTGTTCAACAGCAGTAAGATAGCCTTTGCCGTTTTCAACGATATCGTGGAGAGTATCAAGCTCATCGTTATAACCTTTTCTGATCATACCACCTTCACGAACTGAAAGCGGCGGTTCATCAGTTATAGCGTTTTTGATTAAGGTATTAACATCTTCAAGTAAGTCAATATCATCATAAATACCCATAAGCATTTTTGATTTGACACCGCTTAAAGATGATTTAATATTATAAAGCTGGTCAATGGTCTGGCTTAAGGTTTTCAATTCTTTAGCATTAGCCGTACCATAAACAACTCTTGTCATAATTCTTTCAATATCAAACATATCAGAAAGGTATGACATTAACGAATCAAGTAAAATTGTGTCACAAGTTAATTCTTCAACGGCATTCTGTCTTAAAATGATTGAAGAATAATTTATCAAGGGTTGTTCAACCCAGTTCCTGATAAGACGCTTACCCATAGCGGTCTTGGTATGGTCAAGCACCCAAAGAAGACTGCCCTTTTTCTCTCTTCTGATTTGAGTTTCGGTTAATTCAAGGTTTCTCCTTGCAGTAATATCAAGAGTTAAAAAGCTATCTTCATTATAAAAATCAACATCATTAATATTCTGGAGTTCATTTTTCTGAACACCTTTAAGATAAGTAAGAGCCGTGCCAAAAGCATATAAAAGACTCTTATTTGAATTAAATTGAGATAATCCGTTTTCATCAGAAATATGAGAACCAATCAACTCTAAAAGCTCGGTTTCATTATACTGTGATTCAGAAACCAACTGATAATCAACAGATAATCTATCTTTTATAAAAGATACAATTGATTTAACAGAGGCTGCATATTTGTTAATAATAACTTCACTTGGCGAATAGCAACCAAGCTGATTAATTATTCTTACGGTTGCATCTGCATCGGAAAAAGCGTCAAGGTGAACTTCACCCGTTGAAACATCAATAAAAGCAAGTCCGCAGTCTTTATCGGAAACAAAAACCGATGCAAGGTAGTTATTTTTGCTTTCATCAAGCATATTACTCTCAATAACAGTACCGGGAGTAACAATCCGAACAACGTCGCGTTTAACAATACCTTTTGCTGTGGCAGGGTCTTCAACCTGCTCGCAGATAGCAACCTTATAACCTCTGCTGACTAGCTTTGCTATGTAGGAATCTGCACTGTGGAAGGGAACGCCACACATTGGTGCGCGTTCCTCCTGACCGCAATCTCTCCCTGTGAGAACAAGTTCAAGCTCTTTTGAGGCGACCTTTGCATCTTCGAAAAACATTTCGTAAAAGTCACCTAATCTAAAGAACAACAATGTGTCCTCATAATTCTTTTTTATCTCAAAATATTGCTCCATCATGGGAGATAATTTAGCCATCTCTTACCTCAGTACAAATAAAATTCAATTTAAAAATTAGTGGCAACCACCGCAGGTGCTGCAAGAACCGTCACAGCTGTGTTCCTGATGGGGTGTGCAAGTTTCAGGGTCTTGTCCGTCAACGCAGCAAGCAAGAATACCCATAATTTCGTTCATCATATCATCAACTGCAGTTTTTGCAGCTTCAAATTTAACCATATTGCCGTTAAGCATAATTTCACGATAAAGCTGTTCGAATTCTTTTGCAAAGCCTTCCATTGTTTCAGCATTTGCCTCTTCGCCTTTTGCTGCTTCGTTCTGATAATTCATCTGAACAAGGTTTATTTTACCGATAAGACCATTGAGAGCATCATCTGCTTCATTAGCTTTTCTTGCTTCTTCATAGGCTTTGTAGCGCTCGTCCTGCTGAATTGCAGCACCAAGCTGTCTTGTAAGTTCAATAACTGTCATTTTGTGTGTACTCCTTAAAAATAAATTATATTAAAGGGTTTCCCCTCTTTAACCTGAAATTTTTCCTGCAATTTCTTCCTGAACCCTCAAAAGCTCCATAAACCACTTGGTTTTTTCCTCTTTAGAAAATGGGTCAGGCATTTCGGCAGCAGGTGTACCTTTTCTTGCTGAATAAATGAATGTAAACATTGAACCATATTTTACTTCTTTAACTAGCGAAACAGTATCCAGAAATTCTTCATAGGTTTCACCGGGGAAACCAACGATAATATCTGTTGTCAAATCAACATCAGGGATTTTCTTTTTAGCATATTTCACAAGTTCAAGGTAATGCTCACGTGTATAGTGGCGATTCATTTCTTTGAGAATTCTGTTATTACCCGACTGAACAGGTAAATGAAGATGACCACAGAAATGCTTACTTTCACTTAAAACATCAATTAACTCAAAACTGCAATCTCTTGGATGAGAAGTCATAAAATCAAACGTGTAATCCCCTTCAATTGCATCAATTCTTCTGATAAGCTCTGCAAAATTCATATTGAAATCGCAACCCTTACCATAGGAATTAACATTCTGACCTAAAAGTGTTATTTTTTTATAACCTTCACCGATGAGTTGTTTTGCTTCACTTAAAATTACTTCAGGATTTCTGCTTCTTTCTCTGCCTCTAACATGAGGTACGATACAATAGGAACAGAAATTATTACAGCCATACATAATGGAAATCCATGCATTTTCACCGCTATCGCGGGAATAAGGAAGACCTTCGGCAATAACACCATCGCTTTCATCAATGCAGAAAACCCGTTTGCCACCTGTCAGAGTTTTTGAAAGAAGTTCCGGAAGCTTATGAACAACATGAGTTCCGAAAACAAGAGAAACAAAGGGATAACTCTTTTTTATCTTCTCTGCGATATGAGCTTGTTGCATCATACAACCGCAAAGAGCGATGATTAGATGAGGTTTTTCTGTTTTTAACTTTTTCAATGCACCAACGTTTCCGAAAACTCTGTCTTCGGCGTGTTCACGGATGGCACAAGTGTTATAAAGAATTAAATCTGCATCTTCAACCTTTTCGCAAAGCTCATACCCCATTTCAACAAGCATCCCCTTGATATGCTCGCTATCAGCAACATTCCCTTGACAACCGTAAGTATGAATAAAAGCTTTAGGATTACCATCAGGAAAACGCGCATTTAAAATTGAATGAACTTTTTCAGAAAAGTCTTTTTGTATATTTAATTCTTCTTGTGATACGAAAACATTATTTTGCAATATATTCACCTTGGAGAATGGATTGAGACCAACCTAAAATATCGTTATAAACTGTTTCTTTGCAATCCTCGTTAAGAATTTCATGTCTTACACCGGGATAGATAATAACTGTAGGTTCGTGACCTGCTTCAATTAAAGAATCTGAACAAGCGATAGGACCTTTACCATTTGAACCAACAGGGTCCTTAGCTCCTGAAATAATCATTATGGGCAAATCCGTCGGAACAGTTGCAGGCCACATTTCATCGCAAGCCAGAATGCCAATTGCTGCAAGGTCTCTGACACCTGCAAGAGTAAGCTCAAAACCGCAAAGCTCGTCCTCAGCATATGCTTTAACGTTCTCTCTGTTAACGCTCAACCAATCAAGATCTGATGCTCTGTCTTTAATTTGAATGGAAGAGAATTTATTTAAAAGACCTGCAACGGTGTGATTAACGGTTCTGGGACCGAATTTTTCAACTAACTGGTCAAGGGTATTGATAGCAAAATCAAGACCTGCAGGAACCTGAGCAGTACCACAGAGAATAAGTCCTGAAAGTTCAGCACCAAATGAGCTTGCATAAACTCTTGCACAAAGAGAACCCATACTGTGACCAAAAAGAATATAGGGCAAATCAGGGTAACGCTTATGCATTATGGAATAAAGAATATGCATATCATCAACAAAGCGACGATATCCATCCTTCTCAGTTGTAAACCCTAAATCTTCTTCGTCATCAACAGATAAACCATGACCGATATGGTCATTGCCGCAAACAATAAAGCCATTGGACGCAAGGAAACGTGCAAAATGGTCATATCTGCCGATATGTTCAGCAACACCATGGGCAATCTGGAAAACTGCAACTGGTGCAACTTCATCATCCTGCCAGATTAAAGTGCGGATTTTATTAACGCCTGTTGAGGAGTTAAAGTAAGCTTGTTTTTTAATAATTGCCATAAGTTTTCCTCCTTTTTTAAAGTAAAAAAATGCAAAAAGGCAATATTCACCCATAATTGTATTTATAATATCATAAAAGGCTTTTTATTTCAAGATAAAACGTTAATAAATGTAGCAGAAAATCATTAATTTTCACACAATTTTTTAGCGGCTTTGTTTTTTAATTAAAATATTGAAATTACGAACATATTGTGTTAAAATAGTAGCAATTATGCGAAATATAGTGGAGGTACAAAAATGAATACCGAATTTAACACTAATTCAAAAGCCATTATCATAGGAATGACTGATACGGGTGAAAGAGTGCCTGCGGCATCCGGCAGAATATCTACCCAACCCGGTACAGCTCTGGAAATTTTAGAGCTTTCAAAAGACGCTGAAAAGAATGCTTCTCTGATTTCAAAAGTAACCCGTTCAGGTCATACATCAACTGTTGAACACACAGTATTTAACCTCGCTTTCCAAAACGTTTCTGTGCTTGTTGAACAGTTTGTTATTGAATTTCGACTTGCTTCTTTTACCGTTAAGTCAAGAAGATATGTTGATTTTGCAAAATTAGGTTATTACACACCTCATTTCGAATCAAAAAACATTCAGAATAAATATATTGAACATATGGATTACTTATATGGTGAATATCAGGCATTCATTGATGCAGGTATTCCCAAGGAAGACGCTCGTTTCCTTCTCCCCTATTCACTATACAGTAATTTCTACTGCACACTTAATGCCCGCGAATTAATCAATATGCTTTATGCTATGATTTACGGAAGAGGTTCACAATATAAAGAGCTTAAGACCTTGGGTGAATCTCTTTTAGAGCAGGCTCGTTCAATGACACCGGGTATTTTCACTGATTTTGAAGGCAGACGGCCCACAGTACATGATATTCCTACATATTCTTACAAGCCTGATAAAGAGCTTATTAAAAACGAACCTGCAGTTGAACTTTTAAGTTACACTCCTGATGCTTCAAAAGCTGTTGCGAGAGCTGCCCTTATTGAAGGCTGCAATTTACCTACTGCTCAGATTGAAGAAATTATCAGCGATAAAAATGAATGCAGTTCTATAATTGAAAAAGTTATCAATTCAAAGCGCCAAAGACCTCTTGAAGCAGCAACATTCACATTCAGAATCAACAATGTATCGCTTTCCTGTCTTACACATTTTGCTCGTCACAGAATGCATTCAATCGGTATTCCTCAGCTTTCTTTAACTGACAGAACCCGTCATGTTCTCCCCGAAACAATTGCGGTAAATGGCGATTTAAAAGATAGATATTGCCGGGCTTTCGTTAAAACTGCGCAAGTATATGAAGAGTTAAAATCTATGGGAGTTGATGAAGAAACTCTCGCTTATGTTCAGTTAAGCGGTAACACACTCGATATTGTTACTACAATCAATGCACGCGAGCTTCTCTTATTTATGAAACTTCGTTCATGTAACAGAGCGCAATGGGAAATCCGTAATTTTGCAATTGATATGCTCAAAAAGCTTCGCGAAGCAGATGAAACAATCTTCAAATTCTATGGACCTAGTTGTTATGTTCATAAATGTCCCGAAGGTCCTATGACTTGCGGAAAGGCTGTTGAAATTAAAGAGTATTTCAGCAATTTATAATCAATAAAAATAAGCAGGATTCGTCAAAGAACCCTGCTTGTTTTTTATTGGTCCCTTTAGGGGTGGAAATAAACCCCCGGTTCTACCGGGGGAAGAAAAAGGCTTTAGCAAAGCCAAAAACGGCGCGCTCAAAGCCGGCGAAGTAGTTGCAAATAATTAATCCTCCAAGTAGAATGAATGTGGTTTGGCCGCCGCATTACAAAGTACAAGGAGGAAAAATTAGTGAAAAAAGATAGTGAAATAAAAAGTTCAGCACACTCAAAATACAGATGCCAATATCACATAGTATTTGCACCGAAGTTTAGAAGAAAAGCAATATACGGTGAAATCAAAAAAGATATTGGAGAGATATTAAGAAAATTATGTGTGCAAAAAGGTGTGGAAATAATAGAAGCAGAAGCATGTGTAGATCACATACATATGCTTGTAAGTATTCCACCGCACATAAGTGTATCACAATTTATGGGATATCTCAAGGGTAAAAGTAGTCTGATGATTTTCGACCGACATGCAAATTTAAAGTATAAGTACGGTTCACGAACATTTTGGTGTAGAGGATACTATGTAGATACGGTCGGTCGAAATAAAAAGGTAATCGCAGAATATATAAGAAACCAATTAGAAGAGGATTACGCAGCAGACCAACTGAGCCTCAAAGAGTACACAGACCCGTTTACGGGTGCCAAGAATAAGTAAGCAAAAATAAACAGCCGCTCGTGAGCGGCTGCTTGAGATTGTAATGCGGTGCTAAACTTTCAGTGCCCCTTCGAGGGGCTAAG
>JAZUSD010000101.1:0-2093 GCA_045606545.1 Acutalibacteraceae bacterium | reverse complement strand
TCTCTCGACTACGGTTATATTTTATTATCACGCTGTAAAATCTGTAATCAGACCGATGTAAAATCGAAGTAAAATCCATTTTTTGAAAATAGAATGACGTCAGAGAGAAGTTAATCTCCCTGACGCCGTGTTTCACTTAGGTGTAAATGATATTTGATTTACGATTTATGCGGTTCCGGTGCAACAAATACCGGTGCTCAAAATAATGTAAATAATAAAAATATCAGACAATGAAAATCACTGTCTGCTACTGTAGAAAAACTGTGTTATTTTGGTATTATTCCCACTCGCTCCCGAAAAAGATAACCTAAACAATTTTGTATAGGCGGTTTGGCTCGTGGTATCTCATACATCTGTATTATCCATATAGTATGGACTATCAGATTTTTTGTTGCCATAGTGTTGCCACGCTGACAAAGGTATTATACACTAATTACTCCAATATTTCAAGTTTTTTTGAAAAAAGCGGCAAAGAATTATCAACCTCTTTGCCGCTTTGTTAACCGTAAATAATATTTGTGTTTCTTTTAACTGAACCAGCTAACTTATTTTATATCACTCTTAAAAAACTTCTTCATGTACAACAAAAGAAGTACACCTAAAATCGGGAAAATAGCTGCGATCAGCATACCGACCTTAAATCCTACCTGCTCCGGAGCCAAAGATAAACTGTTCCCAAAAGTCTGTGCCCATTCAGTAGCGGAAATTTTATCAACGATAATTCCCATTGTCTGAGGTGCAAATGAAGCGCCGAAGTCGCCACCTGCCGCCATCAAAGCATAAGCAGATACACCGACAGCAGGAATTTTTTCTTCCATAAGAATCAAAGTTCCTGGCCACAGCATTGATGTGCAAATACCAGTCAAAACACAGCCGACGAGAGAAAGAACTGCATTGGATGAGAATGCAACCAAAACATAGCAGGCAATAGCACCGAGCATACTCATCATCAGGACACGGGAGATGTTTTTACCAAACTTTGCATAAGCGCTCCGTGTAAGGGCAAGGAGCACTGCGAATAAGCACATACCGAAAAGATCACCCCACATTTTAGGAATGTAGAGCACATTTTCCGTATAAACGGAAATCCAGTTTGACATAGTGTTCTCGGCGCAGGCACCAAGAAAAATGCACGCCATACAGAGGAAGATCCCCTTTGTTCTGTATGTGGATTTAATAGCTTTTTCTTCATTGTGGTCAACGTTCATATTCGGCAGTTTAGAGGTGAACAGCAGAATAGAAGCAATGACAGGGAGAGCCGCCCAGAAAAACGTCAGATACATCCAATACTGATTTCCAAGAAATTTAAGAAACAAGGTGCTAATCAGTACAACACCTACCAGACCGTACCCATAAAGAGAATGAAGAATACTCATATCCTTGTCGGGCGTTTCGGAGGGTAGTGCTGCAACGGTGGGGCTGATCAATACTTCGCCAAGCCCAGCAGCAACTGAGAAGAGAACCGTTCCAATAATAAGACCGGCATACGCATACTGAGGAAACAGTGTAGGGATCAGAGCATAAATGCACAAACCCGATGCGGTTACAAGTGGCATAATCCGGATTGTCTTGTGAATATTGAAATGCTTGCTGAAAAAACTGAAAATCAAGTCAATTCCGAGTTGAGTACAGAAATTAACAAGAACCAGTGTTCCAAGCAAAGTATATGATATGCCATAGATTTCTCTGAATGTTGCAAATAATAACGGCGGCAAGCTGAATACCGATGACATTGCAAGATATGTAAAATAACACGTAAGTTTGGTTTTTTTATATTTGAGTTTTTCCATAATTCCTCTCCTCATTATTGACTTGTAATCCTATCTAATATATAATTATAATATCGATAATTTTATTTTTCTATGATAATTGTTTTTTATTTTTGGTAGTTTAGTGTCAATATAAGGAGAGACCGCTATGACTGAAGTTCAATTTTCCTTCAACGATACGATGAGAGAATTATTTGAATATACTGATCCTACATTCCCTTTAGTTGTATGGACGGGTAATTTTCGCAACTTCATTAATAAGAGTTTGGCATATCACTGGCATAATGAATTTGAGTATTGTGTTGTTTTATCCGGAATTGTAGG
>JAZUSD010000100.1:0-40155 GCA_045606545.1 Acutalibacteraceae bacterium | reverse complement strand
ATTATGTACGTTAAAGATGTAACAGTTAAAAATCAGGTAGGTCTTCATGCACGTCCCGCTACTTTCTTTATTCAGAAAGCTAACGAGTTCAAGTCTTCAATCTGGCTTGAGAAGGAAGAAAGAAGAGTTAATGCAAAAAGTCTTCTCGGCGTTCTTTCTCTCGGCATTATGGGTGACACCGAAATCCGCATCATTGCAGGCGGTGTTGATGAAGAACAGGCAGTTAATGCTCTTGTTGCTTTGGTTGACAGCGGTTTCGCAGAAGTTTAATTCGGATTTTAAAGCGGTAAAGGGTGACCTTTACCGCTGTTTTTATAAAGTGCAAAATGTTAAGCGCAAAGCGCAAAGTGTTCTTTAGTTTTGCACTTTGCATTTTGCGTTTTGCATTTTAAAGGTGGTGAGTATATGGAACAAAGATTGAGAAGATTAAAGGACAAGGCAAATAAATTGCCTTTATCTCCCGGTGTTTATATTATGAAAGATAAGAATAATGAAATAATATACATCGGTAAGGCTAAAGCACTAAAAAACAGAGTAAGCCAATATTTCGGTGCACAGGAAAAGCATCTTCCGAAAGTTCAGAAAATGGTTGAAAATGTGCAGGATTTTGACTATATACTCACTGATAGCGAGTTTGAGGCACTTGTTCTTGAATGTAGCCTTATAAAACAGAATATGCCCAAATATAATATTCTTTTAAAGGATGATAAGGGCTTCAGTTATATTAAAGTAACAAAAGGCGATTGGCAGAATATTTACCCTGTTCTTCAGAAAGATGATGAGAACGCGGAATATATCGGTCCATATACTGCGGGCTTTTCAGTTACCCGAGCAGTTGAAGAAGCTAAAAAGGTTTTTAAATTGCCTACTTGCTCAAAGGTTTTTCCCCGTGATATAGGCAAGGGCAGACCTTGTCTGAATTTCCATCTGGGGATTTGTTGCGCGCCTTGTTCAGGTAAACTTAAAAACAGCGAATATAAGAAAAATGTTTCGGATGCTCTTGCTTTTCTTAAAAACGGGAGCAAGGAAACCATAAGGCAGTTAACAGAGCAGATGAATGAGGCGGCAGAAAATCTTGAATTTGAAAAAGCTGCAAAAATCCGCGATACAATAAAAAGCATCGAAAAAGTCGGCAGTAACCAGAAGGTTGTTTCTTCAACCTATAAAGAACAGGATGTTTTTGCACTTTCAGTTATGGATGGCAAGGCCTGTTTTGCAGTTCTCCGTTTTGAAGATAACAGGCTTTTCGACAGCGAGCATTTCTTTGCTGAAGAGGCTGATAAAATCTCCGAAATGCGAGAAGAATTTTTAATATCTTACTATTCAATGAACAGAAAAATTCCTCCGAGAATTGAAATTGACGGAGAAATTGAAAACAAAGAAAATATAGAAAAATGGCTTTCCGAAAAGCGCGGTACTAATGTAAACATAGTTATACCCCAAAAGGGTGTTCAAGCAAAGTTAGTTGAAATGTGCAAGTCTAATGCTTCACAAAAGCTCCTTGAAAAATACAGAGTTAATGACAGAAACCGCGAAGCACTTGAAGAGCTTTCACTTCTCCTCGGTATGTCAAAAATTCCCGAATATATTGAGGCTTACGATATATCTCATACGGGTGGTAGTGACAATGTTGCGGGTATGGTAGTTTTCAAGGATGGCAAACCTCTTAAAGCCGCATACCGCCGTTTTGCAATAAAAGGGTTCAGCGGTCAGGATGATTACCGCTCAATGAATGAGGTTCTTTCACGCCGTTTTGAAGAATACTATGCCCACAAGGAAAAGGGTGAAACCGTAGGCTTTGCAAGACTTCCCGATTTGATTCTCCTTGATGGTGGCAAAGGTCAGGTAAATGCGGTTTTACCGCTTCTAAAGGAATATAATATTGATGTTCCTGTTTTTGGTATGGTTAAAAACGGTAAGCACAGAACCTCTGCAATTTCCACCGCAGGTGGCAGAATTGATTTTAATGCAAGAAAAAAAGCCTTTCAGCTTGTAACCAATATTCAGGATGAGGTTCACAGATTTTCTGTTGCGTATCACCATAAAAAACACACAAAATCCGCCCTCACCGCATCACTTACAGATATAAAAGGAATTGGCGAAAAGAAATCCAAAAATCTTATTATAAAATTCAAAACAATGGATGCTATAAGAAATGCAGCCAAGGCAGAATTAATGAGCGTTCCGGGTATAACAGAAGCAAATGCAATTGAAATAATCAAAGCCTTTCGTGGTGAATAAAAAACAGTCTCAGCAACAGAGGATTGCTTAGACTGTTTATCTTTTTGTTGGGTCATCGCTTACATTCAAAAGGTAATCAATGCTCACATTATAAAATTCAGATAGCTTTATTAAAATTGAGGTGGAGATATCATTTTCTCCGGTTTCATATTTGAAATAGCCGGTTTGCGACATACCCAAATGCTTTGCCACCTGAGTCTGATTAAGGTCTCGGTCTTCTCTTAGATTACGTATTCTCGGAAACATACAACCACCTCCGCGAAAAGCTACCATTATTGTATCTAACCTGAAACAGATTATTGACTTTTAACCTGTTTTAGATTAAAATTTCTGTGATAATGAAATTGTTTTTACAAGGAGATGGGTTTTGATGTTTATCTCAAAGAAATCAAGATTATTGAAAAAATGTTTGTCTGTCCTTCTCGCTGTATGTATTGTTTTCAGCTCTGCATACGTGGGACTTAATGAACTTGATTTCAGTAATATGTTTGCGGTTAGGGTTAATGCAGCGGGTGTGGATGATTTGACATTTACACTTAATTACGATGGTGAATCATATTCTGTTACAGGTTGCAATACATCTGCAGAAGGTGAAATTATTATTCCGGATATATATGAGGGTTTGCCGGTAACTGGTATAGGCGCGTATGCTTTTTGGCGTTGTACAAATTTAATATCAATAAAAATTTCCAATAATGTAACAAGTATAGGAGAAAATGCATTTTTGTTTTGTGAAAGTCTCGCATCATTAACAATCCCAGATAGTGTAATAATTATAGGCGAAGGTGCTTTTTCATATTGTGAAAGTCTTGATTTAGTGAATATTACAGATATCGAAGCATGGCTTAAAATTGATTTTGGTGATATTAGATCAAACCCGGTGTATTATTCAAACAAACTATATTTGAATGGTGTATTATTTAATACTGCTATTATTCCAGAAAGTGTAATAAGTATTGGGGATTATGCATTTGTTAATTGTACAAATCTTACAGCTGTTATGCTTCATGATAGTGTGGAGAGTATAGGCGAAGGTGCTTTTTATGGTTGTATAAATCTTGAAAATATCGATATACCTAATAGTGTGATTAGTATAGGGAATCATGCTTTTTCTAACTGCGATAGTTTTACAACCATTACAATTCCAAAAAGTTTAATAAGTATTGGTGATTATACTTTTTTTGAGTGTAAAAATATTGTCTCCGTTGTTTTTGAAGATAATGTAACAAGTATTGGTGAATGTGCATTTTCATATTGTGAAAGTCTTGTTTCTGTAACAATTCCGGATAGTGTAATCTGTATAGATAATCTAGCTTTTAATGGTTGTAATGAATTGAAGTATGTTTTTTATACTGGCTCTGAAAGTGATTGGGAGAATATATTATTAGGTTCAGATAACAATAATTTGGTTTATGCAAATATTCATTATAACTCAAATGACCATATATATGGAGATTTGTTGATAAGTGCTACTTGTGAAAAAGATGGTGTAAAATATTATGAATGTACACTGTGTGGTTACATTAATGAGATTGAAAAAATTCTTGCCTATGGTCATATTGTTTCTGAATGGATTATTGATAGTGAAGCATCTTGTACGGATTGTGGCTTAAAGCATAAAGAATGTACTTTGTGTGGAGAAGTTCTTGAAACTGAAGTTGCTTCTGCTTGGGGGCATACATCTTCTGATTGGATTGTTGCTATTGAGCCTACTTGTAGTGAATGTGGTTTGCAGTATAAGGAGTGTACTGTATGTGGTGAAGAATTAGAACACCAAGAAATTCGAAAGAAACACGTTATAGTTGATAGTGTGTGTTCACTTTGTGGTATTGCAATATGGGAGTATGAAGTTGATAATAGTCAAGTGAAGATTATAGGGTACAATGGTAATGATAGCTTTTTAGAAATTCCTGCTAGTATTGACGAGTTACCTGTGACAAGTGTAGGTGTTGGTGTCTTTGATGGATGCACAAGTCTCACTTCAGTTACTATTCCTGATGGTGTGAAAAATATTGGTGATTATGCTTTTGCAGGTTGTACCAACCTCAAGTCAGTTGTTCTTCCTGATAGCGTAACAAGTATAGGAGAGTGTGTTTTTCAATTATGTAAAAATCTTGAATCGGTTAGGCTTCCTAACGGAATAACTAGTATTGAAATAGATACATTTAGAGATTGTCGAAGTCTTGTTTCTGTTGTAATTCCTGAGGGCGTTACAAGTATTGGTATAGGTGCCTTTAGTGAATGTGAAAGTCTAACATCAATAATAATTCCCGATACTGTAACAAATATTGGAAACTATGCTTTTCAAAGTTGTAAAAGTTTAACATCTATAGTTTTTGAAGCTAATATAACGAGTATTGGCAAATGGGCATTTTCGTATTGTGAAAAACTTACTTCAGTAACAATCCCTAAAAATATAAAAAGTATTGGAGAAAGTAGTTTTAGTGGATGCGATGAATTAATATATGTTTTTTATGGTGGGTCTGAAAGTGAATGGACTGATGTGGCAATTGGTAGCGATAATGAACAACTAACTAATGCTTACATTCACTATAATGCAACTGGTCATAGTTATGAGATAACAGATACATTAGCTACTCATCCTCATACAGTTACATATACTTGCTTTTGCGGAAACTCGAGGACAGAGACGAACAAGGATTCTAAATGTCTTAAATGCAATTTTATAATTACTGAAACTAATGTGGGAGGATATAAATTAGTATCATATATTGGTACAGAGACTAATATTATAATTCCTGCATACTATGAAGGATATAATATTGAATCAATTTCCAATTCCTGTTTTAAGACTAATAGAACAATTACTTTCGTTGAAATTGAAGAGGGTGTAACCTCAATTGGGTCACTTGCATTTATGAATTGCACCTCACTTGAAAAAATTGTCATTCCTACAAGCGTTACGTCAATAGGTACGCAGGCTTTCTATGGTTTCTTAGGTGTAATTTATTGTAAGAGTGGTAGTTTTGCTCACGAATATGCAGTTGCAAACAACATTAAATATGTGTTGGAAAGCACTGATGAACCGAAAGCGCCTATTCAAGAAACAGCAAATACACAAATTAATTATGGTGATTTTTTGATTTTCACCGATGTTAAGTATAGTAGTGATATTACTGAGATTTTAGGTCTTTCCGAAAGTGCAACTGTTGTTCCAACAGCAAGTTCTGTATATGGTAACCAAGAACTTTACGGTACAGGCACAATTATTACTGTTTTTGATGGCAATGATTATATAGGCGATTTCACATTAATTGTGGAAGGCGACCTTAACGGTGATAGTGTTGTTGATGTTCTTGATTGTGCGGTCGCACAGTTATATTCTGCAGGCTTTTATGAGCCCGCCGAAAACGAAGTACTTGCGGCTAACGGTTGTATTTCTGATGAGATTGATGTGAATTCCTATCAGAACGTTGTTAATACCTGCTTATCAGAATAATCAAAATAAACAACAAGGAACAGAGTAAAAACCCTGTTCCTTGTTGTTATCTGTACTGGAAGTTCCAATTAGGTTCGCCGTTGCAATTTTCTTTCATTTTTTCGTTCCAATTGCAGAAGATTTCAGTATATTTATCGCTTAAAAATACATTAAGATATTTATCAAAATTAGGGGAGAGGTGCATATCTTTTATGCTCTCGATAGGTGTGAAGAAAACATCACCCTCGTCGGTGCTTTTTAAAAGCTCGCCACTGTATTCATCGGTTTTGTAAAACAACACTATGTATTTATCGTTGGTTTCTGTATTGTGCCAATGAACACATCCGCAGTATTTAAGGTTTTTAACATCTAAGCCGGTTTCTTCTTTAACCTCTCTTACGGCACTGTCATAAAAGCTTTCACCATTTTCTACATGACCGCCGGGGAAGGTTATACCGCACCAATATTTAACTCTTCTTTGTACTAAAACCTCCTTCGTTTTCGGGTTTTGCACCATAACCATATTTGTTAATTCTATTTTAGACATATAAAAACCTCTTTTTGTAAATTAAGGATATTATATCATAAAGAAAAATGATATTCAATTTTCTTTTAAAAACTTGACAAACATATAAAATAAATGCAATAATATAATGATTATATATGTCAAAGTATGACTTGTAGTCAAAATATATTTACGGAGGTGTTGGCTGATGCGAGTTATAACAGGCTCTGCCCGTGGTAGAAAGTTGAAAACTCTCGAGGGTGACAGTGTCAGACCTACAACCGATAAAGTTAAGGAATCAATTTTTAATATTATTCAATTTGATATTGAGGGCAGAAGAGTTCTTGATATGTTCTGTGGTTGCGGTCAGTTGGGTATTGAGGCTTTAAGTCGCGGTGCCGCTTCTGCAGTGTTTGTTGATATTTCTCGCGCTTCAATTGCCGTTACAGAAGAAAATCTTGAAACAACAGGCTTCAGAAATATCTCAAAAACAGTTCTTGCAAACTCTCTTGAATATCTTGACAGAACTTCTGAAATTTTTGATATTGCGTTTCTTGACCCGCCTTATCACGCAGGTATTATGGATGATGCAATTGAAAGAGTTTCTCCCCATATTGCAGATGGTGGTATAATTGTCTGTGAAACAGGAGAGCGAGAGGTTCTTCCCGAAGATGTTGAGGGCTTTACCTCAAAACGTTATAAATACGGAAAAATTGCATTAACCGTATATAGAAAGGGGCGTAATTAATGGGTAAAACAGTTGTTTGTCCCGGTAGCTTTGACCCCCTTACAATAGGCCATCTTGATATTATAACCCGTTCAGCAAAGCTTTTTGACAAGGTTATTGTTGTTGTAATGCGAAATCCTAATAAGGATGTTGGTAGCTTTACAACAGAAGAACGAGTTGATTTTATAAAGCGTTGTACAAAAAATCTTCCCAATGTGTCAGTAGATAGTTATGCAGGTCTTCTTGCAGACTATGTTCGGGAAAAAGGTGCATCGGCAGTTGTTAAAGGCTTGAGAGCTATTTCGGATTATGATGATGAATTCCGTCAAGCGCTCACAAATCAGAAGCTTAATTCTGAAATGGAAACAATTTTTATGGTTTCAAACGCAGAGCATATGTTCTTAAGCTCCAGCGTAGTTAAACAAGTTTGCAGATTGGGTGGAGATATTTCAACATTTGTTCCCGAAGAAATCTGTGACGATATAATTAAAAGACTATCTAGGAAATAATGAAAGGATGTTTTTATAATGGCTACAAGTATTGTAGAAAAATCACTTGCTGATATGGAGCAGCTTATTGACGAGGCGAAATCAGTTCCCTTCTCAACAAAAACACTTATGGATACTGAGGAGCTTTCAAGACTTATTGAAGATATTCGTCTTAATATGCCTGAGGAAATTACTCAGGCAAAGAGAATTGCTCAGGAAAGACGCGATATTCTTGACCAGGCTCAGCTTGAGGCTGAAGATATCATTAATAAAGCTCGCCAGAGAGCAGACCTTATGATTGAAGAGCATCAGATTACAAAGGAAGCTAAAAGTGCTGCAGAAGATATTTTCCGTCAGACAAAAGCAGAAGCAGATGCACTTCTTGCTTCTTCAAAACAGCGTGCAGAAGAGATTACTCTTAAAGCAGAAAAATGGTCAAACGATATCAGAAGAAATGCAAGCTCTTATGTTGAAACCATTATCAGAGATACTGACGAAACACTTACTAACAGCGTGAATGATATCAGGAAGCTTCGTCAGAGCGTTAAAGAGGCTCTTGCTCACAATAATTCCACAAGACCTCAATTTGATGATTAAGGTGAATCAATAAATGGAAAAAGAAAAACTTTGTTTGCGTTGTATGCGAAAAATAGGTGACAATGATTTTTGTCCTTATTGCCGTAAAGATAACAGCGAACCCCAGAAAGACCCCTTTTTGCCGCTTAAAACTATTGTAGGCGGAAGGTATCTTGTGGGCAAACTTGTTGCTTCAAACAGCGAAGGTGCAACTTATTATGCCTTTGATATGGAGAAGAAAACTCCCGTTACATTGAGAGAGCTTTTTCCAAAAGGAATTCTTTCAAGAGGCGAGGGTAACTATTGCCTTGTAAATATTGGTAAAGCGTCAGAGTTCATTGATGCTAAAGAAGAATTTGTTAAACTCTGGACTAAGCTTACAGAAATCAAGGGCTTTACAGCATTAACTCAGGTTTATGGTCTTGTTGAAGATCTGGGTACTGTGTATGCAGTCAGCGAATATCTTGGTGAAGGCAAAACCTTAAGAGATTTTCTTTTAGAGCAGGAAACAGGATATATTTCCTGGGATGATGCAAGACTTCTCTTTATGCCGGTGCTTTCTGCTATGGGCGAACTTCACAATGCAGGGATTATTCACGGCGGTATTTGTCCCGAGACTCTCGTGCTTGACAAGAACGGCAAGCTTCGTATTACAGGCTATTCAATTGAAGAGGTTCGTCGTCAGAAAAGCTCAATGGAAAGTGAACTTTTTGATGGATATGCGGCAGTTGAGCAGTATGGCTTCAGCGAAGGCTTAAGCACAAGCACAGATATCTATGCTTTCTCTGCAGTTCTTTATAGAACTCTTATCGGCAGTGTTCCTATGAGTTCCGCTTCAAGACTTACTAACGATAAGCTTATGATTCCCGGTAAATTTGCAGAGCAATTACCCGCATATGTAATAAATGCGCTTGTTAATGGTTTGCAGATTTTACCCGATGACAGAACTGTTACTGCAGAAGAATTAAGGGATGAGCTTTCAGCATCTCCTGCGGCGGCAGGTACTGCTTCTGAGGCTTATTCTTCAATGTATGCTTCACAGAATGAGGATGCTGAGGAAACCATTGTTGAAGAAGTTCCTCTTGACGAGAAAACTGATGAAGTGCCGGATTCTCCAAAAATCCGCAAAAGCACAATAGCGGTTTTTGTTATAAGTGTTATTCTTTGCCTTGGTATTCTTGTGGTGGCTCTTATTGGTATAAAGGGATTTCCCGGTAAAGATAAAGAGAAAAACACAACTGAAGAAAATACAAGCGAGTTTGTTTCCGAAGAGGATACAACTGATGAAATAGGTTCCTCAAGTATAAGTGTTCCTAATTTCAGAGGTAAGGCATATGACGATATAAAGACCGATAAAACCTACACCGGTTTTCTTATCTTTAAAACTGAATATGTTGACAGTGATGAGAAAAAAGGTACGGTTATTTCTCAGGATATAACAGAGGGCACTCTTGTTTTTGAAGAAAGAAGTATAACATTAAGAATCAGTAATGGCAGAGAAGTACCTGATGTTTTGAATGAAACTCTGAAAGATGCTGTTGCCGATTTGAAAGCAGCAGGATTTAAAAAGGTTGAGTCGGTTGTAGGCAGCGTTGCAGAAAGAGAATCTGATTCTATGAAGGTTTACAGCGTTGTTTGTGAAGATTCAAAAACAGATAACTGGGTTGCTATTCCTGCTGACAGACATCTTTCCGTATCCGATAAAATTATTGTTTATTATTACGGAGAATATGTTGAGGAAACCGAAGAAACAACCGAAGCAACAACCGAAGAAATTCTTGATGACGAACCTGTTGCTGACGATGTTGACGATAGTTCTTCGGAGGAAGAATAAAAATAAAAAAAATACTTGACAAACAAAGATAAAGTTGGTATCATATCAAGGCAATAAAGCAGAACTGTTCCGTTCTCACCAACCGAGAGTATTGTTTGGTCAATAGTTTCATTAATTAACGCCCTAGGTGCGTTTTGAAGCTCGAACGGAATTTCTGTTCGAGCTTTTCATTATTTTTTGGAGGTGCTTAGGTATTAGCAAGGAGAATCAAATCAACGAAGAAATCAGAGATAAAGAAGTCAGAGTTATTTCTGCAGATGGCGAGCAGGTCGGCGTTATGTCCGCAAAAGAAGCAATCGCTTTAGCAGAAAAAGCAAATCTTGACCTTGTTAAAATTGCTCCCAACGCTGTTCCCCCTGTTTGCAAAATTATGGACTATGGTAAGTTCAAGTTTGAACAGGCAAAGCGCGAAAAAGAAGCAAAGAAAAAACAAAAGGTTATGGATGTCAAAGAGGTTCGTTTATCTTTGAATATCGACACAGGTGACTTTAACACAAAGGTTAACCACGCTCTCCGTTTTTTAAAGGATGGCGATAAGGTTAAAGTGTCAATTCGTTTCAGAGGCAGGGAGATGGCACACACCGAATACGGCACTACAATTATGCAGCGTTTTGCAGAAGCTTGTTCCGAAACAGGTTCAGTTGAAAAACCTGCTAAGCTTGAAGGCCGTCAAATGCTTATGTTCCTTGTTCCAAAAGCATCTAAGTAAAACTAAGGAGGATTTTATTATGCCTAAAATTAAAACTCACTCAGGCGCTAAAAAGCGTTTCAAAATGTCTAAAAACGGTAAGCCGATTCGCGCACATGCAAACAAGTCTCACATCCTTACCAAGAAAACAACAAAACGTAAAAGAGGTCTTCGTAAGACTAATGTTGCAGACGTTACAAATCAGAAGCAGATTAAACGTCTTATTCCTTATAAATAAGAAGAAAACGGTACAGGAGGTAACTTATAATGGCACGTATTAAAGGTGCGATGATGACTCGCAAAAGAAGAAATAAAGTTCTTAAACTCGCAAAGGGTTATTATGGCTCAAAGAGCAAACTTTTCAAAACAGCTAAACAGGCTGTTATGAAAAGCGGTAACTACGCTTACATTGGCCGTAAACAGAAAAAGAGAGATTTCCGTCGTCTTTGGATTACAAGAATCTCTGCTGCTTGCAAAATGAATGGTATTAACTACTCAACATTCATTAACGGCCTCAAAAAAGCAGGTATTGAACTTAATAGAAAAATGCTTTCCGAAATTGCTATCGCAGACCCCGAAGGCTTTGCAGCACTCGTAGAAAAAGCAAAAGCAGCTCTTTAATAATCAATTATTGCGCCCGACCAAAAAATTGGTCGGGCGTAAGATGTTTTTTTATGTATGGAAAAAATTACAAGTAAAACAAATGACCGCGTTAAATTTGCGGTGAAAATTCGTGAAAACAGTTCTATCAGGAAACAGGAAAATCTGTTTTTTACAGAGGGTGCAAGGCTTTGTTTTGATGCTGCTTCAAGCGGTGTCTCTATAGCAGAAATGTATGTTACAGAGAAAGCCTTGAATAAATATTCAGACTATGTACGTTTGGTGGAAGAAAAAGCCGAGCGTTGCTTTGTTGTGTCTGAAGAAGTGGCTGAAAAGCTCTCTGATACCAAGAATAATCAAGGTGTTTTCTGCCTTTGCAAAATGCTTGACAAAAATACAAATATAGGTAAAATAAAATACAATGGGAAGTATATTGCCTTGGAAGATGTTTCAAATCCTGCCAACTTTGGTGCAGTTGTAAGAACTGCCGAAGCGGTGGGACTTGATGGCGTTATCGTAAGCGGTGGTTGTGATATTTATAATCCAAAATCCCAAAGAGCTGCTATGGGTTCTCTTTTCAGACTTAATGTTGTTGAAACAGAGGATTTGCCGAAAATGTTAAAGGAGCTTTCCGAAAATGGTATGACTGTTCTTGCAGGTGTGCCCGATTCCAATGCCGAAAAATTAACAGAAGTTGATATGAACGGCGGTGTTGTTGCCATAATAGGAAATGAGGGTAACGGAATTACAGAGGAAACTCGTGCTGCAGCAACAAAGCTCGTTACAATACCTATGAAGGGCAGAGCTGAATCGCTTAATGCTGCCGCTGCCGCTTCAATTATTATCTGGGAAATGATGAGATGAGTAATTGTCCTGTTGAATTTTGGATATGGTTGCAAAATGCATTGGGCGCAGGTGCGCGTACCGATGAGCTTCTCTCATATTTCAAAACTCCCGAAGAAATGTATAAAGCAGGAGAGTATGAATGGCGTTTATCAGGACTTTTGACCTCAAGAAAAATAGATGCTCTTAAAAATTCTACTTTTGAAAAAACCACAGAGATAATAAATGAATGTCGTAAAAAAGGGTATAAAATAATAACTCCTGACGATAATCTTTTTCCTGACAGGTTGAAGAACTTATCTGATATGCCTCTTGTTCTTTACGGAATCGGTGATTGTTCTGTTATGAATGACAGTGTGAGTATCGGTATGGTCGGCACAAGGAATGCAAGTAATTACGGTATTGAAACTGCTCAAAAGCTTTCGTTTTTGTTGGCACTTTCAGGTGCAACCATTGTAAGCGGTGGTGCGTTAGGCATTGATAGCGAGGCTCATGCAGGTGCAATGCTTGCTAAAGGGCGAACGCTTGCCTTTTTAGGTTGCGGACTTTCTGTGAATTATCTTATGGAAAATGCACCATTAAGAAGAGCTATAACAAGATATGGTGCGGTTGTAACGGAATATTCACCATTTACTCCTGCAAGCAAAACAACTTTTCCAACAAGAAATCGTCTTATATCAGGAGTTTCATTAGGCGTTGTGGTTGTTGAAGCGGGTGTTAAAAGCGGTTCTCTTATTACTGCAAATTTTGCACTTGACCAGGGAAAAGATGTTTTTGCAGTACCCGGTGATATTGTCCGTTCATCCTTTGACGGAACAAATCATCTTATCAAAAACGGAGCAAAACCTGTTTTTAATGCGGAAGACGTATTAAGTGAATATGAAAATCTCTATGGAGATTTACTTGATTTATCAAATGCTAAGGTGAGTGTTGCTTCTGTTCCATATGTGGATTACAGGAAGAAGAAATCCACAACACTAAAAAATCAAGCAGAAAAAACAATTTCAGTAAAAGTTGAAAATACTTCCGTTGAAAGAAAAACTCTTCCCGAAGATATAAGCGAGGATGCAAAAATCGTTTATTCGGTATTGAATAAAAACGGCGTTCATATTGATGATATTGTAAGGGAAACAAATTTAAAAATGAATGTTGTACTGTCTTCTCTCACTGAACTTGAGCTTTTGGATTTTGTTCAGTTGGAGAGCGGTAAGAAATATAAAATAGTTTAAACAGAAATTGATATACGAGAAAATGAAAGGATGAAACCAATGTCCAAACTTGTTATTGTTGAGTCTCCTGCGAAAGCAAAGACCATTAAAAAATATCTTGGCAAGGACTATGATGTTGTGGCTTCAATGGGTCATATCAGAGATTTGCCTGCAGCAAAGCTCAATGTTGATGTGAAAAACGACTTCAGTCCTAAATATGCAATCATAAAGGGAAAGGAGAAACTTGTCAAAGACCTTAAAGATAAGGTTCAGGGTTGTGACAAGGTGTATCTCGCAACTGACCCTGATCGCGAAGGAGAGGCAATTTCCTGGCATCTTGCAACTGTTCTCGGACTTAACCTTAATGATAAAAACAGAGTTAAATTCAATGAAATTAACGAAACAAGTGTAAAGCGTGGTATCAGCAATCCTGAGGTTGTTGATATGGGTCTTGTTGATGCTCAACAGGCTCGCCGTATTCTTGACAGACTTGTTGGTTACAGACTCAGTCCATTTATTTCTCAAAAAATCAGAAGAGGTCTTTCAGCAGGTCGTGTGCAGAGCGTTGCAGTTCGTCTTATTGTTGACCGTCAGGAAGAAATTGAAAAATTCAATCCTGAGGAATATTGGTCAATTGATGCAAAGTTTCTTTCAAATAGAAAAACATTGAGTGCTGCTCTTACTGCTGATGAAAATGGTAAGGTTAAAATCGAAAATAAAGAGCAGGCAGATTATTATCTTTCTCGCCTTGAAGATGCGGTTTATACTGCATCAAGCGTAAAAAAGGGAACAAGAAAAAAACAACCTGCACCACCATTTATTACTTCATCAATGCAACAGGAAGCTTCAAGAAAGCTTAACTTCCAGGCTCAGAAGACAATGAAAATTGCTCAGGAGCTTTATGAAGGTATTGAACTTGCAGGAAGCGGTATGACAGGTCTTATTACCTATATGAGAACTGACTCTCTTCGTATTTCCGAGGAAGCAAGAGCTGCTGCTAATGCTTTTATCACAAAAGAATATGGTGAAAAATATCTTCCCGAAAAGCCTCGCTACTTTAAAACAAGAGCAGGTGCTCAGGATGGGCACGAAGCTATCAGACCTGCTAACGTAGCAATAACTCCTGCTATGGCAAAAGCAAGTCTTTCAAATGACCAGTATAAGCTTTATAACCTTATATGGTGCAGATATGTAGCTTCTCTTATGGCACCCTGCGTTCAGGACACTGTTAAAGTTGAGATTACTGCTGAAAAAGAGGGATTAAAAGGTTACTGTGTCTTCTCTGCAAGTGGTTATTCAATTAAGTTTGATGGTTTTACAAAGATGTATGAAGATATTACCGCTGATGAAGACAGCGATACAAATATTCCCGATGTAAAAGCAGGAGATGTTCTCAAACTTAAAGAGGTAAAGGGTAATCAGCACTTTACTCAACCGCCCTCATATTTTACAGAAGCAGCTCTTATTAAAACGCTTGAAGAAACAGGTGTTGGTCGTCCCAGTACTTATGCTTCAATTGTTACAACCATTATCAAAAGAGAATATGTAAAACGTGACGGTAAGCTTCTTAAAGCAACCGAGCTTGGTATCGCAACAACAAATCTTCTTAAAGAAAAATTCCAGAAGATTGTTAATACCAAATTCACCGCATCAATGGAAACAAAGCTTGACGAAATTGATGAGGGAAAAACAAACTATGTTGCAATGCTCCACGAATTTTATGATGATTTAGAGAACACGCTCTCTAAAGCAAAAACAGAAATGCAGGGTCAGAAAATTCAGCTTCAGGAAGATATCACAGATATTAAATGCGATAAATGTGGCAGAAATATGGTAGTTAAGGTGGGCAGATTCGGTAAATTCCTTGCTTGTCCGGGTTACCCCGAATGCAAAACCACAAAACCCCTTGTTGAGGAGACAAACGCAATTTGTCCCGTTTGTGGTGGTAATGTTATTGGCAAAAAGTCAAAACGTGGCTATCAGTTCTATGGTTGCAGTAATTACCCCGAATGTAATTTTATGACATGGGATAAGCCTACCGGTGAGAATTGTCCCAAATGTGGCAAATCTCTCTTTAAAGGCAAAGGCGGAATGATTACTTGTTCAAATGATGCTTGTGATTATACATTTAAAGCTACTCGTAAAAATGCAAAGAAAACACAGGAAGAAAATGATGACTGATAAAAAAGCTGTTGTTATCGGCGGAGGTCTTGCCGGTGTTGAAGCGGCAAATCAATTAAGTAAAAGGGGCATAAAAGTCACCCTTTACGAAATGAAACCACAAAAATTTTCACCTGCCCATAAAAGCGGTAATTTGGGTGAGCTTGTTTGTTCAAACTCACTCAAAGCTGCTCGTTTAGGCTCAGCAGCAGGACTTTTAAAGGCAGAAATGCGTCTTTTCGGTTCTGTTTGCCTTGATGCTGCAGATGTGGCACAGGTTCCTGCAGGCGGAGCTCTCGCTGTTGACAGAGATATTTTTTCCGCTCTTATTACAGAGCGAATTGAAAATGATCCCAATATAACTCTTGTAAGAGAGGAAATAACGGAGATACCCGAAAGTGATATTGTTATTGTTGCCGCAGGTCCTTTGATGAGCGATGCTCTTGCAGAAAAGGTTTCAAAGCTTTGCGGAAAAGAATTTCTTTCCTTCTATGATGCGGCGGCACCTATTGTTACTGCAGATAGTATAGATATGGAATACGCTTTCACTCAGTCAAGGTATGACAGAGGCGGAGAAGATGACTATATAAACTGTCCGCTTAACAAAGAGGAATATGAGGTGTTTTATGATGCTCTTATAAATGCCGAAAGTGCCGAGCTTCATTCCTTTGATAAGAAAAAGGATGTTTATGAGGGCTGTATGCCGATTGAGGTTCTGGCTTCAAGAGGTAAGGATGCCATGCGCTATGGTCCTTTGAAGCCTGTTGGTTTGACTAACCCGAAAACAGGCCACAGACCCTGGGCAAATCTCCAACTTCGAAAAGAGAATAAAGACGGAACAATGTATAACCTTGTGGGATTTCAGACTAATCTGAAATTTCCTGAGCAGAAAAGAGTTTTTTCAATGTTTCCTGCTCTTAAAAATGCAGAGTTTGTAAGATATGGAGTAATGCACAGAAACACATTTCTGAATTCTCCCGGTCTTTTAAATGAAGATTTCAGTATGAAAAAAATGCCCCATATATATTTTGCAGGGCAGATTTCAGGTGTTGAAGGTTATATGGAAAGTGCCGCTTCAGGTATTCTTGCAGGGTATAATGCCACAAGAAGAATTTTTGGTGAAGAACCTCTAAATCTTCCCAAAATCACAATGTTAGGTGCACTTTCAAAATATATCAGCGATGAGACTGTTAAAAACTTTCAACCTATGGGTGCGGCAATCGGAATAATTGACCCAATGGAAGAAAGAATTAAAGATAAGGCAGAACGCTACTTAAAGGTAGCAGAAAGAAGCCTTGAATACTACAAAACAATTAAGTTATAAGGAGGCAATTATGGATTTATCAGTTTTTGAAGAATTAATCGGTTATGAATTTAAAGATAAAGAACTGCTTACAAGAGCATTGACTCACTCTTCTTATGCCAACGAAAACAAATTGCCTCACGATAATGAAAGACTTGAATTTTTAGGAGATTCCGTTTTAGGCTTTGTTACTGCGGAATATCTTTTTGAAGAATTCAAGAATCGTCCCGAGGGAGCTCTTACAAAGCTTCGTGCGGCAGTTGTTTGCGAAAAATCTCTTTTCAAATTTGCCGAAAAAATCAGATTAGGCGAGTTTATTCTTATGGGAAGAGGCGAGGAGCATACAGGCGGAAGAAACAGACCGTCAATTGTTTCAGATGCTTTTGAAGCGGTTATTGCGGCAATGTACCTTGATGGAGGTATTGATGTTGTAAAACCTTACATTCTCGGCTTTATCAAAGAGGCAGTAAAAAGAGAAGCAAGCTTTAAAGATAATAAATCACTTCTTCAGGAAGAAATTCAAAAAGAAAAGGGTAACACCATTTCATATGAATCTATCGGAGAGTTTGGTCCCGACCACGATAAAATTTTTAAGTTTGTTGTTAAACTTAATGGTGAAGTTGTTGGTACCGGTGAGGGAAGAAGCAAAAAAGAAGCAGAGCAGGCAGCGGCAGGAGATGCCCTTTCTAAAATAATCAAATGAAGCACGCCAATATTTCACTTTTTGTTCCTCATCAGGGTTGCCCTCATCAATGCTCGTTCTGCAATCAGAAAACCATTTCGGGCTCGATTAAGGAGTTAACCCCCATACAGGTAAAAGAAACTCTTGAAGAAGCTGTAAATGACGGAGTTAACCCTGAGAATACGGAAATTGCTTTTTTCGGTGGCAGTTTTACGGCAATCGAAAGAGATTATATGATTTCTCTTCTTGATGTAACTAAGCCATTTATACAGAATGGTAATTTTTGCGGAATAAGAGTTTCTACCCGTCCCGATGCAATTGATGATGAAATCCTCGGAATACTCAAAGAATACAAAGTAACATCAATTGAACTTGGGGCGCAAACCACTGATGAACAGGTTCTTTTATTAAATCACCGAGGTCACACCCGCGATGATATAATAAAAGCATCAGAGTTAATAAAAGGAAACGGTTTTTCGTTAGGTTTGCAGATGATGACAGGTCTTTTAGGAGATACTCCTGAAAAAACCTTGCAAACTGGGGAAGATATTATTTCGTTAAAACCCGATACAGTCCGCATTTACCCAACAATTGTCTTAGAGGGTACATGTTTAGGCGAATTGTATAAAAAAGGTGCATATAAGCCTCAAACAGTTGAAGAAGCGGTAGAGCTTTGCGCAGTACTTCTTAAAAGGTTTTACGAAGAAAATATTACTGTTATTCGTTTGGGTCTTCATTCGGGCGGAAATGTTGAAGAAGGTTTTCTTGCAGGACCATATCATCCCGCCTTTGGTGAGCTTTGCGAATCAAAAATATATTTAGAAAAAGCAAAAAAGCTTCTCTCGGAAAAATACCCCGTAGAGAATAAAAATATATGCTCTCTTACAAAGAAAAAGATAATTACTCTTTATGTAAATGACCATGAGATTTCTAAAATGACAGGTCAGAAGAGCATAAATAAAATCGCTCTTAAAAGAGCAGGGTGGGAAGTTTCCGTCAAGGGAATGAAAACACTTGAAAAGTACGAAATACTTGTAGATTAATGAAAGGTAGAAAACCAAATGTATCTTAAAGCGATAGAAATGCAGGGCTTTAAATCCTTTCCGGACAAGACTGTATTGAATTTCGGAAAAGGCATAACGGCTGTTGTCGGTCCCAATGGTAGCGGAAAGAGTAACCTTTCCGATGCTATGCGTTGGGTTTTGGGTGAACAATCAACCAAGAACTTGCGTGGCTCAAAAATGGAAGATGTTATCTTCAGTGGTACTGATTCTCGTCGTGCAGTTGGCTTTGCAGAGGTTACTCTTAAACTTGATAACTCCGATATGGCTCTCAATAATCCGAAAAAAGAGGTAACTGTTACAAGGCGTTACTACCGCTCGGGTGAAAGTGAATATAAAATAAATGGAGATCAGGCAAGACTAAAAGATATTCACGAATTATTTATGGATACAGGTCTTGGTCGCGACGGATATTCTATGATTAGCCAGGGTAAGGTTGAGACTCTTATTTCCGGTAAATCAGAAGATAGACGTGATATGCTTGAAGAGGCGGCAGGTATTTCTCATTACAGATACCGCCGTGCAGACGCTATGCGCCGACTTAATCAGGCTGAAGAAAATCTTTTAAGATTAAGAGATATTCTCACAGAGCTTGAAACACGAGTTGGTCCTCTTAAAACTCAAAGCGAAAAAGCACAGAAATTCCTTGAATATGCAGGAGAGAAAAAGAACCTTGAAATCGGTCTTTGGCTTTATACAATTGAGAAAACCAAAAACGATTTACGTGAGCAAGAAAAGAAAATCACTATTGTAGAAGCTCAGTATGGTGAGGTTTGCAAATCCCTTGAAGAAATTACAGAGAAGATTGATTCCTCATTTGCAGAAACTCAGAGGATTACAGTTGCAGTTGACGAAATAAGAAGAGCTTGCGCTCAGCTTGAAGAACAGGCATCACTTCTCGAAAGTCAGATTGCAGTTCAGGAAAATACAATTCTTCACAATAACGAAACAATTGAGCGTATCGAAAGAGAAAAAACAGAAGAAAATGATACTGATACAGAAATTGCAACTCAGATAGAAGCTGCAGAAAAATCAATTGTTGAGCTTGAAGCTTCTATTGAAGAGAAAAAAGCAGAGCTTAATTCATTTACAGGTGAACTTGATGTTTTGAGCGATGAAAACAGCAAATCCGCCCAAAGAAGTGTTGTATTAAGCGAAAAAATGTCCGCTCTTTCTCTTGAAATTGCAGATAACAGAGTTGTAAGCTCAACTGCTGCTTCTTCTGTTGAAGAAATTGAAAACAGAATTTCTGTTATTGATGAGCTTACCGAGTCAAGAAAGTCTGTTCTTGAAACTCTTCAGGTACAATGCAAAGAAGCAGAAGATGAGCTTGAACGAATTGTTGAAAGAAACACAGAGCTTAACAATTCTCTTTCAGGAATCGAACTTCTTGCAACAAAGAGAAGAGAAAAGCTTGATAAATTAAAAGATCAGGAAAACATTCTTCGTAATGATATACAATTCAAAAATTCTCGTATTACTATGCTTTCCGACCTTGAAAAGAATATGGAAGGCTATCAGGGTAGTGTAAAAGCAGTTATGCGCGAGGTAAGAAGAGGCGTGCTTAAGGGTATTCATGCTCCTGTTTCTCAAATTATTACAGTCAAGGATAAATATTCCTCGGCCATTGAAACTGCTCTTGGTGCACAAATTCAGAATATTGTTACGGATACTGAAAATGATGCGAAAAAGGCAATTGGTTTCCTAAAGGAAAGTCATGCAGGTCGAGCAACCTTCTTACCCCTTACTGCTATTAAGGGTAAGGTTCTTGATGAGAAAGACCTTGATGATTGCTTCGGTTACATAAACCTTGCATCTGAACTCGTTGAATACGACAAGAAATATACCGAAATCATCAAATCTCTTTTAGGCAGAACTGTTGTTGCAGAGGATCTGGATGCGGCAATTGCAATTGCTAAAAAATATAATTATAAATTCAAAATTGTTACTCTTGACGGTCAGGTTGTTAACGCAGGTGGTTCAATGACCGGTGGTGCAAAGCTCCAAAATGCAGGCATTTTGAGCCGTGGTAACGAGCTTGAAAAACTGAAAGCTTCTTTAAGCGAATCAAAAGAAAGCCTTGTGATATTGCTTAAAGATATGGAAGCTCAGCAAGAAAGCTTTTCTTCTGCTAATGCAGAGCTTGAGGGTTGCAAGAGTGAAATTATTTCTCTTGGTGAAGAGAAAATCAGAGTTGAGGGTGTTCTTGCTCTCAAAAAAGGCAACTATGAAAATACTTTACAGGCTCAGACTCTTGCAGATGAAGAAAAATCACAGCTTACTGCACGTATTAAATCAATTAACGATGGTGCGGCTTCTGCAAATGAAAAACTTGTAGTTCTTCAAGATGAGCTTGACAAGGTTGAGGCAGAGCTTTCTACCCTTACAGGAGACAGAGAAAGTCTTCGTGAAAAAAGAGAAAAGCTTACTGCAGATGCGGCACAGATTAATCTTTCTATTGCAACTGCTGAAAAAGAAATTGAAGCCAAACGAGAAGAAATTACGCGACTTCAGAACAGAAGCACAAGCCACAAAGATAAGCTTTCTCAGCTTGACAGTGAAATTGAAGAAATCAATAAGCGCAACGAGGAAATCAGAGAAAGAATCGTAATTCTTAATGGTGAAGCAGAGGGCTTGAGAACCCAGAGCTCTGCTTCAAAAGAACAGGTTGCTTCTCTCATTTCTAAACGCGAACAGTATGAGCAGGAAAGCGGTAAGCTCCGCATTCTTGAAAGAGAAAAAACTGAAGAACGTGAAAAATTAGGTGGCGAAAAAGCAAGACTTTCCGAAAGAAAAGAAACAATGGAAAAAGAGTTTGATGATATACAGAACAAACTCTATGATGAATATGAGCTCACAAAACGCGAGGCAGAAGAACTCAATATTGTTATTGAAGATATTCCCGAAGCAAAGAAAAGACTTAACGAGCTTAAAAGCAAAATCCGTGGTCTTGGTAACGTGAATGTCAGCGCAATTGAGGAATATAAAGAGGTTTCCGAGAGATACAGCTTTATGCATACTCAGGTAAGCGACGTTGAAAAATCCAAGGCAGAGCTTATTAAACTTATTAATGAACTTACCGGCAAAATGGGCGTTCAGTTTAAAGAGCAGTTTGATAAAATCAATTTCAGCTTCGGTCAGACTTTTGCAGAGCTTTTTGGTGGCGGCAAGGCTTCACTTGTGCTTACCGATGAAAACGATGTTCTTGAATGTGACATTGATATTAAGGTTCAGCCTCCGGGCAAAAATGTCCAGAATATATCTCTTCTTTCCGGTGGTGAAAAGGGTCTTTCTGCAATAGCACTTCTTTTCTCAATTCTTAAGGTCAATCCTTGTCCTTTCTGTATTTTTGACGAGGTCGAAGCGGCGCTTGACGATGTTAACGTAGCAAGATACGCTTCCTATGTCCGCAGAATGACTCAGAACACACAGTTCATTCTCATTACACATCGTCGTGGTACAATGGAAGAGGCGGATATGCTTTATGGTGTAACAATGCAGGAAAAGGGTGTATCAAAATTATTGGAACTCAAAACTGCAGAAATGGCTACTAAGTTCGATTTAACGTGATATTGCACGAATAACTTGTTTTAGCTCAGTCGCAGTACCTTTGTACAGCTTCCTTCACTAAAACGGCGTTCTTCGCACAATCTGACGTTAAATCTACGAATTGTATATTCTGTTTATGAACGAAAATATTTTAGTTATATAATGGAGTTTTTCTAATGGGTATTTTTAAGAAAATAAACTTTGGTTTAAGAAAAACAAGAAACAATGTTTCAGGTGCTATTGACAATGTTCTTGATAGCTACACATCAATTGACCAGGAGCTTTTTGATGAGCTTGAAGAAGCTCTTGTTATGGGTGATGTCGGTGTTTCAACTGCTTCAGAAATTACCCTGCGCCTTAATGATGTTGTTCGCAAAAAAGGAATAAAAAATCCAGCCGATGTTAAGGCGGAAATCAAAGACATTGTTGCCGAAATGCTTGAGGGCGGAGAAGATATGGGTCTTATTACCATTCCTTCCGTAATTCTTGTTATCGGTGTCAATGGTGTTGGTAAAACTACAACAATCGGCAAGCTTGCCGCAAGATACAAAGCAGAGGGCAAGAGCGTTATTCTTGCCGCTGCAGATACCTTCCGTGCCGCTGCTATTGACCAGCTTGATGTATGGGCAGAGCGTGCAGGAGTTGATATTGTTAAGCATAAAGAGGGCGCAGACCCTGCCGCAGTTATTTTTGATACTATTTCTGCCGCAAAGGCAAGAGGTACTGAAATTATTATCTGCGATACTGCAGGTCGTCTTCATAACAAGAAAAATCTTATGGAAGAATTAGGCAAGATTTATAGAGTTATTGACCGTGAACTTCCTTATTCCGACCGTGAAGTCCTTCTTGTTCTTGATGCTACAACAGGTCAGAATGCAGTTAATCAGGCTCGTGAATTTGCCAAAATTGCAGAGATTACAGGTATTATTCTTACAAAGCTTGACGGTACTGCTCGTGGCGGTGTTGTTCTCTCAATTAAGAATGACCTTAAAGTGCCTGTTAAATTTATCGGTGTGGGTGAGGGTATTGATGATTTGCAACCCTTCAACCCTCACGCTTTTGCAGACGGACTTTTCAATGACCTTCCTGAAGATTTTGAGGAAGAGGAAATTGACCTTTCAAAAATCCGTGAAGAATATGTTCCTGCAGAGGAAACTGATGAAAGAGAAGAGCTTGCAAAGGCAGTTGGTGAAATCTTCAATGCTATGGCAGAACTTAACGAAACTTCTGAAACTGCAGAGGAAGAACTCGGAGTTTCTGCGGAGGATGAAGTTGAAGAAATTCAAGCAACTGAAATTGTAGAAGAAATTGAAGAGCCTGTAGAAATTGAAACCGCAGAAACAGAAGACTCAGAAGAGGAAGTTTCAGAAGTTAAAGAGAAAAAGAAAAAAGGCTTCTTCGGGAGGTTGTTTGGTTAATGGAAAACAATGTTTTTTTAATCGCTACTCATAATATGAAGAAACGCGATGAACTTTATCGCATTCTTTCTCCTTTGGGAATTGATGTTAAAACTGCTGAGCAGGCAGGAGTGGATATTTCCGATGTTGATGAAACAGGGGAAACATTCTATGAAAATGCTTTTTTAAAAGCTCAGAGCGGTTGCCTTGAAAGCGGTATGCCATGCGTTGCAGATGATTCAGGTCTTTCTGTTGATTACCTTGTAGGTGCACCCGGTGTTTATTCTGCTCGTTTTGCAGGTGAACACGGAAATGACGAAAAAAACAACCAAAAACTCCTTAAAATCTTAACTGATATTCCTGTTGAGGAAAGAACAGCAAAATTCGTTTCTGTTGTTTGCTGCGTTTTTCCTAACGGTGATGTTATTTCTGCAAGGGGAGAGTGCAAGGGTTATATTGGTTTTGAGCCTAAAGGCGATGGAGGCTTTGGTTATGACCCATTGTTTATGGTTGGTGACAAAAGCTTCGCAGAGCTTTCAGGTGAAGAAAAGGATGCATTAAGCCACAGAGGTAATGCTCTTCGTCAGATTGCAGAAAAATTAAAAGATTATATGTCCCTGTAAATGGTAACTACTGTGCCGAGTTGGGTGGTATCAATTTCTATTTTGATATTATCTGCCTCGGCACTTATTGTTTGCATATTTATTTTCTTAATTGAATTTTCAAAATCTGTATTATTAAGTATTTCTTTTTCGGTTTTTTCGCTTTGAACAAAACATTTTATGCAGTCTTCAATAAACATTAGCGCTTCGGGTGTTTTATCTAATACAACTGACTCAAAAACAATATTCATTTCGTTAAGACGGTGCTTTTTATCATATTTAAAATTAAGCATAATTTCGTTTTTTTGAAACTTGAAAAATTTTGTTAAACTACATTCTTTTGTGTCAATAATATAACCCTCGGAAGTCATATTATAGCTTTCGTTTATTTCATTCATTCTTCTTGAAAATGCTTCAAGACTTTCACCGGTTGAGCTGAAAACGCAACCATTGAGATTTATGATTGAAAGTAAGAGAATAAGTATGCTGAATATATGTTTTTTCATTATTTTTTTCTCCTCTTGTTCATATTTTCTTAACAAATAATACAATAGATGTTGTATAATTTAACGTGGAGATAAAGTATAATAATATATATGTTTAAATTTATTTTAATATAAATCAGAGTGATGATAATGAAAAAAACATTCAAGAAATTTATTTCTTTAATACTTTGTGTGCTTGTGACATTTTCTTGCTTTTCGCAGGTTGTTGTTGCAGGCTATACAACTGATTACCCCCAAGGCGTTACTGCTGAGGAGGCGCTTGTTGCTGTTAAAGGAACAGATAAACTTTTAAATAATATTCTTCCTTCTTTAACGGGGGGAACTCTCGAAAATATGGTTAAACCATTGATTTTCAGCGATGAAAGTCTTTCCGGTTTTGTTGTATCTCTTTATCTTGGCCTTTCAGAAACTGCAAGCGAATTAGAAATGATAGGTTTGGATGCTTCAGTTTCTGCGGTTGCAGGTGGATTGGGAGATTATCCCGATGTTCAAAAGGCACTTTTAAGTGTTGCTTCTTGGGAAGAGGTTAACCTTGAGGGCGTTAAGTGGGGCATTAATGATAAAAATGATTTTGCAACTGCATTTTCTAAAGCTTTATCACCCTTTAACGATATTTTTTATACTCTTCTTTGTTCGGGAACTTATACAATTTCAGGCTTTATTAAAATTGAAGGTGCAAATGGTTATGAAAATGCAATTGTGCCAATGCTTCAGGCTTTGAAATGCACAGATTTAATAAGTCAGGAAGAGTTTACGAATCAAGCAAATGCAGACAGAAGCAATATCATAAAAAATATTCTTCTTCCTATTCTTACAATGCTTGAAAATGTTTTTGATGCACCTATGGATACCCTTACAGATGTTTTGCCGGGCTTTGCATATTTTGTTAAGAGTGGCGAAATGAATGCTTGTATGGACACATTACTTGCTCCCATATTCTCAAATCCTCTTGTGGAAATTGCAGTATTTTTAAAGATACTTGATTTGGATTCAATGAAATTTGATATGGAAGAAATACTCACCACAGGAATTGCTGATATGGCAGGGGAGGGCGGTTTGCAGCTTGCTCCCATTGATTTGGAAAGGCTTTCAAAATGCGGTTCTCATAATGGTATGGAATTTCAGTCTGATAAAGGCAGAGCTCTTGTTGAAATATTAAGATGGCTGATTGATACGCTTAAACTTAATAAAAATTCCTTGCCACAGCTTATGAAAGAGATGGGCGGTAATGGTAGCAATATTTCAACAAAAATGCTCGGCGACTTTCTTGATAATGATACTGATAAAATAGTTGGTACTATCATTCTCTTGTTTACACCTGCAAAGCTTAATGCACCTGAAATGATGCTTTACCCTGAAATAGCACAGACAGTTGTTCAGTTTACTCCCAATTTAACCGAAGAGAATTATAAAAAGGTTCTCAATGAGATTGATGATTTACTCGACGATTTTGTTAAAGAGGGCGGAAGTTACAGAAGCATTGAAGCGCTTCTTTCCACCGGTATTTATTCAAATGCTAATATAAACGCTGTTTTAACAGGTATTTACGGAAGCCTGGAAAAAGAAGGCCTTCTTGATTTGCTTGTTCTTTTAGGAATTGATGCAACACCTAAAGGTGTGGCTGAATACATTAAGAATGATTACCCCAATGCCTATAATGCTTTGATAAAAGCGGATTCATGGAATAAAGTTTCAAAAAATATTTCATGGGGGTTTTATAACGGCTCAAGAAGAGGTTTTCAGAATGCATTTCTTGCAGTTCTTCGCCCATTGAATCCCTTGTTAAAGGTTGTCCTTGCAGGTGAAGATTTGGTTGTTGCAGATGCCATTACCTTGAAAGGTGCAGACGGCTATAACACAGGCGTTATTCCGATTCTTGAAGCATTAGGGTGCAAAGAAAGCTCTGTTAAAACTTATACTCAATATGTAAATGATAAGAGCAAAGATGCTCTTTTGAATAATATTGCAGATCCGGTTTTTGATTTGCTTGATGAGATTTTTGATAATCCGGTAAAAACACTTACAAGGATTTTACCCAATGTGGTTTATTTCCTTAACAGCGGTTCTTTGGGAAAATGTATTTCAAATCTTTTTATTCCCGTAACTGCATTGACTTCTCGTATGTCAGGTGTGGTTAATATGAATTTGGATACAGAAGTATTAACAAAGGAGTTAGATATAAACAAGCTTTTAAGCGGTATGCTTGAGGGATCGGGAATGAAAATTGCAGAGTTTGATATAAATTCTCTTGCAGGCATCGGAACAAAAACAGAAAAGCAAAGCAAAAGTACATTTAACGGTAATTATGTTAAATATTCTTATATTGAAGCCGACCAGACCGGTGTTTTGTTGACTCTTTTAAGAGTTCTTGCAAAAACACTCAAACTCCCGGGTAACGAAAATCTTCTTGTCGGTTCAATGGCAGGGGGGAACGATACCTTCTCCACCTATTCCGCATCCATAGGCGAACAGTTTGCACAAATGACCGAGGATGAGCTTATTGAATGGCTTTATAATCTTCTTTTTAAGGAAAGAGCACAGATTGAAATAGTTGTTGATGAGGATTACTCGCCAACAATTATTTATAAGGAACCTGAAAAAAATTATACACCACTTTATATCGTCGGCGGTTTTGCCCTTGTTTCAGCCGTAATCGGTATAATTCTTTTCTGCAATAGAAAACGACTTTATTATTGATATTATTATCGAGGTAATCAAGTATGTTAGTATTAAAAAATATAGTTAAAGATTATATTACCGGTGACACAACCGTAAGAGCCCTCAAAGGAATTGATATTAATTTCCGTGAGAGCGAGTTTGTTGCGGTTTTGGGTCCTTCGGGCTGCGGTAAAACAACGCTTCTTAATATTATCGGTGGTCTTGACAGATATACAAGCGGTGATTTGCAGATAAACGGAAAATCAACAAAGCATTTCAATGATAGCGATTGGGACACATATCGTAACCATTCAATCGGCTTTGTTTTCCAGAGTTATAACCTTATCCAGCATCAGACTGTTCTTTCTAATGTTGAGCTTGCTCTTACTCTTTCGGGTGTTTCTAAAAAAGAGCGTCGTAAAAGAGCAATTGAAGCACTTAAAAAGGTTGGTCTTGAAAATCAGATTCATAAAAAACCGACTCAGATGTCGGGCGGTCAGATGCAGAGGGTTGCAATTGCTCGTGCTCTTATTAATGACCCGGATATTCTTCTTGCGGATGAACCCACAGGTGCTCTTGATACGGAAACAAGCGTTCAGATTATGGAGCTTCTCAAGGAAATTTCCAAAGATAAGCTCATTATTATGGTTACGCATAACCCTGACCTTGCTGAAACTTATTCAAACCGAATTATCAGATGCCTTGACGGTGAGGTTATCAGTGACTCAAATCCATTTGAGCCCGATGAAAATGATAAGGCTAATGAAAAGTTAAGGCTTGAAACAACAAAGGAAAAGGGCAAAAAATCAATGTCCTTTGCATCTGCTTTTTCTTTGAGTATCAATAACTTAAGAACAAAGAGTGCAAGAACATTTTTAACTGCTTTTGCAGGAAGTATAGGCATTATCGGTATTGCGCTTGTTTTAGCTCTTTCAAACGGTATTCAGGTTTATATTGACAGAATTCAGGAAGATATGCTTCTTTCTTACCCTATGACTGTCGAAAAGCAGACATTTGACCTCGAAAGTGTTATGACCTCATTTACCGGTTTAACAACCGAAATGGTTGAGGGCTTGGAAAATCAGGATGAGGGTAAGGTTTATGTAAACGAATCCCTTATGCAGATGGTAAATGCCTTTATATCAGAATCTACATCAAATAACCTTGATAATTTCAAAAAATATATTGAAGATAATCAGGAAGCGTTTGACGAAGTCTGCAACGATGTTCAGTATAAATACAGCACAGATTTGAATATCTATCGTGCAGACACTGAAAATGGTTTAATTAAAGTTAACCCCAGCACCATGATGGAAAATATGCCTATGATGGAAGGCATGGAGGGTATGGGCGATATGGCATCACAGATGACAAGTATGATGCCTGTTAACGCCTGGATTGAGCTTATCGGTGACGATGAATTGATGGAGGCTCAGTATGATGTTATTGCAGGTAAAATGCCTGAAAAATTCAACGAGGTTGTGCTTATTGTTGATGGCAATAATATGATAAACGAGCTTGTTGTTTATGCTCTCGGTCTTAAGGACCAGGAAGAATTTACAAAGAATATTATGCAGGCACTTGCAAGTGGCGAATCTTTGGAAAATGAAGATATTACAGAATATTCTTATGATGAAATTCTTGATATGAAATTCAAGCTTGTTTTAAGCGCAGATTATTTCGTTAAAGATAAGAAAACAGGTCTTTGGAGTGATAACAGCGCTAACGATTATTTCGTTAAAAAGTTAGTTGACGAAGGCACCGAACTCGAAATTGTTGGTATATTAAAGCCTGATGAAAACAACACATTGTCATTAGGTACGGGCGGTATCGGTTATATGCGCGACCTTATGGACTATGCTATTGAAGAAACCGCTACAAGAGCGGTTGTTAAAGAACAGCTTGCAGATAAAACTAAAGATGTTCTCACAGGTCTTGAATTCTCACACCTTACAGTTAATGATTTCGACCTTAAGGATGTTGATTTAGGTCTTATTGATTTTAAATATCTTGACTATACACCATTTATGTCCATGGCAGAGGGTATGGATATGTCAGAGGTCAATTTAATGGATATGGGAGCTATGTTCGGATTTGATGATATGACCGAACTCCAGAAAAAGCTTATGGAAGGCTTCCTTACAGAAGACCAGGTTCTTGCTATTAAACAAGCTTATGTTGACACAATGGCTGCAAAAAGCTCTCTTTCGGGAACTTTAGATAAGATAGGTTATTCAACCTTTGAAACACCTTCGATTATCTGCTTCTATCCTAAGAGCTTTGAAGCAAAGGAAAGACTTAACGAGCTTATAAATTACTATAACGAACAAGTAACCGCAGATGGTCATGAGGAAGCGCAGATCAAGGTTTCTGACTATATCGGTATGCTTATGAGCAGTTTAACAACAATCATTGATGTTGTTACTTATGTTCTTGTTTGCTTTGTTGCAATTTCCCTTGTTGTTTCTTCGGTTATGATTGGTATTATTACCTATATTTCAGTTCTTGAAAGAACAAAGGAAATCGGTATTCTTCGTAGTATCGGTGCCTCGAAGAAGGATATTGCAAGGGTTTTCAATGCGGAAACTGCTGTAATAGGTCTTGGTGCAGGTATAATAGGTATCCTATCAACGCTGCTTTTGGAAATACCAATTAACCTGTTACTGAAATATGCCGCTCATATTCCTGCTGCGGCAGCTCTGCCACCGGTTGCGGCAATAGTGCTTGTAATTATAAGCGTATCGCTCACTCTTATTGCAGGTCTTATTCCCTCAAGAATCGCGGCGAAGAAAGACCCGGTTGAAGCTTTGCGTACTGAATAAAAATTATATGACACCATTGAAAAAGTGGATTTTTTCAATGGTGTCATTTTTATAGTGCTTTAAACTCATAACCTTGCTCTTTTACATAGTCGATTATATCGCCTAAAGCATCGGCATTATCTTTTGAAACAGCGTGTAAGAGAAGAATGCAACCGGGGTGAAGTCGGGCGGTGACAGTATCAAAAGCATATTGCTTTCCTTTGGGATTATTAATGTCCCAATCAGCATAAGCGCTGGACCAGAAAACAGATGTATAACCAATGCTCTGCACCAATTCTAAAGCATTTTCAGAACAAGATCCCTCGGGAAAACGGAAAAATGATGAAGAATAACCGAAATGCTCTCTTAAATAGTTATCGAGAGTTTCAATTTCCTTTGCCATTTGTGTTCGGTTGATTGTTGAAAAGTTTGGGTGGGTGTCGGAATGATTTCCCACAATATGCCCTTCATTAATCATTCGGGCAATAATTTCAGGGTTGTCTTTAACATTGGGTAGTGTTACAAAAAATGCCGCAGGTACTTTCTTTTCTTTTAATGTATCAAGTATTTTTTCTGTGCATCCGTTTTCATAACCACAGTCAAAGGTAAGATATATCACTTTTTCTCCACGCGTATCAAGGCAGATTGCTCCATATTTTTCATAGAACTTCTGATTGTTTACAGAAATTTCGTGAGGGATACCATTTTTTGAAACTCCAAAACTATGATTGTGAGCAGAGGTTGAAAGTCCTTTTAAATTATCAGGGTCAACAACGGGCAAATTAACCGTTGGTAAAGGTTCAAGACCTGTATATGTTTTCTTCGTTCCTGTATTTTTGCCGTAAAGCGCTTTTGCTGTTCTTTTTATTTTGTCCATCGGTTGAGGTGCGGGAGCACTTTCAGTCTGACTTTCGCTTTGTGTTTCAGATGTGCTTTCTTGTTTTTCTGTTGCTTCACTTGTTTTGGCTTCTGTTGAAAATGAAGTTGTTTGTTCTGAATCATTTTTACCGCAACCAACAAGTGAAGGAATAAATAAGAATATAAGTAGAATGGAAATAAACTTTTTCATTTTTTATCCTCCCTTTAATCAACGAGGGGAATGCCCCCTCGTTTTATTTAAACATATACTGAACATTATCTAAAATACCGTCCATTGTTTTAACGCTTTTTTTGGCGAGCTTTTTCATTTTACGCTTGGTACTGTTTTTGGAGTTTACAACTCCTGCTGTAACCGCCGCTGCAACGCCCATTGCCATTAAAGCACCACCAATTTTCATTGTTTTATCGGAACCCATTAACATCATTTTTTACACCTCCAAATTGTTTTTTATTATTTTTACCTGAGGACAAAAAAGTAATCGTAAAGTATTGATAAAAATAAATGGAAGTGATAAAATTTAATATAGTGATTTTTGGCACAGAAAGAAGGATTAAAATGGAAAATCAAAAAAGACTTGTTGCCATAAATGATATTTCAGGTTTCGGAAAATGCTCTTTAACAGTTGCATTACCTATAATTTCTGCTGCAGGTGTAGAAACAATTTGTATGCCAACTGCAGTTTTATCAACTCATACAGGCGGTTTTACAGGCTATACTTATCGTGACCTTACTTGCGATATGCCCGATATTTCTGCTCACTGGAAATCCATTGATTTAAAGCCCGATGCAATTTATTCAGGCTTTTTGGGTTCTTTTGACCAAATTGATATTGTGAAAAATTTCGCAGAGGATTTCAAAAGGGAAGATAACCTTTTTATTGCTGACCCTTGTATGGCGGACCATGGAAAAATGTATGCAATTTTTGATGATAAATTTGCAAAAGCAATGGCAGAGCTTTGTTCCAAAGCCGATATAATTCTCCCAAATATCACAGAAGCTTGCTTTATGACTGATACTGAATTTGTTTCAGGTCTTCATACAGAAGAGTATATCGAAACTCTTCTTAACAAACTTCTTGATATGGGTGCAAAAAATGTTGTTCTTACAGGTGTTACCTTTGAAGAAAATAAATTAGGTGCCGCATTTATGGGTCAGGACAGAGTTGCGAAATACTATTTCCAAGAACGTCTTCCCGGAATGTATCACGGTACAGGTGATGTTTTTGCAAGCTCATTTTGTGGTGCAATTCTTAACGGTATTTCATATTATGATGCAATGGGTATTGCCGCAAGATATGTTTGTGATTGCATAAAGAGAACTCAGTCCATGGATACCCCTATTACTTATGGCGTTGATTTTGAGAGAGGTATTCCATTCTATATTAAGGAATTAGGTAAGATATGAGCGAACTTAATATTGTTTTAGTAGAACCTGAAATTCCGCAAAACACAGGTAATATTGCAAGAACCTGCGCCGCAACAGGTGCAAGGCTTCATATTATTAAACCAATGGGCTTTACAATTGACGATAAAAAATTAAAAAGAGCAGGTCTTGATTATTGGTATTTACTTGATTTGACTTATTATGAAAATCTTAATGATTTTTTTGAGAAAAATCCTGAGGGTGAATATTTCTTCTTTACAACGAAAGCGAGAAAAACTCATTCAGATGCAGTTTATACCGACAAATCATTTCTCTTTTTCGGAAAAGAAACCAAAGGTCTTCCTGAGGAGCTTCTTTTAAAGTATCCCGAAGAATGTGTAAGAATACCAATGGTTGACGATGCGAGAAGTCTTAATCTTTCAAACTCTGTTGCAATAGGGGTTTATGAGGCTTTAAGACAGTTGGGCTATCCTGAACTTCAAAATAAGGGTCAATTACATAATTATACATGGGAAGATAATTTATAAAATATAATAGTCATAACATCTCTGCTGATTACATATATTGTATAGCGGAGGTGTTTTATTATGACAGAAGAAAAAAGAACAGGAATTTTACCCCATAACTGTATCCTTGAGGACAGAAAAAAGCTTTCTGTTTCTGGGGTAAAGGATGTAGGGAGCTTTGATGAAGAGACAATTATTGCCCAAACAGAATGCGGTGAATTGACAATTAAGGGTGAAAAACTTCATATTACAAAGCTTTCGCTTGAAATAGGGGAGTTGTGCATCGAGGGCAGGATAAATGCTCTTTCGTATGCAGATATAATTGATAAATCAGGTAGCTTCCTTTCGAGAGTATTCAGATAATGTATAATGTTTATCAAAGCGAGCAAATGCTTATTTTTCTCGCATCCTTAGGTGTTGGTTTCCTTTTAGGCGTGTTGTATGATTTTTTGCGTGCTATAAGATTGTCGTTTACGCGAGGAAAATGGAGTGTAATAGTTTTTGATTTACTGTATTTTTTTATTGTCGCTTTTGGAAGCTATCTGTTCATTCTCGCTGCCAACAAGGGTGAAGTACGCTCTTATATAATTATTGGTGAACTCGTGGGGGCGGTTTTCTATTATTTTTCATTGGGATATGCATTAATGAAACTGACTGATAAGTTTGTTCTGATTTTAAAACGGTTTTATTCGTTTGTTTTTAAAATTATTTCCTTTCCGTTTCGTATTATAAAAACGGGTTTTATAAAGCTTTATCAAAAAATAAAGACATTTTTTCAAAAAAGTGAAAAAAAGTCCAAAAAAATACAAAAAAAGGTCTTGCCAAAAGCACGTGTATATGTGTATAATTTATTTGGTATATTATGTGTAGGTTCACCAAAATCACGGAAAGGCGGTAAGGCTGATGGCGAAGGGAAAAAAGAAAAATCAACTTAACTCTCGCAGTGTTATAGTAATTATTTTATGCTTTGTTATCTTGCTTTATATGGGCATCAGATTTATTAAAGCCCAAAGCAAAATAAATGCCAAAGAAGCTCAGTTAACAGAGCTTGAAAGCGTTCTTGAAAGCATATCAGTTTCAAATGAAGAAGTGAGCGCCGCTATTGAGGATGGAGATAAGGATGAACTTGTAGAAAAATATGCAAGGAAAAAGGGTTATGTTATGCCGGACGAAAGAGTCTATGTAGATATAACACCTGGTTCCGCAGAATAAAACTAACACAAACAAATTAGGGGTAAACTATGGCAGTGGAAATCGGCGCGATTCTTGAAGGAAAAGTTACAGGCATTACAAATTTCGGAGCTTTTGTTGAGCTTCCCGAGAAAACAACAGGTATGGTACATATTTCGGAGGTTTCTTCATCTTTTATTAAAGATATTCATGAAAAGCTTTCTGAGGGCGATGTTGTTAAAGTTAAGGTTATTGATATTAATGAAAAGGGCAAAATAGCTCTTTCTATTAAAAAGGCTCAACCCGAGCAAGCGGAAGAATCTAAACCGAAGCGTCCTGCAGGAGACAGACCCAAAAGAAGTCAGCCTCCCGTCTGGACAGGTACACAGCGTTCTGAACCTGAAACAATGTCTTTCGAAGATATGATGGCAAAGTTCAAAAGCGTTAGTGATGAAAAAATGAGTGACCTAAAAAAGAATAATGTTGCAAAGCGTGGTGCTTCAACACCTCGTCGTGGTGGCAATTCAAGAGGTTAAATTATATTATATAAAAGATTAAAGCCGTGCCGGATTAACTCGGCACGGTTTAGTTATAGGATGTGGCATTGTGAGAGAGATAAGTGCAAAGCTTATTGAAAATTCAGTTGAAAGGCTTTTCCTTGAAGCAAACGGAAAGCTTTCCGACTCTTTAGAAAACAAAATCCGTAGCTGCGAAAGTGAAGAAAGCAATTCAATTGCAAAAGGGATTTTTTCTGACCTTTGCAAAAATCTTGATGCGGCAAAGGAACTTAATATTCCTATTTGTCAGGATACGGGTATGGCGGTGCTTTTTTGCGAATTAGGTCAAGATGTGCATATTGTTGATGGGGATTTTAATACCGCGGTTAATAATGGTGTCAGAAGAGCATATCTTGATGGTAAAATGCGTTGCTCTATTGTTAAAGACCCTATAAGAAGAGGTAACACAAACGATAACACTCCCGCTTTAATTCATCTTTCGATTATCCCGGGTGACAAAATAAAACTCACTGCCGCACCAAAAGGCTTTGGCAGTGAGAATATGAGCAAAATCAAAATGTTTACACCATCTGCAACTGTTGATGATATTGTTGATTTTGTTGTTAATGTGGTAAAAGAGGCTGACTCTAATCCTTGTCCACCGGTTGTTTTAGGTGTTGGTATCGGTAGCGATTTTGAAGGTGTTGCTCTCCTTTCAAAAAAAGCACTTTGCCGTGATATTTCCATAAGAAATGCTGATAAATTCTATGCGGATTTGGAAAACAGAATGCTTACGGAAATTAATAAACTTAATATTGGCGCTCAGGGCTTCGGTGGTGATATAACTGCCCTTGCAGTTAATATTGAAACCTCACCAACTCATATTGCAGGGCTTCCTGTTGCGGTTAATGTAGGTTGCCATGTAACGAGACATAAAGAACTTGTGCTGTAAGGCACAAGTTCTTTTAGCTGCCAGTTGCCAGCAAATAGCAATTAACAATTAGTAAAAGTAATGCAAATATTATCATCCCTGTTTCATCTTTGATGAAATAGGGAGGGGGCAAGGAACACGACCGCGCCCTGTGGGCGATGCAGGGCGTGTGAGTTGGCGTAGCGGTCAAAATTCTGTGAAGCGAATAGCGAACAAAGAATTTTGGGCACCGCAAGAGGACTTATCGTTACTTATCATTTGAATACAATTCCAAGCGAAGATTTATGAAAATGTTCAGGCGGAATGGTGGTGGGTAGCCCCGTAAAGATTACCCTTTGTAAAAGTATTGCGAATTTTAATTTTTCAATTTGTTTCTTAATTCCTCATAAATTTCCAATATCTTAAGTTTAACAATATATTTCTCTCCACCGCTTACTATTTTTTCACCGCTTTTGGTTAAATAGTCTGCGGTGGTTTCATTTGTTTTAATTCCGTCTGCTGCAGGAACACATAATGGCGGAAACATGACGCACCACCAATTTTTGCCCTTACCCTCACCTAAAACTACCTTTAAAGCAGTATATTGGCCTGCAGGGAATGTGAGATCTCCGTATTGTCTTGTTTCAAAATATTCCTCTTGGAGTGTTATTTTAACACCATAATTAAATCCATTTTCTTTAAGAGCTTTTTTGGCAGTTTTTAAAAGAAGTTCCTTTGAGTTTTCGAAATGCTCTTTTGCGTTTTCTTTTGTGACATTATCATTTAGAATACTTGCATTGGTTTCTAAAAGGGCATCACGCACCTTCAATTTAATCTCCTGGTCTGTTGGAGAATTGCTGTTTGCAAGAATGTGAAGTCTTACAACATCATCTTTAACAGTTCCTGCAGATGCGGTGAAATATGTGCAGGAAAACGCCATATAGAGAGAAATTACAATGATTGAAACAGATAATATGATTTTATCTTTTCTTTCGTTAAAGGCTTTGTATTTAAAAATTGACATAATAAAACCGTCCTTTCATTCTTAAATGATTTTGGACGGTTTAGTTAATTTTTATTCAATTCTCGGAAATTATTTCCACACTATTTTTTTCGGGAGTGCAGATATAAACATTTGAGAATTGCTTTTCTAATAGTTTTGCGCTTGTTTCGGCATTTTCTTTCTCTTTGAATATTCCATATACAGCTGAGCCCGATCCGGTCATGCAAGATGCAACGGCACCATTATGATTCATTATATCTTTAATATCAACTCTGCCGTTTATATCAAACGCTTGCTCGAAAACATTGGAACAAAGTTTAAGTCCGTTTTCGAAATCACTGTCTGCAAAGTATTCAAGCATCTGTTCGTTTTTAGGGTGTTTCATATATTCTAAGCTGTCAACCGCATCGTAGGCTTCTTTTGTAGAAACTCCGTTATTGGGTTTTACAACAACAATATGGTAACCCTCTAAATCAGGCAGGGGAGCAACAATAGCACCTGTATCAAGAGCTAAAGCAGTACCGCCAACAATACAAAATGGAATGTCTGCCCCGACCTTTACACCAATCCGGCAAAGAATTTTTTCAGGATAGTTCGTATTGAATATTTTATTAAGAGCAACGAGAACTGCAGCTCCATCGGCACTACCGCCACCCATACCTGCGCAAAACGGAGTATGCTTTTCAATATGAATATGAATACCTTTGTTTTCTTTTATATCTGCGTAATCGAAAAACTTTTCTGCGCATTTATAAACAATATTTCTTTTATCTGTGGGCACACCCTCGGTATCGCAGGATACAGTTATTTCTTCACCGTCAGTTTTTTCAACGGTTATAATATCCCCAAGGCTTATAGATTGCATAATAGTGAAAAGCTTGTGATATCCGTTTTTCTTGATTCCGGTTATATCTAAGAGAAGATTTATTTTTGAATTTGCCTTTAAAGTGAGTTTCATATTGCCACTCCTTTCAAATCTATTTTAGCACAAAATTTCTTATATTAAAAGATATATATTAGTGAATAAAAATATATATTTTGCAATAAGCTCTGTTATTTTGTGTTATTTTGTGCTATTATAGTGTTTTGAAAGAAGGTTTTGAAAATGGATAATATAAAAATTATTGATTTACATACTCATACGGACAGTTCTCAGGATGGTAATCACCCCGTGGAATATATGGCAGAGGTTGCGGCACAAAATGGTATTCAAATTGTTGCTTTCACTGACCATTGTGAGGTTGATGTTTTTTATAAGGATGGTTTTGATAAAAGGGCAAAACGTAGCTTCTGCGAGGTTTCAAAGGCACAGAAGGATTTCGAAGGTAAAATTGAAATCCTCAGGGGAATTGAACTGGCACAGCCCCATTATGTTCCTGACCTTGCAGAAAAAATTGTGAATGAAAATGATTATGATGTTGTAATAGGCTCTATTCATAATTTAAGAGGAAAGCCTGATTTTTATGATTTTAAAACTTTTGACGGATTTGATGTTCAAGCTTTGATGAACGAATATTTTGATGAGCTTCTCCAGATGCTTCAGTGGGGCAATTTTGAAATTCTTGCTCATATTACATATCCTTTCAGATATATTTTCAACCTTTGCGGTTATGTTGAAGATATAAATAAATATTCCAAAAAAATTGATGAAATTCTTAAACTTTGCGCTGAAAAGGATAAGGCTTTGGAGATTAATATGGGCGGTCTTAAATACCCAATTAATAAACCTGCACCCGATATTGATACTATTAAAAGATATAAAGAATTGGGTGGCAGACTTGTCAGCGTTGGCTCTGATTCTCACTATGCAGAACGCATAGGTTTTGGTATTCCCAGAGCTTATGAAATGGCAAGAGAAGCAGGCTTTGATTTTGTTGCGAGATTTAAGGACAGAAAGGTTTTTGAGTTTGCAATAAAATAAGTTTTTAATGAAAAAACTGTATATTTTATGATTTAGAACAAAGGTTATTCATTTATTACAATTGGAAATGAATGGAAAAACTGTAAAGTGGACAGCTTGACAATGTTCAAAACTGTGTCTAAAATGTCAACAACTACGCGTTTAGAACTTTTTATATTTCTAAAAAGGAAAAAACGTGTAAAGGAACTGACTTTACATTGACAAAGTTTTGAACATTTGACTTTTTCCAACCAATGTATATACATTTGCATATTCATTTGTTTGATTTTTTAACGATGGGGTGGTGCTTTGAGGAAAATTGAATATTTAGTTTCAGAAGAATACAATGAAACACCGCTTTATTATTTTTTGAGAGAGTGTGTTGGGGTATCTACCCGCATAATTCAGACTCTTCGCCATACCCAAAAATCTGTTTTTATAAATGGCTCGGAAAGTAGAGTTATCGACAAGGTAAAAACCGATGATAAAATAGAAATTTTTCTTCCGGAAAAAACCGAACCACCTATTCTATGGGAAACGGAATTAGCTGTTATATATGAGGATGATGATTTACTTATTATAAATAAGCCATCAGGAGTATCAGTTCATCCAACAAGAAATCACCCTAACGGAACTCTCTGTAACGCTGTTGCTGCGTACCTTAAAAATAGTGGTAACGAGAATTATGTTGCAAGGGCGGTTGGCAGACTTGATAAGGTTACCTCGGGAGTTATGGTGTTTGCAAAGAATGCTTTTGTTGCATCAAAATTAAACGGCAACCTTGATAAAACATATATTGCTTTAGCGGAGGGTGTTTTAGAAGACAAGGGAACAGTCAATGCCCCTATTTACCGTCCTGATATAAATAAGACTATACGTGCTGTTGGTGAACAAGGGGACGAAGCGATAACAAATTGGAAAGCTTTAAAAAGCTTTGACGATAAAACAATACTAAAGGTTAAAACCGTTACGGGCAGAACTCATCAGATAAGAGTTCATTGCGCTCATATAGGTCACGCTCTTGTAGGTGATGAAATGTATGGTGCAAAGGTTACCGAAAATATCAAAAGAGCGGCTCTTCATTGTTATAAGGTTAAAATAATTCACCCCATAACAAATGAAGAAAAAATATTCGTTGCCGAGCTTCCTGAAGATATAAAAAAAGAATTGGAAAAAAGAGGTTTTTCTCTTGACAAAGGAGAAGTGTTCTGTTAAAATACCATTTGCCGCATATTAAGGGCGGATGCTATAGGTGCGTCCATTAACACTAAAATCCTCAGGTGGCCTTGTTAGCGAGACTGAAAGAAAGCAGGTAAAAATCTATGTACGCAATCATCGAAACAGGCGGAAAACAGTACAAAGTTCAGAGCGGCGATGTTATTTTCATCGAAAAGCTCGAAGTTGAAGCTGATTCCACTATAACCTTCGATAAGGTTATCGCTGTTGGTGCAGACGACGGTATCAAAGTTGGTGCTCCCTATGTTGACGGTGCTTCTGTTGAAGCAAAGGTTATCAAAAACGGTAAGGGCAAAAAGGTTGTTGTTGCTACCTACAAACCCAAAAAGAATGAAAAACGTAAAATGGGTCACAGACAGCCCTATACAAAGGTTGAAATTTCAGCTATTAATGCATAATCAATGATTAATGTAAAATTTTTTCATTCTGAAAATGGTGCGCCTTCAGGTTTTTCTTTTAAAGGTCACGCAGGTTATGCCGCTCACGGTAGCGATATAGTTTGCGCCGCAATTTCTTCTGTTGCATATATGACAGCTAATACTATCATTGAAATAATGAAAGTTGATGCAGATGTTGATGTTAAAGAAGATGGGGAAATGACTTTAAGAGTTCCCGAAGAAAGCGCAGAAAAAACGAAAGAATTATTGCTTGGTCTGGAGCTTCATATTAATGAACTCAAGAAGCAATATCCCAAAAATGTTACGATAACTACGGAGGTGTAACGAATGCTTAAAATCAATATCCAGTTATTTGCTCATAAAAAAGGTATGGGTTCAACTCGTAACGGCCGTGATTCCGAATC
>JAZUSD010000099.1:0-4543 GCA_045606545.1 Acutalibacteraceae bacterium | reverse complement strand
GCAGATTGCAGCAAATATTTTAGTTTCGGGAATTTTGGGATTTTTAATTTTTATATCCTATATGATTTCACACCGAGGAACAATTTACAGTAAAAAGTTTAATGTATCACTTGTTGTTTTAACAGTTCTTACCTCAATGGTTATGACGGTTATTGGCAATAATGTTGCACTGTCACTTGGTATGGTTGGTGCACTGTCTATTGTTCGTTTCAGGACTGCTATTAAAGACTCAAGAGATACAGTTTACATATTCTGGACAATTATTGTTGGTATTTGTTGCGGTGTAGGTGACTTTATCGTTGCAAGTATCGGAAGTGCATTCGTATTTATTCTTTTTCTCATATTGGGAGCAATCAAGAATAATAACCGCATGCTTGTAATCATTAGGGGTAACCGTACCAAAGAGGCACAAATTCAGGCTATAATGTATAAATTTTTTGGAGCAAAAGCGGTCTTAAGAGTGAAAAACTCAACAACAGAATCTATTGAATTTATTTATGAAATTACTGCAAAGCTTCTTTCTCAGGCAGAAAGGAAAAACAACATTGGTATCTGCGATGAGATTTATAAAATTGGTAACATTGAGTATGTAAACACTGTAATGCAGAATGACGAGATTTCAAATTAAACCTATTAACTGACCGCAAAAGGAGGTGCCGGGGTTGAAATATAAAATAATAGGAATATCTGTTACAGCCTTGGTGCTGATAACGGTACTTTGTATAAGTTTTATTATGCCGGAGGATAACGGCACGAGATATATAGAGCATATTCATATTATGGCAGAAGAAAAAGAGGTGTGCAAAACGCACACGAACGACTCTATTTGCACGCACCTGCCCATTGTAAGTATCAATACAAACGGAACGGAAATTCCTGGAAAGCCCATTTACGATGAGGAGTATAATGTTATAGATTATACTCTTGCAGCAGATGGGACTACAACCATAAGAGCATCGCTTGATGTAATCGACAACAAGCAGGAATATAATCATCTTTCGGATAATGCAAAAAGTATGGGCGAAGTTATGATCAGAGTAAGAGGACATTCGTCAAGAAGGTTTGAAAAGCCCAACTATTTTATAAGATTTGTAAATGCTGACGGCACAAATAATCCGCAGGAATTTCTTGGAATGGATGCACATCACGAGTGGGCACTGCATGGTCCTTTTCTTGACAAAACGCTTATGCGTAATTATATGTGCTATAACATTTCGGGCGAAATTATGGAATACAGCCCGAATGTGCGATTTTTCGAGCTTGTATTAAATGGTGAATACAGAGGTCTTTATCTTGCAACAGAAATGATAACTGCCGGAAAAGAAGGTTCAAGACTGAATCTTCAGGTAAACAAGAAAGATAATACATTTTCAGGTTATGCTCTTCGCCTCGATTGGGGTGATACCGAAGAAGAAAACAAGCTCTATCCTTTTACTAACTATGTAACCCGTGCAAAAACCCAGCATGAGCTTGTTTATCCCGGTGCTAAAAATATTACACCTGAGCTTAAAGAGGCAATAAAAAATGAGTTTTCATTATTTGAAAAAACGCTTTATTCCTATGACTACAACAACGAGAAGTATGGATACAAGAATTACATTGATATAGATTCATTTGTTGACTATTTTTTAATTAATGAATTCACCTGTAATTATGATGCAGGATCTCTTTCAACCTACATATACAAGGACATAGACGGCAAGTACAAAATGTGTGTATGGGACTTTAACTCTGCTCTTGATGCCTATCAGGAGAGCGCAATGCCAACAGATGAGTTCAGGCTGAACTCGAGGCTGTGGTATCAAATAATTTTTATGGACTCAGATTTTACAGATAGGGTTATTACAAGATACTACGAGCTTAGAAAAACAGTTTTCAGCGAAGAATACTTATTTGGATTTATTGATGATACCATAGAGTATTTAGGCACTGCGGTGGACAGAAATTACGAAAAATGGGGTTACACCTTCAATCAGGAGTATGACCTTATGCATCCTACCGAGAGAAATCCAAGAAATTATGATGAAGCAATTTTGCAGATGAAGGATTTTATCACCAAACGAATTGCATTTATGGACGAAAATATCGAATCACTTCGTCAAAATAGCGCAGAATCAAAAACGAAAAAATATAACGAAGTATCAGATTAAAGAAAAAGGAGGTACAGGTTTTGAAAAAATATATTATAACAGTAGTTTCTATTATACTTGTGCTTCTTGTATTTGATTGGTTATACTTTTATGAAGGTATGTATTTTGATTTTGGAAAAGAAAAGCCCACAGAATATTTTATGAAGGTAGACGGCGAAGAAATATATATGAAAAACGGGGACACGTTTACTCCTTATGAAATTCGTGGCGTGAATTTAGGCTCCGGACTTCCCGGCGAGTGGGCAACCTCATTCGCTATTGACAAAGAAACATATTTAAGATGGTTTGGATACATACAGGAAATGGGCGCAAACACCATTCGTGTTTACACAATCCAAAGCGACACCTTCTATGATGCTTTCTATGAATATAACAAAGATAACAAAAATCCTCTTTATATGCTTCACGGCGTTTGGGTGAATGACTATGTATTGAATTCCCACAGAGATGCATACAGCAAGGACTTTTATGATACATTTTTAGAACACAGTAAAATAATGGTTGATGTTATTCACGGAAACAGAAAACTCAATTTAGGCAGAGTTGCAAGTGCAGGTCATGGAACATATAAAAAAGATATATCAGATTGGGTAATCGGATATATCTTAGGCGTTGAGTGGGATGACTCAACGGGCAGTTATACCGACGATTTATATAAAGACAAAGAGGGTTATTCATCTTATAGCGGGAAGTATATGTATACTTCCCCCGATGCTACTCCTTTTGAAACAATGCTTACTATGGTGGGCGATAAAACCATTGAATATGAAACTAAGCGATATGGCGAGCAAAGACTTTTGGCGTTTTCCAACTGGCCTACAACTGACCCTTTCGAGTATCCCAAAATTATCACCGATTTCTTTATGAAATGTGCACAGGTTGATGTGGAGCATATAAAGACTACGGATGCATTTTTATCCGGTCAGTTTGTGTCCTATCACGTTTACCCCTACTATCCGTATTACTTGAGCTTTGCCGAGGATTGGTCTGTGTTTGGAATTGAGTCAAAAGACTCGTTCCGCGACGAACAAGGCAGAGTAAATGCATACAGAGCTTATCTGACAATGCTTAACAACCATCACACAATGCCCGTAGTAATATCGGAGTTTGGTGTGTCTACCGGCAGAGGTATGGCTCAGGTTGATAAAGACACCGGCAGAAATCAGGGAAACACTTCGGAGCAGGCACAAGGACAGGCTCTTGTTGATTGTTGGGAAGACATTAAAACATCCGGTTGCAACGGCGGTTGTGTATTTACTTGGCAGGATGAATGGTTCAAGAGAACCTGGAACACAATGCACGCAGTAAACTTAACTCGTACAGCATATTGGTCAGACTACCAGACAAATGAACAATATTTCGGACTTTTATCCTTTGACCCGGGAAAAGAAAAATCTGTATGTTATGTGGATGGCGATGTATCCGAATGGACAGAGAATGATAAAATTCAAAGCGGAAACACAGAACTTTCGGTGAAATATGACGAAAAGTTTATGTATTTTCTCGTAAAGAAGGACGGACTTGATTTTGAAAACGAAACCTTATATATTCCGCTTGACATTACTCCTAAAACAGGAAGTAACTATTGCAAAAACTTTGATGTAAAATTCGATAGAGATGCGGATTTTGTTATTGTGCTTGACGGAAAGGATAGTAGCCGTATTATGGTGCAAGAGCGTTATGATGCACTTCGCTCCACATATTCAAAGGATATTTATAAGTTTGACACTTACTTTAAAAATAATATCCCAGAAAAAAAATCGCCAAAGTTTGTAACGATTGAACTGATACTTCGTACTGCGATAGCACTTTCTCCTGAAACAAAAGAAACGGTTGCGGAGTCTTACGAAACAGGCAAGCTTTTATATGGTAATGCAAATCCTGAAAGCCAGGAATTTAATTCTTTAGCGGACTTTTGTTCGAGCGGAGATTATATTGAAATCAAGCTTCCGTGGCAGATAATGAATTTTGCAGATCCGTCAAAGATGGAAATTCACGATGACTACTATGACGGAAACTATGGAATTGAATATATAGACATTGACAAAATGTATGCAGGAATTGGTATGGGAGACAAAAGAATTGAACTTGACGAGATTAAGCTTCAAGGTTGGGGCAACAAGGTAACATATCACGAAAGACTGAAAAGGTCATATTATATAATGCAAGGATTATGGGAAGGGAGTGAGTAAAAATGAAAATAGAGATTATGATTTATGTTTATATCGCAATATGCATCAGCATGATAGCATTTAACATAGTCTATGTTTTTGTTTTACGTCACCGTGAAAAAGCACTCGGTACCAATTCTCAAAAATTCCAAAAAACCATCTGTGACCAGATAGAAAATATAAAAAACGGTAAAAAAGTCTCAGAAAAACATATAAAATACC
>JAZUSD010000098.1:0-5732 GCA_045606545.1 Acutalibacteraceae bacterium | reverse complement strand
TATAGGTAAATCTTAAAGAATCGTCCGTAAACTGTCATAATCATAATGAATGAAAGAACAGTTATAAACAAACTGCCTATAAGAGTTACTGCCCATAGTGGTACGCTTTCCCAAAATCCGCTATCTTCTATTGCTGTTACTATTGACTCAGGTAGCACCATTTCATCTATTCTTGCAAGTCCTGATGTTGCCATAATCTTTGCAACAATGCCCTGGACTATATCAAATAATGCCATCATCAATTCAAGACCATAGTCAATAGCTGCTTTTGAAAGTATAAAACGGATAAACATTTTTAGAGCTATTTCCGGTCTTTTCATTTCTGCAAAGTTTCCGCAGGTTTTCATAACACCTACAACGAAAAAAAGCACTAAAAGCGAATAACCTATCGCCTGTAGTGCTCCGTGAATGTTAGTGATTACATTCCATATTGTACCGTCTTTAAATTCTTCGGGGGATTGAGTGATGAGAAGCCATATTTCACTTAACTTGTCGTTCCAAGTTGCGAGTGCATTTTGTAGATTTTGCACTACCCAATTACTTGATTCTTCCATCAAAGACCTCCCTTAATAATAAAAGAGTGTACGATTTTAATTCGTACACTCTTATTACTTATGGTTTGATTTGAATAATTTCTTTGTTGTTTTCTTTTGCATAAAGAACGGTTTTTCCTGTTCCTGAAGGAGAACCATTCCATACTGCTATTACATAGTCAGATTTATCAACCATATATCGGTTTCTTTTATGCATACAATCAGCAGTATAATGTGTTTGCAAAAGAGTTTCTTTGTCGGACATTTCAATAATTGAGAAATATCTATCTCTATATTTTTCTGTCCACCTACTTGCCTGTGTTTCACAAGGAATTGCACATTCAAGGGTAATGTTCCGATATTTATTCTTTAAATCAAGAACAATCTCAGCAGCAATCATATCTACACCAAGAGCCATCCCTGAAATAAAATGAGTAACACCCTTGTCCTCAATAAGATAAAGGATACTTTTCTTCAACTCATCTTTAAGTTTTAAACTTTGTGAGGAAGATTCATCCCAAAGATACGGAATTGATTGTGGTCTGTGTCCTGTGAAACATGCAATTTTTTTGTCGTGATTTGTCATTTTTTTGCTCCTAACTAACTTTATTACAGCAGAACTAACTCTGTTAGTGTTAGTATATATCATAATATTTGAAAAAACTGTCGAAATCAAGAACCAAAACAAAAAATCTGCAACTTTTGTTGCAGATTTCAGATATTTGCCGTTGTTATCAAAGCATTAAGAACCTCATAAATTCTTTTCTGTTCTTGTTCGGGTAATTTTGATATGGTATCTAATAATGCGGATGTTTTCTTTTCATATGATTTTTTTAGCACATCAATTAGAATATCATCAGCCGTGCAGTTGAGTTCATTTATGACATAAACTAATTTATCAAGACGAATTAATTTTACTCCTCTTTCTATTGCTGAAAGGTAATTAGGTGATATTCCTACTCTTTCTGCAAGCTCTTCTTGTGTTAATCCTGCTTTGATTCGATACTCTTTTATGCGTTTACCAACTTGCTTCGTATCCATTTTCTCATCTCCAAACTAACTGTTATAGAGTTACTTTTGCTCTACTAGTTATAGTATAAATCATTAAATGAATATGAAACAGAAACAGCAAGAGTTAGTTAGGCACTGTGAGAGTTAGTTATCCAACGATAAGGTTAAGAATTTCTTTTGCAAATGTGATAATAATACCACCGGCTACAGTAAGGAAACCGTTTGCTCTCTGTGAAGGGTCGTGAGATTTAAGAGAAAGACCGACCTGAACAATACCGAATCCAAGAAGGATAAGACCTACGGCTCTGATAAGTCCGAAGATGAATGTTGAAAGATTGTTTACTACTGCAACGGGGTCATCTGCAGCAAAAGCAGTTACACCGCAAACGAAAAGCATTGTAAGGCAAAGAATTATGCCCACATAAGCCTTAAAGCCTTTTCTTACTTTACCCTCCATAGGAGCCTTCTTTGTTTTTGTGATTACATTTTTTCTCATTTTTTATTCCTCCAAATTATTTAATAAATATTCTTCAATTTCTTGACTTGAATAGATAACAACATCGCTTTTTGGTAAATCATCAATGTTAATATCTTCAAGGTTATCAAAAGTCATTTCATAGCTTGAATAATCTTCAAAGCCGTGAACATAATTTTCACCCTTACCGTCTGTTGTGTCTTTGACATTGGGGTGTTTTAAAATGTCATACTTTAAATCCTGCACGGGTCTTTCACCACGAATAAAAAGAAGTGCGTACTTGTTATCAAGCATACGCACTTCATCGGGTGTCATTAGCTCTCTGCCCGATACCTGATAATTGGTTGAATAACTACCGTTTCTACCTCTTGATTGTCCGTAAGTGTTTGTGTCAATGGTTTCTTTGCCCAATAGTTTGGAAACATATTCATGTGTTGATTGCTCATTACCACCGAGATACAAGAACTCATCACAGTTACCGACTATACTTTCCCATTGCTTTTCAAACAAAGCTTTAAGCTGTGCCATATTCTGAATAATGATTGAAACAGATATTTCACGGGAACGCATTGTAGAAAGTAACTTGTCAAAATCATCGGGCAATGCTATGTTAGCAAACTCATCCATTACAAAATGAACATGAACAGGAAGTCTGCCTGTATGAACAAAGTCCGCCTGATAATATAACTGCTGAAAAAGTTGAGTATATAGCATACCAACAATAAAATTAAAACTTGTATCATTTTCAGGGATAAGTGCAAACAAGGCTGTTTTCTTTTCTCCGATTTGGTCAAGCTCTAACTCATCAAAGCAGGTCATACTTGCAAGAGAATCAAGATTAAACTTTTCAAGTCTTGCAAGTAGTGTAATCTGAATAGATTTTAATGTTTTGGTTGAACCGCTGTGATAAGAGCGATAATATTTTAGAGCAATGTGGTCAGGTATTCTCTTTTCAAGTTTCTCAAATATTTCATCAAGAGGACTTATAGTTACCATATCTTGACTTCCGCCCTCATCATCGGGAAGTTCTCCGGCTCTAATCATTTCAAGAACCATTGAAAAATTCTGTTCTTCCGGCGGAGCTTCATAATGGAGATATGAAACAAGTGCTTTCAAGAGCATACTTGCAGCTTGGTCCCAAAATGGGTCATTACTCTGACTGCCTTTAGGTGTTGTATTCTTAAATAAGTTTGTAACAAGCCTCTGTATATCATTGTCATTATGAATATACACAAACGGGTTATAGCAATCGCTCTTTTCCATATTGATAAGGTCAAGAACTTTAATGTCATAACCTTGTTTCTTTAACATATTGCCTGTATCACGAAGCAGTTCACCTTTAGGGTCAAGAACTATAAAAGAGGTGTTTGCCTGCATAATGTTGGGTTTTGCGTAGAATCGAGTTTTACCCGCACCCGAACCACCGCAAACCAAAACATTAAGATTCCTTCTGTGTTGTCTGCCATCAAGTCCTATTGCTGTATTTTGAGTGAGAACCTTATTCTTTGCTATTTCAGGGTCCATATATTTTTTCTTTATTGTTGTCGGCTTTCCCCATTTAGCCGAGCCGTGTTCCTCTCGTCTCCGGTAATTTTTATCATTTGAAAGATAAATACCTATACCGAGAGCATACGCTAAAATGAAAATGAGGACAGTTTTTAGGCTGTCCTCACAAATAGAAATATTAAATGGATTACTGAAAGCAACTGAAAGATTTTTAATTATTTCAACCAAGCCACCATTAAGATATGGTGCAATAAGCAACGCACACCAAATCACCGGGATTAACCCACAGACATAAAGTATGAGATTAGTTTTTGAGAATTTATCTTGCTTCACGGTCAAACCTCCTCTTTCGCTGAGGTGGTGCATCAATGACTTTCATCAGAAGTTTATCAACATCTTCTGTAGGCATACCTTGTTCAAGTAACATATTACGGAATTCATTTATTCCGTTAATCATAAGGTTTTGTTCAAAATCATCAACCGTTATAACTCTTTTTTCTTCTCTCATACAAGAACACCGCCTTATCTGTCGCCGTGTTCTTTGTTTTTAGGTTCAAGTGTCTTTTTAATAGTGTTTGAAATTGTGTTAGCGTGGTCACGAACCTGTGAAAGCACTGCTCTCTTTTCCTTAGCTTCAAGAGATGAAAATTTTTCGTTCAATGCTGTAATAGGTTCAGGTGAAAAACCTGTCCTTGAGGTTGTTATATATGAAATTGCCTGAGCTGCAAAATCTATATTTTCTTTGTCAAAGTTACTTTTATCAAGTCTTGCATAAGCAATTTCTTTTGAAAGAGCACGAACAATCTCGTCTCCGTCCAAGCCTTGTCTGATAAAAATCATCTTTGCTTCAGGCTGATAAATCGCATTAACCCCTTCGGGGAGTTCATTTTTAATTTCATATTTAACCGGAGAGGTTTTCAACATACCCTTTATAACTAATCGAGCATCGGGTGTTCTTGTGCTCTGCTGTCTTGGTCTTGCATTAGTCTGAGAAATATCAAAGACCTTCTTTGCATTATACGGAGTTACAGTTTTACCATCATCTCTTGTATATTCCTTGCCGGGTTCAAGAATAATAATTCCTGTTTCACCCTTATTGATAAAGACATGATTTTTCTGCCAAGTTTTTGAGTCACAAAGCCTTGTTGCTTCGGGATTCTGATATGCTACCAAAAGTGCATTGCTTACAGAATATCTGTCAAACTTACTCTGTATATCAAGATATGCCATAACAGTATCGGGATTGTTAAGTTCTTCTGTTGCTGATTCAAGCATTTCATAAGCCAATGCTCTGTTTTCATTTCTCTGCTTTATCCAATCATCTTTTGAATAAGGTTCTAATGTTGTCTGCTTTTCGTTACCAAAAAGCTCATCGAGTTCTGCCATTCGTTTTGGCTCCTTTCTTCTTTGTCTGTGTTTTCTGCGGTGAAGGTTTTCCTGTTACCGCATTTTTTCTTTCTTCCTTAATACGGTTAAGCTCTGCTCTGACCGATGGACGGGAAGATTTATTATCCCGTGTAGAACGTCGGAGCTCTGACACTCCTGAGGAAGGCTCGGACGCTCGGGATTTTTCCGTCCTCGCCATAGAGGGGTTTTCAATATAACTCTTTTCTGTCTGTTGAGGTTTTGCAAAGAGTTCATCAATAAATTTGTCCTCTGCACTTTTTTCAGGTTTTTGTTTTTCAGGTGATTGTTTAATATCACCTTTAGATTTTTCAAGACTTGCACGGACAGTCGCTTTATTGTTTGCACCAAGATTAAATCTTTGGAAGATACGGTTTACTTTTGCCGAGTCTTCAGCACGAACCATAATATCACATTTACCGTCATTCTTATCTCTGTCTTTAAGAACGTGATACATTACACCGTACTTTCTTGCTTCCTGACAAAACTTTTTTAAATCTCTGTCTTTAAGTTCAAACACTTTAATCGGCTTATTGGACTTTAGCATCGTATTAAGTGATGCTCTGCCTTTTGTCCTCTTTGTATCTTTAAGAGAAGCAAGGATAAGTTTTACGAGCCTTTCAGCACCGTCCATAGACATCTTACCTGCAACCTCAACGCCTTGTAATGTCATCCTCACGATTTGTTCTGCTGCGTCTCCTGAAGCGTTCATCTGTACTCATCTCCTTTCGTTCTTTATCATTAATAATTTCGTTTATCTTGTTTTCAATTTTAGGTTCCTGTTCCTGTATTCTGTCACAGAT
>JAZUSD010000097.1:0-2889 GCA_045606545.1 Acutalibacteraceae bacterium | reverse complement strand
TTTCTTGCAGCTATCGCATTTCTTGTAGGAGCAAGCCTTTTCGGGAGATAGTGTGTAGCGGTCGATCAAGGCGCGAAGCTCTGCAGATCCTTCAGCCGAGAGCGAATAGTGCATCCATTTACCTTCCTTGCAGGCGTCGACAAGTCCTGCATCACACAGTATACGCATATGGTGGGAAAGGGTTGACTGTCCGATCTTGAGTTCTTCGAGCAGGGCGCAACCGCACTTCTCGCCACTCATCAGAAGCTCCATAATCTCAAGACGATTATCGTCTGCAAGAGCCTTGAATATCTTTATTCCCTCATTGTGCTTGAATGCCATTTTGCCGTTTCTCCTTCCAACACATCGATAAGTGTAGATATATTCTAACACACACTTCGATGTTTGTCAATATGTTTTGAAAAAATCGTGGCAAAAATTTTTGCCGCCCTTTTCTTTGACTACTGCATCGCAAATTTTGAGGGCTGACGGTTGTTTTCCGTCAGCCCCTTTGGGTATTCATTTCTGCTCGACAAATTGGGATTTATTGTTTTCGTTAGCATCTTATTTGTTTCCAACTTTTTCGTGTATTTCACGATTGAGCGTTTCCCTCCAGTTTTCCGTATAAGTCCTACAATTCAATAAAAGTTCTTCGCAAAATGCGGCAACATCATCACCAGTCACTTCTAAAACTTTCTTTCCATTTGCGATGCCTGATTCAAACAATTCTACCAAATCATTATGCATCTCCATCATGTCATATCCCGCACCCGCTGTAAACTTCCACATATAACTTTGAATTTTTTTGAATACAAATTTATAATCTTCTGGCATCGCCTCGACTCGTGCCATTTGGTATTTATACTCCCTTTTTTCTTCAACCATCCTTTTGATATTGAAGTAATCATTAAAAAAATTTGACATCAATCTTCCTCCTTCAAGGTGTTAATTTTTGATGAAATAAAGTTCCATTTTTTCCAAAATAAATTCAGTTGCTCTTTTCCTTGTTCGGTAAGTATATAGAATTTACGTGGTGGACCAAACTCAGAAGCTTTTTTTTCAGCCATTACAAACTGCTTTTTTTCTAAACGAACAAGTATTGTATAGACAGTGCCTTCAACGACATCACTAAAGCCCATTTTATTTAATTTTTTGGTAATTTCGTATCCATAAGTTTGCTCTTTGCTTATAATTTCCATAACGCATCCTTCTAATACGCCTTTAAGCATCTCTGTTAAGTTTTCCAAATGCATTCCTCCTATACTAAGTATAACTTAGTACTACTATATTGTACCACATAGTAGTTAGTTTGTCAAGTGTGAATATAAAAAAGGCTGGGACAAAAGGTTTTCAGTCAATAAAAAACCGAACTATCTCTTGAAACTCACATTAGAGTTTCGAAATAGTTCGGTTTTTATTTATCTTTATCTGTTGAATAACTTACAATTATTCGGCTTTAGAAGTGGCTATTTTAGTTTTGTCCCAGCCTCTTTCATTGATTCAAGATTTTATCAATATTCAACGCCTATTCTGTTCTACAAATTGGAATTTGTCGTTCTACAAATTCAATTTAGATTTTACTTGTAAGTAAACAGTCACTAAAACAAGAGCGATACCACTACCGACTATGATCCATTGCAATGGCATCACATCCGCAAGCGGTCCGAAGATCGCCATTCCAACGGGAAGAAATCCCGAATACATTGCTCCCATAAGTCCGAATACACGTCCTTGCATAGAGCTATCTGCCTTTTCCTGAATGATGGTAGTCGTGGCGGTCTGTATCATAGTAAGAGCAATGCTATATACAAACATCAGCACAAGGTAAATAATGAAGTATGGCGATATACCCATACCAATCGTCATAAGGCTGAGTACAAAGAGCCCAAGTGCAAAGGTTTTGATTCTGCTCTTAAAGCCGCCCCAAACGCCCATTAACACGCCGCCTAAAGCCATTCCTGCAAAGCCGATAAGCTCAACAGCGGTCAAGTACCAATAAACATCTCCATACACTCGGCTAACCAGCAATGCCGCCATAAATCCCGCAGGCACACATAACAGTATGTACAGTCCGTAGACGATCAGTATTTTCCCGATAAGCTTATCTGAAAACGAATAACGAATCCCTGCTTTTATCTCGGAAAAAACCGACACATTTTCATTTGACGCCTCTTGTTTGGGTAATAGCACGCAGGATAATAAGCCAATACCTACGAGTGCTGTCAGTATATCAATAAAAAGCGTAGCACGGAACGTGCCTATCGATAACACCGCACCTGCCACGGCAGGAGCCGCAAACTGAACGACCGATTGCACGGTTGCGTTAAGACCGTTATATTTCATCAGGTATTCTTCGGGTACAAGTTGAGGTATCACCGCATTCACGGCAGGCGTTTGAATACCTGCTCCTACGGAACGGATGATCGACACTGCAAGCAATGCACTCAGCAATATGGAATCCAAAGAAATCATAGGCATAACCAAAAACATAACAAGGGTAGCGACCGTGATGACTCCGTCTGCAAGAATGATCAGCTTTTTGCGATTGTATCTGTCTGCCCACACACCCGCGAAAAAGGAAATTAAGAATTGCGGCAGATACGAGCATATCGTAAATGCGGCTACCCAACCGCCGCTTGAGGTTTTTAAGGTTACGTACCAAATGATCGACATTTGTACGATCATCGAGCCGAACAAGGTAATACATTGACTGATAAGGAAAAGTATCGTTTTTCTTTTCCAATGATTTTGTGCTTGATCCATTATATTTGCCCTCCTTTTGTTGTTGCTATGGTATTATAACAAAAAACAAAAGGTTGGTGTTATAATGGAGGGTTAAGAAAATCGTATCTTCATATTTTCAAGCATTTCTATCATAGCTTCTGCGTTTTTCTCCGCATTTTGCAAAGA
>JAZUSD010000096.1:0-15793 GCA_045606545.1 Acutalibacteraceae bacterium | reverse complement strand
TTCGCCACTCGACGTACCCTTGTACGCCTTCGGGCAAACAAAATCAAGTCTGAAGCCTTGATTTTGCTCAGTTTGTCCGTTCTGCATCTTTTTTTCCTATCCCCTAAAAAGAGGCTGTAAAAAACTTGCGTTTTTTTACAGCCTCAATTTTTATGAAACTCAGATTTCAGGGATTTCGATTGTAACTTCTCTGCCAAGGTCGGAAGAACGAGCGATACCGTCAATAATTGCCTGATTGTAAATAATCTGGCTTGAGGGAACGGGAGCAGGAAGGTTAAATTCGATAGCATCAATAAAGGAGCGGATCTTCTTATCGAAATTGTCACCGTCATTGTTGCATTCGGGAATAACTGTTTCTACACATTCGCCTGCAATATTGTGGTAAATTGTCATAGGTCCGCCGATTGAACCGTTCCAGCATTCTGTTGAGGGAATTCTTAAACCGCCCTCTGTACCCATAATGATTGTATCACCGGGAGTGTCGCAGTGCATTGCCCATGCAATACGGAAGTCAAGAACGATATCATTTTCAAGGCGAACATAAGCTGCTGCAAAGTCGTCAACACCGAAAACTTCTGTGTATTCAGGTTTCTGGAGATATTCAGGCTTTTTACCGAAAAGGCCTGCTTTGAAACCGGTTACAGTAAGGGGCTTGGGATAACCGATAGCGTTGAGAACCATATCAAGTGAATAGCAACCGATATCACCAAGAGCACCAAGACCTGCTGTATCTTCCTGAATGAAGGAAGTGCCGAAGGGAGTGGGAATACCCATTCTTCTGCCACCACCGGTCTGAATATAGTAAATTTTGCCGAGAACACCGCTTTCGCAAATCTTTTTAACCATTTTCATATTCTCGTCAAAACGAGGCTGGAAGCCGATTGAAAGAATTTTACCGCTTTCTTTTTCTGCTTTGCAGATTTCAACTGCTTCATCGAGAGTTACACACATGGGTTTTTCAAGAAGTACGTGAACACCATGCTTAAGAGCATAAATAGCGCAAGGTGCATGCTGGCGGTTGTATGTACAAATTGAAACCGCGTCAAGGTCTTTTTCGTTATCAATAAGCTCTTTATCGCTTAAATAGTAGTTACCTTCAACGCCATTCTGTTTTGCAAATGCTTCAGCTTTGCCGGGAACAAGGTCTGCAAATGCAACAACCTCAACATCTTCACATTTTAAATAGCTTTGAAGATGTGCTTCTGCAATCCAACCGCAACCGATAATGCCGACTTTGATTTTCTTGCCGTCATAAACTTTTTTTTCTGTTTGCTTTTCTTTGAAAGCATCAAGAATGTTTGCCATAATATACCTCCGTTCCGCCTTTGCGGATACTAATATTAATACACAATTAGATTACCACATTTCCTTTGTTCTTTCAATAATTAACAATATTTTTTCGCTTATTTTGAAACTAAAAAACTATACAAAATCTTGGTTGAATATATGGTGCAAATTAACAAACGAAAAAATAAAAATGAAATTATGTGAAAAATTAATATCAATGTTCATAATTTATTCATAATTATGCAACATCATAACAACATACTCGGGTTACTATATAGATGCCAATACGATACGCAGGAAGTAAATAACTTCTCGTTCAAGAAAAGACCACCGTAAATAAACGGTGGTCTTTTCTTGTGGGGGAGTAGCGTATTTGAGTTCGCTTGTAAAAAATAGTTTAATTAATTTGTAATATTTATATAATTGCTTTTTAATGTTTGGTATTGTAATATATAATTGTATATTATATATGAGGTGTTAATGTGGTTATCTACCCTGAATCTTTCAGCGTTAAGCCTAATATCGAGGCAACAACTGCGTTTAAAAATCTTTTTAATACATCTGCTCAGACGGCAGTAGGAAAAAATCTTACTCTTCCTAAGGGTAAGTATGTTTTTATGAGTAAAAACGCGGAAAAAAGGGAAATTTTTATTTCAAATACAGTGGCAGTTGATGAATATAAAAACGGTGAAAAGCCTAATATAAGAAAAATTGGCTTTGCTGTTGAAAATGTTAAAAATATGGAAATTGACTGCAACGATTCAGTTTTTATAATTGACGGCAATATGACAAATGTTTTTATAAATAATTGTGAGAATATTATTCTTAAAAATCTTACAATTGTTACAGTTAATCCCAATGTTCACAAATTGACTGTTGTGAAGGCATCGCCATTTTATGTAACTTTTAAAATAGATGAATCAAGTGATTTCAGAGAAGAAAACGGCGAATACTATTGGTATGGAACTGATTACAAAATGAATTTCACGGATTTTAAAAATAGCGGTTGGTGGATGCCTACTGCAAAGCCCGATAATTATTTTCATATAAAACGGAGCGGTTCTCATCCATTTCAGGGTGCTTCAAATATCCGTCAGGTTTCCGAAAGAGTTTTCAATGTTCGCTACCTTTTACCTAAAAACTTTGTTGAGGGACAGATTTTTTATATTTTCCCTGTAATACGCGATCAGGTAGGTATTCTTATTGACAATTCAAAGAGAATAACCTTAAGAAATGTAAAACAGCATTATAACCCTGCCTTTGCTCTTATTGCCCAGAATAGTGAAAATATTACCTTGGAAAGTCTTGATTTTTCTCCAGTTAAAGACAGTGAGGTGGATTTTTGCTCAAAAGCTGATTTTATGCAGTTCAGTATGTGCCGAGGAAAAATTGCAGTAAGGGATTGCAATTTTGACGGAGCAGGTGATGATGTTTGCAATGTTCACGGAATATATTTAAAAATAGTTGAAAGTAATAAAGATAAATTAACAGTTAAATTTCCTCACCCTCAGAGCTACGGTCTTGAATGTATAAAAGAGGGAGATACAATTGCTTTTGTTGACCCGAAAACCTTGATTGAGGTTGGCAGAACCAAGGTTTTAAAAGCCACTCTCAGAGATGAATATTATTATGACATAACAACCGCAACTTATGATGCACCGTTAGGTGAGGGTGGAGTTATTGAAAATGTTTCATCAAATCCCGATTTTGAGTTCAGCGGTAATACTATTAACAGAGTTGTTACAAGAGGCGTTCTTGCCACAACAAGAGGGAAAATCAGGATTGAAAATAATAAATTTTTGAATACGGGTATGAGCGGTATTCTTATTTCAGATGATGCAAAAGAATGGTTCGAAAGCGGTTGTGTAAATGATGTTGTCATCCGTGGAAATGCTTTTATGAATTGCGAAGAGGATGCAATTCTCATAAAGCCTGAAAACAAAAAATATAATGGACCTGTTCACAGAAACATTTTAATTGAAAATAATCTTTTTGTTTTAAATGATACTCACGCGGTCAATATTTCCTGCAGTTCAGATGTTGTTCTTAGAGGGAATACTTATGCGGGTAATCCCAGAAATAATAAATGGATAGTTACAGATAAGGTTGAGAGATTTGTGACGGATAAATAAAAACAAAAGCCGTCCTTTTTAGGACGGTTTTGTTTTATAAATTTATTTTACCTTGAATGATTGGCAACAAGTTGCATCAACTGATTTTGCTTCGCAATTGCAAGCGCCTACTTCGATAGCGTTTTTGGTGCAATAATTTGCATCTTTAGCGTGATAAACACAAGAATCAACTGTGCAACCGATGCTGTTGTTTTTCTGTTCGTTCATAACTTGTGACCTCCTAATATTATTGGTATGCGGAATTGTCCGCCACCTATATTATTATGGATAGTTTTTTAAAAAATAGTCAGAGGTATTTTATGAAAAAAGAAAATGTTATTAAAAGCTGTTATTCGGTTTTAAGAAGAGTGACACCTTTGGATTTTGATTGCGGGAAAATTTGTAATGGTAAATGTTGCAAAGGTGACGATAAAACAGGTATGCTGCTTTTTCCGGGTGAAGAAAAGCTCATCGACCCTGATATAAAAATAATAGAAATTGAAAACGGATATAAGTTAGCAGTTTGTAATGGCACTTGTGACAGAAATCGCCGTCCGCTCTCCTGCAGAATTTACCCTTTGTTTCCTGTTTTGGTTGAGGAAGAGGGAGAAGATAAAGTAAAGGTTTATTTTGATTACAGAGCTGATTGCCCTCTTTATATTCCAACGCTTGAATATGAGTTTAATAGACGTTTTATAAAAGGTGTAAGGCGGGTCGGAAAATATCTTTTACTTAACGAAGAAACTAAAAGATTTTATCTTGAACTTTCAGATGCCTGCAATGAATATTATGCACTTTTAAAAAAGTTGAAATAATTTTAAAAAAAGTGTTGACAAAGCAAAAGCCATCTGCTATAGTATAACTGTAAATAGTAATCATTACTATTTAGAGAAGCTTGAAAGGAGATGGTTATATGAGGAGTTCGAAGCAGAGAGATGAAGTTCTTAAGGTTCTCAAATGCTCTTGCGACCATCCCACTGCGGATATGATTTATGAACGGGTTAAAGAAAAAATTCCCAATATCAGTCTTGGAACTGTATATAGAAATCTCGGTCAGCTTCACGATGAAGGGCTTATAACCATCGTGGAAAGTAGTGACAAAAAGGTTCACTACGAAGGCAACCTTGAAGACCATATCCACTTCTTGTGCAAGAAATGTGATGTTATTACTGATATCTTTCACAAAAATGAAGTTCCGAAGGTTTTTGATAACTTAGGTCATCTGGTTGAATCTCAGAAAACAGTTTATTACGGAATCTGCAAAGATTGCCGAAATAATATATAAAAAGCATTAAATTGAAAAGTTTATTTAAAGGAGTCAAATGTTATGAAAAAATGGAAATGTTTAGTATGCGGTCAGATCGTTGAAGGCGAAAATCCTCCTGCAGCTTGCCCTCTTTGCAAAGCTCCCGCTGAAAAATTCGTTGAAGTTAAAGAAGAAGAAATGACTTGGGCAGCAGAGCATGTACTCGGTGTTGCTAAGGGCGTTAGCGATGAAATTATCGCAGGTCTTCGTGCAAACTTTGAAGGCGAGTGCACAGAGGTTGGTATGTATCTTGCAATGGCAAGAGTTGCTCACAGAGAAGGCTATCCCGAAATCGGTCTTTACTGGGAAAAAGCAGCTTATGAAGAAGCAGAGCATGCAGCAAAATTCGCAGAGCTTCTCGGTGAGCTTGTAACAGATTCTACAAAGAAAAACCTTGAAATGAGAGTTGCTGCTGAAAACGGTGCAACTGCAGGTAAATTTGAGCTTGCAAAAATGGCTAAAGAACAGAATCTCGATGCTATCCATGACACTGTTCACGAGATGGCAAGAGACGAAGCAAGACACGGCAAAGCATTCGAAGGTCTTCTTAAGAGATATTTTGGTTAATTAATAATAAATTCAAAACCTCATTATTAATATGAAGGGAGGCGTCATGATGAAGAAGAATATAGTTATATTTGTTTTGGCATTAATTGTTGTAGGTGGTGGCGGTTTTGTCGCCGGTGAAAAGCTTGGTGAGAAAAAATCAACTCCTGAAACTACTGTTGAAAGCACAACTGCAGAGGCGGTCAAGGACGAAGCTGTTGTTCCTGAAACCACTGAGAAGGTTGTTGAAGAAGCTCCTGCTCCTGTAACCGAAAAGGTTGTTCAGGTTACTGAAAAGGTGGTTTATGTAACCGAGAAAAAGGAAGAGCCTGCTACTGAAAAGAAAGAAGAACCAAAAACCGAAGTAGTCAAACCCACAGAAAAGGTTACTGAGGCTCCAACAAAGGCGAATAAAAAGCCTGAATCGGTTAAAACTACAAGTGAAGCAGTCAAGAAAATCTCTCGCGAAGAAGCTAAAAAAATAGCTTTGGACCATGCAGGTCTTAAAGAAGCGGATGTCAGAGGCTTGGAAGTTGAGCTTGATTTCGAAAAAGGCGCCTATGAATATGAGGTAAGCTTTGAAAGCGGAAAATACGACTATGATTATGATATAGACGCTGTAAGCGGTAAAATCAAGTTTTCTGAAAAAGATTTCGATGACTGAGTTAAAAATTTGTTAGGAGAGTCTTTTTATGAAATTTGAATGTCCTTGCGGATATGTTTACGATCCTGAATTAGGTGACCCTGATAGCGGTATTGCTCCCGGCACAGCCTGGGAAGATGTTCCTGATGATTGGGTTTGTCCGGTGTGCAGCTTAGGTAAAGACGTTTTCAGAGAAGTATAAATAATAAAGTCAGGACCAACGAAAAAATTTTTCGTAGGTCCTGATACATATAGGGGGAATATTTATGGATAAAACGGCATTGTTTAATTTATCTTATGGTGTTTATGTTGTAACAACCTGGGTCAATGGTAAAGCAACAGGTTGCACCGCAAATTCTGCTATGCAGATAACATCAACTCCTGCAACAGTTGCAGTTTCTATTAACCACGATAACTATACAAATGAGTGCATTAAAGATACAGGTGTTTTTGCTCTTAATATATTAGGTGAAAATGTTGACCCTATGATTATTGGCTCTTTTGGCTTCAGAAGCGGTAGAGATGTTGATAAATTCGAGGGGATAGAGCCTCTTGTTAAAGGTTATCTTCCTGTTTTGCCCGATGCCATGAGTTACATTACCTGCAAGGTTATTGATACAATGGAAACTGCTACCCACACTGTTTTTCTCGGTGAAGTTACTGATGCAGGAAACCTTAAAAAAGATACTCCTATGACATATAAATATTATCACGAGGTTATTAAGGGCACTGCTCCTAAGAATGCGCCTACCTATAGCGGTGACTGATATGAAGAATATTGTTCTTATTGGTATGCCGGGCGCGGGAAAAAGCACTATTGGAGTTATACTTGCAAAATCCTTGCTTTTTGATTTTTGTGATACGGATTTGAGTATTCAGAAGCAAACAGGTGAAAGCCTTTGTGATACGATTTCAAGAATGGGTATTGATGGGTTTATCAGTCTTGAAGAATCCGTAATATGTAAACAGGCTTTCACCAATTCTGTTGTTGCAACGGGCGGAAGTGCAGTTTACGGCGAAAAGGCTATGGAAAAGCTTAAAGAAAACGGAGTTGTTGTTTATCTTAAAGTTAGCCCCGAAGAACTTCAGAACAGAATTAAAAATATACATACTCGCGGAATTGCAATGAAAGAGGGAACAACTATTTCCCAGCTTTATGAAGAAAGAGCACCTCTTTATGAAAAATATGCTGATATCACAATTCAATGTGACGGCAAAACCGCAGAAGAATGTGTTGATTTAATTGTTAAGGAAGCGGGTGGCATAATATGAGTAATGGGAATTTTGTTCCCCAGTGGATTTTAGATAGTAGGACTGCACCTGATGAAGTTAACAAGGATGTTGATAAAATTGTTGGCGGTTATGTTGGCGCATTTATGAAAAGAGGTTTTTCTCAGAAAGATATTGGTTGCCTTATGGTGCAAGCCTTTACGCTTCCTCTTGAAGAGATTGAGAAAAGAATTGATAGCGTTCTTTCCTGCGGTGAACAGGGCGAAGAAGAAAGTGCAAGAAAGCTTTGCGTTTTTGCCGCATCAAAAGGCTTTTTGTTTTCAGGTGATGAAAGTGCACCTTGCGAGATTATAGAACTTATAAAAAACAAATATGGCAAAAAAGCCGCTTTTGAAACTATTTTAACTTTTCCTGAAATTCTTTCAGTCTGGAAAAAAGAAGTTGTGAGAGAATCGGAAAAATACAGTAAGGAAAAGCAACAGGCAGAATGTATTTTAAATGAAGTTGCAAGTGTGTTTCCTGAATTATAAGATTAAGTTACCCCATTGGTTTTTCATTCAGAAAAAACCAATGGGGTAACATTTATTTCAATAGTTCGTCTGCAAGAGCTTCAAGCTGTTTTATATTTTCTTCGTTCATTGCAGATTTTATTGTAACTGTTGTGTCGGTATAGGTAATATCCTTGCATTTTTCCAGCATACCTTTAATTACTTTAGCGGCGGTGGGGAACCAACTGCCGTTTTCAATTATACCGATTGTTCTGTTCTGATACTGCCTTTCTCTTAAACCATCAACAAAGCTTCTCATAAAGGGGAAAATATCGGAATTATAGGTGGTTGTTGCAAGAACAAGCTTGCCGTAACGGAAAGCATCTTCAATTGCCTCAGCAAAATCATCTCTTGCAAGGTCTGTAACAGTAACCTTGGGACAACCTTTTTCTTTTAAAATATCTGCAAGCTTTAGGGCGGCTTTTTTAGTGTTACCGTAAACAGAAGTGTAAGCGATTACAACGCCCTCGCTTTCAACAGAATATGATGACCAAGTGTTGTAAAGGTCAAGGTAATAACCAAGGTTTTCTGTAAGAACGGGTCCATGGAGAGGGCAAATTTTTTCGATTTCAAGATTTGCTGCTTTTTTGAGAAGGTTCTGAACAGGTGCGCCATATTTACCAACGATGCCAAAATAGTATCTTCTTGCCTCGCATGCCCAGTCCTCATCTACATCAAGAGCACCGAATTTACCGAAGCCATCAGCAGAGAAAAGAATTTTATCCTGTGCATCATAGGTTACAATAACCTCGGGCCAATGAACCATTGAAGCGGTAACGAAAGTAAGCACGCGACCACCTAAATCAAGAGTATCATTTTCGCCAACAATAATTTTTCTTTCTTTATAATCTGTGCCGAAAAAGGCATTCATCATTGTGAAAGCCTGTTTCGATGCAACGATTTTTGCTTCGGGGTAGGTTTGCATAAAAATATCAACACTTGCAGAGTGATCAGGCTCCATGTGCTGAACAACAATATAATCAGGTGCTTTACCGTTAAGAGCGGTTCTGATATTATTCAACCATTCTTCTGTGAAGTTAATATCAACGCTGTCCATAACGGCAGTTTTTTCGCCTTTTACAATGTATGAGTTATATGCCATACCATTTGGTACAACATACTGACCCTCGAATAAATCAATTTTATGGTCGTTTACACCAACATAAATAACTGTATCTGTAATCTTCATATTTCTTCTCCGTTTTTTAAAGTCGTTAACTTATATAATACACTTTTTTTGCAATTTTTTCAATGGTAAACAGTTGTAAAGATTTGGTTTTATGTTATAATTTTTTCAATAGGAGTTGATTTTATGACAAATAAAGAAAAAATGCACTCAGGGTTAATTTATTATCCCAGCGGTGACGATATAATGGTAGAGCAGTTAGGTTATGTTAATAAGCTTTATGATTTTAATATGACAAGACCTACCGAGCTGGGAAAGAGAGCAGAGATGCTTAAAGAAATGTTTGCGGAAATAGGTGAGGACTGTTACATAGAGCCACCTTTCCACGCTAACTGGGGCGGTCATCACGTGCATTTCGGTAAATCTGTTTATGCAAATTTCGGCTTAACTATGGTTGATGATACTCATATTTATGTTGGAGATTACACAATGTTCGGGCCCAATGTTATTGTGGCAACTGCTGGGCACCCAATTCTTCCTGAACTTCGCGAGAAAGCATATCAATATAATATGCCCGTTCACATTGGCAGAAATTGCTGGATTGGTGCAGGGGCGATAATTTTACCGGGTGTTACAATAGGTGATAACACAGTTATCGGCGCAGGTAGCGTTGTTAATAAGGATATTCCTGCAAATGTTGTTGCAGTTGGAAATCCTTGCAAGGTGCTTCGTGAGATAGGGGAGCACGACAGGGAGTTTTATTTTAAAGATAGAAAAATTGATTATGAACAATTATAAAAAAGTTCACCGATTTTGTCGGTGAACTTTTTTATTCAATCGTTTCAATATCATAAGGTGTTGTCTGATAAACAAAGTAGTTTAGCCAGTTTGAATAGAGAAGATTTGCATGAGAGCGCCAAGTATTTAAAGGCTGTTTTGTTATATCGTTATTGGGAAAATAGTTCTTAGGCATTTTTATGTCAAGCCCTGCGTCCTTGTCACGAAGAAACTCGTTTTTGAGGGTTTCTGTGTCATATTCAGAATGACCTGTAACAAAAATCTGTTTACCGTTTTCTGTTGTTACGATATAAACACCTGCTTCATCGGAAGAAGCGAGAATTTTGAGCTCGGGAACTTTTTCGATTTCTTCTCTTTTTACTGTTGTGTAGCGGGAGTGGGGGACCTTGAATTCATCATCAAAGCCTCTTAAGAGAATTGACTGCTTGTAATCTGCAGTGTGATTATAAATTCCCGAAAGCTTTTCAGGTAATTCGTATTTGTTTATTCCGTAATGGTAATAAAGACCTGCCTGAGCACCCCAGCAGATATGGAAAGTGCTTGTAACGTGAGTTTTTGACCACTCCATTATTTCGCAAAGCTCTTCCCAATAGGTAACCTCTTCGAAAGGCATTTTTTCAACAGGTGCGCCTGTGATAATAAGACCGTCAAATTTCTGATGCTTAATATCATCAAAGGTTTTATAGAATGCCAAAAGGTATTCCTTAGGTGTGTGCTTCGGTACGTGAGATTTTGTATGAATGAGCTCGAATTCCACCTGCAAGGGAGAGTTTCCCAAAAGGCGAGAAAGCTGAGTTTCTGTTACCGTTTTATTTGGCATGAGGTTTAAAACCAGAATTTTTAACGGACGAATATCTTGAGTTATTGCGCGAGTATCAGTCATAACGAATATATTCTCTTTTTCGAGAATTTCAACTGCAGGCAACTCGCTGTTTAATTTAATCGGCATTCCTCATACCTCCTTTTCATAAATGTAAAATGCAGAATGCAAAATGCAAAATTTCGGGTGCTGCGCACAGCAATTATATTATGCCGGCTGCAAGCCCCGAAACGTTTTGCTTTGGCAAAACATATCACTCAAACCGAAGGTTTGAATATCACACGCGTTAGCGTATATCACTCGCGAAGCGAATATCACTGAGAATGATGCTGCGCATTATTCTCCAAGCGCTTGCTTAATATCAGCAATAAGGTCTTCCGCATTTTCAAGACCGCAGGAAAGACGAACAAGGTTTGCAGTAATTCCGCAAGCTTCAAGCTCTGCATCGTTCATCTGGCGATGGGTTGCGCTCGCAGGGTGTAAGCAACAACTTCTTGCATCTGCAACGTGAGTTTCAATAGCGATGAGCTTAAGCTTTTTCATAAACTCTTCTGCGGCTTTTCTTCCGCCCTTAACACCGAATGAAACAACACCGCAGGAACCATTGGGGAGATATTTCTGTGCAAGGCTGTAATATTTATCGCTTTCAAGACCGGGGTAGGTTACCCATTCGATTTTATCGTTTGCTTCAAGGAATTTTGCAACTTCAAGACCGTTTTCACAATGACGTTTCATTCTTACGTGAAGGCTTTCAAGACCTAAGTTAAGGTAGAATGCATTCTGAGGAGATTGAATTGAACCGAAATCTCTCATAAGCTGTGCGGTAGCTTTTGTTATAAATGCGCCCTCTTTACCGAAACGCTCTGCATAGGTAATGCCGTGGTAGCTGTCATCAGGAGTACAAAGACCGGGGAATTTATCTGCGTGAGCCATCCAGTCAAATTTACCGGAATCAACAATGCAACCGCCAACTGCGGCACCGTGACCATCCATATATTTTGTTGTTGAATGAGTAACAATATCTGCACCCCATTCAAAAGGACGGCAACCTACGGGAGTTGCAAAAGTATTATCAATAATAAGCGGAACACCGTGAGAGTGAGCTGCTTTTGCGAATTTTTCAATGTCGAGAACAGTGAGGGCAGGGTTTGCGATTGTTTCACCGAAAACTGCTTTTGTGTTCGGACGGAAGGCTGCGTTGAGCTCTTCCTCTGTGCAGTCGGGTGAAACGAAAGTGAAATCAATGCCCATTCTTTTCATTGTAACTGCGAAAAGGTTGTATGTTCCGCCGTAAATTGTTGAAGAGGAAACAACGTGGTCGCCGCAAGAAGCAATATTGAAAACTGCATAGAAGGATGCTGCCTGACCTGAAGAGGTAAGCATTGCTGCAGTACCGCCTTCAAGCTCGCAGATTTTTGCGGCAACAGAGTCATTGGTGGGGTTCTGAAGACGGGTATAGAAATAACCATTTGCTTCAAGGTCAAAAAGCTTACCCATATCTTCGCTTGTTGCATATTTAAAGGTTGTGCTCTGAATAATAGGGATCTGACGAGGTTCACCATTACCTGGGGTATAGCCACCCTGAACACATTTGGTTTCTATTCTGTAATCACTCATTTTTATCATCCTTTCGAGTGCTGAAATTTATTGATTAATCTGTGAGGAAAATGCACCAATAGAAGGTATGACCATCTTTGGTATATGCTCCTACACCGAATTTCTTGAAGTTTTTACTGCAAAGAGCTTTTTTGCTCTGTTCAATCTTTTTGAGTTCGTCGAAGGTCTGCTTGTAGCCGTAAGATGCAGGAATTATTATTTTATCTGCAAATGTGTAGCTTATGCTGTTTTCGTCAAGAAGTTTGTAGTAATATGAACCATCTTCACGTACTAAAGCGGTACCTGTTTTTGTGGCATATTCTTCTGCAGCGGCTTTTGCAACATTGCAAAGGTTTTTTGAGAGCTTTAAGGAAGATGCACCTTCTTCAACACGCATTTCGTTAACTTTTTTCAGGAACAAATCAGAATTAGTGCTGAATTCATAGCCTTCCATATGACGTTTGAGCTCCTGCCCTGCGGCAGTTCTCAAAATGTAACGAGCATCAGTTGTATCAATTTTATTATCTTTAATAATATCGGCGCATTCAAAATCCATACCCACAAGGTCATCTTCATAAATTCCTGCGGCAACGGAAAGGGCAATGATTGCATCCTGAGTTGTGATATAAGCATCGTTATTTAAATCACCGAAATATCGTTTTATTTCAACTGCCCCAAAGGGCATAACAGACAGCACTATGACAGCGGTTATAACAACTGCCGCAACTATTATTTTGATTGTTTTTTTCATAGAACCACCTTTCTCAAAGGCATAAATGCCTACTTTAATATATTGATAGCTTATTATACTATATATAAGAAGAAAATGCAACGAGTATTTTGTGAATTACTCGTTGCATTTTAGCCGTTAGCAATTAGCTGTTAGTAATTAGCTGTTTTGCTATCTGCTATTTGCTATTTGCTATTTGCTATTTGCTAATTATTCTCCTATCAGGTTGCATTCTTTTAAATTACCGTTTTTCAAAACAAATCCTTTTGCTTCAAAGGGAGTGAATTTGATATCAAATTCTTTTCCGTTTACGGTTATTGTTGTTGTTTCTTCGTTTTCGGAAGAGTTGAAAAGGCGGAGAAGATATTTTTCTTCGTAAATCTTTTTGAAGGAAGAAAGAAGAATTTTAGTGTTGTCTGTTTTAAAGTTTGTTTCTTTCTTTTCACCGTTGCCTGATGGGAAGAATGAGAGAACAAAGGGTGGTTGATTGAAAATCTCTGCTTCTATATCAATAGTGTCAAACTCAGGGGTTAATCTGTAAGAAAAATCTCTTTCACCCATATCAATGTGATTGTGAAATCTGTCATCGTCTGTAAGGGGTCTTTGGTTGATAGGGTGAGCAGAATAAACCGGTGTTCTCATAAGTGTTATGTTGAGAACGTTTCCTTTTGCACTACCGCCGTAGGTGCTGGTGTTTATAACCGCAAAGGCTTTGTTATCATCCTTGAAGGCGCACCATTTCTGATATGTAACCTCTTTCTCTTCTTTCAGAAGCTCTTCTCTGCCGTAAGCTGTCTGACCGATGAATTCAGGGTTAACTAAATCTGTGTCGAAAGAAAGCTTGTAAAGAGTATTTACATCATTAGCGAAGATTTTAATGTCTGTGTCAATATAAATATCTTCTTTTGGAAGAGAATATGTAACAATTGCAAAAGAATTGCGATTTTTAAATGTTGCCTGAATTTTTGCTCTTACATCGCCATTTTCGATTATATGAACGTTTTCATAATTTGCCTCGGGATAACCTGCGAATTGGTTTGCTTCTTCTTTTGAAAGGAGTGTGAATTCACCGATTTTATCATAGAAACCGTCATTAGTCATACCCCAAGGGTCTTCGTTGTCTTTATAAACAAGGATTTTACCGCTACTTTCTTTTAAAAGATTTTTACCGTTTGCTTCGTATTTATCAATAAGACCGGACTTTTTATTTATAAGGACGGAGATTTTTTCGTTTTCAAAAATAAAGTGTGTATCTGTTTCTTTTAAAAGTGCAATAGGTCTTTTGTTGATTTTTTCAACGTGTAACTGACAATCGAAGCGATTGATGCTCATTGGTTTTAATTCTGCACGGAAACAAATTCGCTTTCTCCAGTCCATAGTCATACTGCTTGCTTCTTTTTCGTTCTGGCAGGGTAGGTAGGTGCCGTTTTCGTCACGGATTTTAACCAGAGTTGTTTCGCCTTCGTTCCAGTTCTGGTCTGCAAGCTGAAATTCTGTCTGAATTTCTCTTGTAACGGAATAGGGGTGGGGATTGAAAACAATAACAGGAATTTCACCGTCGATAGCTTTTTTCTGACCCTCGCAAAGCTTGAAAAATGCTTTTGCAGTAAGGCGGGCAATAATTTCTCTGCCGTAACCTAAAAGGCGGAGAACCTCGTTTTCACCATCCTTAATCATAGTTCCCGGAAGAATATCGTGGAACTGACTGAAAAGCAGGGCTTTTTCTGCGGATTTGAGTTCTTTTTCATCATATTCAACACCGCTTAAAGCGAGCATTTTTTCGCAGGTAACAAGCTCGTTTTCGAGAGCTCTGTAATTCTTTTTGATTTGCGCCATTGTGGTATAGCAACCGACCATACAATGCACAAGAGATTTCCCATAGGTGTTAAGCTCTTTTGTATCAACCTCGGAAAAATAGTTTTCACAATAGGAGTGCTCAACAATTATTTCAGGGTGAGCTTTGATATATTCTTCAATGTTATCAAGGTCGATTTTTGATGGTCCTCCACCGTGGTTGCCAACACCCCATAACATAAGATTTGCACCATCGTGAGCATCATTTAAAAATCGGTCGATTTTTTTAGTCACTTCGCCTCTTGCGCAGTTATAGCCACCCCACATTGAATGACCGATGATTTCGCTACCGTCATAGCCTTTCCAGATGAAATCTGTATCGTCTCCAACAATGTTGTGAGGGCGCATAAATAAATATGAGTGATATCCTGTTTTCTTTAAAATCTGAACAAGACCGCGTGTATGACCGAAAGGGTCGAAATTTATGGCGGTAGTAGGTTTAACGCCGAATTTTTCCTTGAAATAGGCGTTGCCTGCCTCAATCTGACGGAGAAAGCCTTCTGCAGATGGCATTGTGCAGTCTGGCTGAAGATACCAACCGCCCATAATGCGCCATTTACCATCTTTGACTAGCTTCTGAATTCTCTTGAAAAGCTCTGGTTCGTTTTCCTCCACCCATTCATAGAGAACAGATTCGTTGTGGTTGAAAATAAAGTTATCGTATTTATCACAAAAGTCAGCAGCAACACGGAAGGTGGAAATCGCCTCTGCTATACCTTCGTTTTTTGCCCAAAGCCAGATTGGGTCAAGGTGGGCATTACATAATAAATGGATTTTTTTCATAAAAATACCTCGGGAGTGTTATTTTACTGTTTTAAAAGCCTTTGCATTGGAAATCACTCCAGCTACTGTCAGAAGAGAGTGTGCCGGTGTTTTTGAATGTGTTGAGTGCTTTGCTGTTGCCTTTAAGCCATGCGTTGCACCAATCGAGAGTGTATGAAGAATATTTTTCGGGATTTGTGCAACAGGTGGTATGGATTGCTCCGTTGAGAGAAGCATATACAGCAGGTCCCTTTGCAACATCATAGGCAGGTTGAATCCATTGAGATGGAGAAACTATCATATCTTTTTCGCCTGCAATAAAGAATGTGGGAGCTGAATTGGGCTCTGCTTCTTCAAGATAGTTACTGCCTGCAAGAGAAACAACACATTTAATTCTTGAATCCTTGACTGCTGCATTAACTGAGCTTCTGCCACC